>NZ_CAJXPA010000348.1 GCF_913058035.1 uncultured Paraglaciecola sp. | reverse complement strand
TGATAAGAAAGTTGTAGATTATCTAATTATATACATACTAATAATTTAGCAAGGATCCCATAATAACACATATGAATTTCACTAAAAAAACCATACCTAAATTAAATAACCCTAACCTTGACTAACTTAACTTAACTTAACTTAACTTAAAAAAGCATAAAGATTTTATGCTTAAATATTGTACTGTCAAGTAAAAATTGAACTCAGAAACGTGCAATAATCAGGGTATAAAAAAAACCAATATTTATGCCGGATATCGCTATTCACCCCAAATTATCAGTCACGTTGTGTGGCTTTATCATAGATTTACGCTCTGCCTTCGTGACATAAAAGAATTGCTGGCAACAAAAGACATTACCGTCAGTTACAAAACCATTAGAAACTGGTGTCAGAAATTCAGTCAAAAATATTACAAACGTCTAAAAAGAACCGTGGACGATTAGGTGATACTTGGTATCTTGATGAAGTATTTATCAACATAATTGGGGTGCTGCAAGAGCCTGCGGGGTCAGGTTCTGAAGTATCCCCACGAATAATTCATATAAGTCAGTAAGATAAGTAAAAAATAAAAAAGAAAGGGAACATCTACGCATGGGGTGATCAGATCTACCGCCAAACATCACCAATAAGGTCATGCCATGAATGTGAATCGTTTTGTGAACAAGACTATACAGTCTTGTCACTCCCAAAATGCATAAAGCACGTCGCAGTGCATTAATTTGTTGTATAAACAGCTTATTGCAAAGCAATGCTTTAACAGTCACGTCCATTGGACGGGGTATTGAATCAAACACAACAGATAAGCACTCTATAAAGCGCGCTGATATAATGTGTTCCAATAATAACTTATTGAACGAAAGCGACGGTATTTATAGTGCGATTTGTGGGCTATTTTGCTCTCGCTCTTTTTGCCCCATTATATTAGTCGATTGGTCAGATCTCGATGAATACAAACGTCATTTTTTAATAAGAGCATCGTTACCTTTCGATGGGCGCTCTGTCACTTTATATGAGGAGGTTCATGATATTAAGACCAAAGAAAACGCACTACTCATACTCTTTTTTATCTCGATTGAAGGCTAAACTAGGTGATAGGGTTAAACCAATTGTTGTCACCGATGCTGGTTTTAAAACTCCGTGGTTTAGACAGATTGCTGCTTTAGGATGGGACTTTCTAGGTAGAACTCGTCATCCTAATTTTTATACATTAAATGATGGTAAAACTTGGCAAAGTATTGCGCGATTTTATCGACAAGCTAAACCTAAACCAAAGGCAAGAAGCGGTGCAATAAATCGTACTAACCCACTCGATTGTCGCTTTATTATTGACAAGCAAAAACTCCAAGGTAGAAAAGATTTAAATCGATACGGTAAAGCTCGACAATCACAGAATGTAAAGAAATATGCTAAGGGAGCAAGGGGTCCATGGCTACTAAGCACATCATTAAAAATGACGAGACGCTTAGGCAAACAAGCGGTCTCTATATACCGAACACGTATGCAGATTGAAGAAGAGTTTAGGGATATACAAAGCAGTGCGTTCGGCTTAGGTTTTGAGCAGAGTCAAAGCCGATTGCTTCGTAGGTTAAAAATTCTAATTCTACTAGCAACCGTAGCTAGCCTGATGTTATTGCTTATAGGTCTGTCAGTTATACAATCAAACGTACATATGCGATATCAAGTCAATACAACTTCCAAAAAGCGAGTATTGTCATTTCAATTTGTTGCCGGGCGAGCCATTCAGGATAAGTCACTAAGGCTTGATGCAAAATGTTTTACCAAATCTCATCTCAAAATAACGGCTCAAGTAGTGTCAATGACACGAAATGTGGCCTAAATTCGTGGGGACCCTGCAGATTTTGGGTTAATTATTTCGTTACCAGCTACGCTAACTATGCTGACTTTGGGTAGTACACCAAGCGATGCTCCAGCTGGTACATTTGGCTTGGTCAATCTATTTGGCTTTCTTTGTATTGTGCCGCTAACGGTATTATTTGCACCAGTAGGGGTATCACTGGCTG
>NZ_CAJXPA010000347.1 GCF_913058035.1 uncultured Paraglaciecola sp. | reverse complement strand
CTTCAAAGCCCGATAACATGCCGACTACTTCTGTACGCTCAGTTAAGAAAAAGTATTTTCTAGCAGGAACTGCTGCAACTTTCATAAAACGAGGAAATAATCGTTTTATGTCCTGCCGATGATACTCCAAAAAAAAGTCTACATAATTAGATGGACGAGACACTTGAAGTATAGAAAATTGATTTTCCACGTTCAATAACAAACGCGTCAGAAAAAATATATTCGTTAAAGCAATCACTCCGTTCAACACTGCAACGGGGTAAGCACTAATAATAATGCCGTAAACACAAAAACAAGATGCACCAAACAGATTGTACCATCGCAGTTTAATGATTGAACTTCTGGTTAAAGAAAATGCAATTATCAATGAGGCACAATATCCAAAAATTTCTACACCTGACAATTCCAAAGGGTATTCCTATGTACGTCTATATAATGCCGCACGTTATATCATTAACGACATGAAATGGCTTAAGAATTATGATTGAGTATAATCATTTTGGTACATCCTAATTGCGAAAAACCCTAACGGTATGTGACAATACATCCACAGAATACTTCGCTTTAGGTTATTTATGCCAGCACAGAAAATTGATGGCGTCTTAATTGCCAAACACATAAGACAACACGTGGCTTCACAAGTTGAAGCTATAACTTCATCAGGCCGAAGAGCGCCAGGATTAGCCGTTGTCTTAGTGGGCAGTGATTCCGCTTCACACGTTTATGTCAATAAGAAGCGTAAAGCATGTGAGGAAGTAGGTTTTGTTTCAAAATCTTACGACTTACCAGCAACGACATCTCAACGCTCATTATTAGATATTATTGACCAATTAAACATTGATGATGAAATTGATGGAATACTGGTTCAACTTCCTCTTCCTGCTGGTCTTAACAAAGAGCAAGTATTAGAGCGTATTGATCCACAAAAAGATGTTGATGGTTTTCATCCTTACAACATAGGCAGACTCGCTCAACGCATTCCTGCTTTGCGGCCATGTACACCCAAAGGCATAATGAGCCTTATTGAGTCCACTAAGCGTCCTGTAAAAGGCTTAGACGCAGTTATAGTGGGTGCATCTAATATTGTTGGACGTCCGATGTTCATGGAACTACTTCTTGCCGGCTGCACTGTCACAAGCTGTCACAAATTTACTCAGGATCTGAGGTCACATGTTCAACGTGCTGATTTGTTGGTAGTCGCAGTGGGTAAATCAAATTTTATCCCGGGTGAGTGGATAAAACCAGGTTCGATCGTAATTGACGTAGGCATTAATCGGAATCAAGACGGTAGCTTAGGTGGTGATATTGAATACGCAAGCGCTTCTCAAAGAGCTGGATGGATCACCCCTGTACCCGGCGGCGTAGGCCCAATGACAGTTGCCAGTCTAATTGAAAATACTCTAGAAGCCTATGTGAAGTACCATTCTTGAAGATGAATATACCTACTCAGGTAAGTGATGACACGGCTGAAAAAGCTGTCAAATCTTGGATAAACAATGTAATTGTAGGGCTGAACTTCTGCCCTTTTGCTAAAAAAGAATTAGAACGCGATACGGTACGTTTCTCTATTTTCCACTCAACTCAAGCCAATGATGCACTGGGCCACTTACTCGATGAACTCACGTTACTCGACAATCAAGTGGATATTCAAACTACCATACTTATTTTTCCGTCAGGATTTGATAATTTTGAAGAATATTTAGATATGCTTGAATTAGCAAATTCACTTATTTTTCGAGGAGGTTACGGGGGTATTTATCAACTCGCCAGCTTCCATCCAAATTACTGCTTTGATGGTGAGGCTGAAAATGACCCAGCTAACTACACAAACCGTTCGCCCTACCCTTTGTTACATGTACTCAGGGAAAGCAGTGTAGAAGCTGTATTAAGACACTACCCTCAACCTGAAAGCATACCTGAGAATAATATTGCCAAAGCAAGAAAGCTGGGGGCAGAATTTTTACAGGCCTTATTAAAATAAACATAATTCATATATTATGTTTATTTTAATAAGGCGACTCACCTTCCTC
>NZ_CAJXPA010000346.1 GCF_913058035.1 uncultured Paraglaciecola sp. | reverse complement strand
CTATAAATGCTTGTTATAAATAATTCATAAGATCGTTTTTTTAATAAAAATATTAGTAAATTCACATATTTGAAGCGAACTTGATAGCCATTGCAGCGTCATTCAACTATTATATTTTGACTGATTTATTTGAAATCTACACTTCACTATATGTGACAAGAAGCGTTATTAATCACGTCAGATTTCACCAAATTTTAAGGAAACAACTATGTCGACAGAAGACTTAAACGATTTACGCATGTCTGAAACAGTGCGTCCACTTTACCTTGCTGTAAAGAAGCACATTGAAGAGAATGTTATCCCGATCCAAGATGAGTTTTATTCAATTGGTGAAAAACTGGCTGATCGTTGGAGCTATTCTGAACGTCAAATGGAATTGCTCGAAGGTGCAAAAAACAAAGCAAAAGAATTAGGCCTTTGGAACTTCTTTTTGCCAGATGCTGAGACAGGCGAAGGTTTATCTAACCTAGATTACGCTTACATTGCAGTCGAACTGGGTAAAGCGCCTTTAGCATCCGAAACGTTAAACTGTTCTGCACCTGACACAGGCAATATGGAAGTATTAGAACGAGTGGGGACACCTGAGCAAAAAGCACAATGGTTAGCCCCTCTTCTTAGAGGCGAAATACGTTCGTGCTTTGGCATGACCGAACCCAATGTTGCATCTTCTGATGCAAAAAACATCTCGACATCGGCTGTTGAAGATGGAAATGATTGGGTTATCAATGGCGAGAAATTTTATATTTCTGGTGCCGGAGATCCTCGCTGTAAAATTATGATTTGTATGGTTAAAAGCAGTCCTGATGCGCCAACACATAAACAACAATCACAAATTCTAGTTCCCCTAGACGCTCCGGGTGTCACTATCGTTGGCCCCATGCATGTATTTGGGCATGACGACGCACCTCACGGTCACATGCACATTAAGCTTGAAAATGTACGAGTACCTAAGACCAATATGTTATTAGGCGAAGGCCGTGGTTTTGAAATTTCTCAAGTACGTTTGGGACCAGGTCGTATACACCATTGCATGCGTTCAATTGGTCAAGCTGAAAAAGCATTGCAACTTGCACTTGAGCGTTCAACGTCACGAGAAGCTTTCGGTAAAAAAATATATCAACTTGGCAAGAATATTGAAGTTATTTCGAAAATGCGCATCGACATTGAAGCCATGCGTATGATGGTATTAAAAGCCGCCAAAGCTATGGATGTATTGGGTAACCAAGAAGCACGAATCTGGATACACATGATCAAAGCGATGATCCCAGAGCGAGTTTGTGAAATCATTGACCAATCCATGCAACTCCATGGTGCCACAGGCATATCACAGTGGTCACCGCTTTCTGCCATGTATGCAGGCCAACGCACCTTGCGTTTTGCTGATGGACCAGATGAAGTTCATCACATGGTTGTGGGTCGAAATGAAGTTCGTGAATTTGAACGTAATAAAGATTAAAGAAATCACTCCGTCACTTTTTACAGATATTTTGTGGATGTCTTTTAGATAAAAATAATAATTAATAAGGGCTGGCGCCAGCTGGCCCTTATTGTTTCTGGTGTAGTATCTTAAGATTTTGCACGATAGGATTTTGCACAAGGAGTGCAATACGGATAAATATAGTATTGCAAAACAATTTATGGATGCTGCCTTAACTGCAGCGAACGAGCAGAATATAAGCAACAGCGACCTAATAGAAGTAATAATTATCACTTGATTACACAAATGACAACGACTCCCTAGACTTCGCGTAGTGCGTAGTGCTTAGAGCATAGATTATGAATAGCGAAATATATCCGGAGGTCTTGATAAAATCCCATCACGCCAGTCAATATAGATCACTACCTGCCAAATTATGTTCTGCAACTTTGGCAGTTCAGAAAAACCGCACAACCAACACCGTTTTTAGTGAAGGTATTCTTACATATCAATTTGAGGGTTTTAGTTTATTGGTAAAAAAACCACTGGATTATTAATATACCTGTCGATTAGTAGCAAAATTTCTCGAATGTGGCATGGGACTGGCACAACCTCCATTTATCC
>NZ_CAJXPA010000345.1 GCF_913058035.1 uncultured Paraglaciecola sp. | reverse complement strand
GAATACACTGCTTGGGCATCTTTTGCTAAACATTTTGCACTTGAAGCAAGAAGTGAATAATCAAACAGAAAATCAAAAGGTTGATTTATTTTAAAGCGTATTACATCACATAGTGTTTTTAGATCTTGCGCGGGTGCCCAAATAGTTGGAATCTCGTCGGCAGTCTCTTCTGCATACATTACAGAAGAGAGTAACCATGGTTGTATCTCGGCTAGTAAATCAGGCTTGGAAGTGTGCGCCATGATTACACTCTATCCGGAGGTGTCAGATCTTTAGCTCGCATACGTTCAGCGTTGTGTATATCTCGTTGGCTAGGCTTTGCTATCTGACTGACATTCTGCTCACCAACTATCCAACTCAGGGGACGCTGTTCACGACCGATTGCTTCTTGTAATAAGATCAAACCTTGCATTAAGGCTTCTGGACGCGGAGGGCAACCAGGTACATAAACATCCACGGGTAAAATTTTGTCAACACCTTGTACAACCGAATATATGTCGTACATGCCACCAGAATTTGCACAAGAGCCCATAGATATTACCCATTTTGGTTCGAGTAATTGATCATATAAATGTTTAACAACTGGTGCCATCTTGCGAAATACAGTGCCAGAAATAACAATGAGATCTGCTTCACGTGGTGTTGCTCTAATGACTTCTGCCCCAAAACGAGCAATATCATGCCGAGCGGTGAAGCTTGTCGCCATTTCTACATAACAGCATGATAAACCGAAGTTAAATGGCCATATGGAATTCTTTCGGCCCCAGTTGATCATATTATTGAGGGTGGTAAAGATGACGTTTTTCTTGATGTCTTCTTGCACACTTTCATCCACAGTCAAAATTCGTTGCGGCACTTTGTTGGGGTCACTGAGATTCCAATCCATTAACGTTGCTCCGGAAGATGTCTTTTAAGAATGTTGAGAGCGCCAATACGCCACAAATAGATAAGGGCAACCAGTAGAATAATCATAAACACCAGTGCTTCTATAAAGCCGGCCACACCTACCTGTTCAAAGGAGATTGCCCAAGCAAAAAGATATAAAGTTTCAAGGTCGAAAATAACGAAAAAAATAGCATATAAAAAGAAGTGATTAGCAAACTTAACCCGTGCGTTGCCGAGAGATAAAATACCAGACTCATAAGGTAAGTGGGTAGAGTGGCCCTTTGTTCTGGGTCCTAGTAATGATGAGGCAAACATTACTGCGACTAGTAATAGAAGAGTAAAAGTGAAGTACAACAGAATTGGCCAGAGTTCATTTAGCGCTTGTATCATGTTAATTACTCCTGATTTTTTTATTTTGTTATCAACGAATTAAACCTTTTTTGAACGGACAATAATCTGTGTCTACAAAGGTTGCTTCAAAACATTTAAAAATATTAATTATCAAATCGCTAAATGAGTTGATGATTAAAACAAGTAACAAATGGGTTTGAAGACAATTCTTCAACATTAAAACTTGTTACATATCCATCATCGAATAAATGTCGATGGACAATCGTTTTTTCTCTTCCATCATGTGCAAATATAAATTTTCAAATAAGTCCCGAACCAATTCACAAGAGACGGCTTCCTGCATTTCTATGTAGAGATGACAAAAGTAATCATCGAAAGCGGTTGCCATCATTTCTACGTCATCAATATTTATCTGTACAGAATCAAACTTTGTTAAAAACAGCTCTTCAACACAGTGTTCGTGATCAAATTGAAAGTAGGTATTGAGTATTTTGATGGATGCTTTTTCAATATAACTCTGTAAGGACAACGTCATTTCAGATTCATGTTTGACTAAGGTATTGAGCAGCAATTTGATTCGTTCATTTTGAGCTTGATTTGATAAAACAAGATAAAAAGCAGCAGTGCGGGCATGCAATTGTTGATTGTGCTGAAGTAATTCATTTACTTGAGAAAAGTTGCTCATCAATCTCTTTCCTATTGCAAAACTAATATTTTAAAGCGTAAATTTATTAACAATAAACGGCGTAAAAATTTACAAGAAATTAACATTAGCGTAATATTTACTCAGAAGATACTGATTATCGTATGTATTTTCTGCATATAGA
>NZ_CAJXPA010000344.1 GCF_913058035.1 uncultured Paraglaciecola sp. | reverse complement strand
TTTGCGTACCCAATTACCAGTAGCCACATTGAATAACGGATAGGGCTACTAACGCCCAAATAACGGGCTAAATATAGTTGGCTAAACTTGAGCGTAGCGAAAAAAACAGCTGTATTTAGTCCTGTTGATTTGCTTGTTATACACCGATAGCGCGTAACTTCTTTCCTTGTTTTTCGATAACATAAACTGAAATACCAAAAACAAACGCTATTGCAATAAAAGCGGATTCGTAAGGAAAAAAGCCAAAGCTTAAAGGAATTCTGGCAACTGCCGCTGCCACAACACCTACATAAGCATATGTCATAAAATAAAAATGGTTAATTAGCCAATTTTTATTTGGTTTTTTAGCCGCATAATAATAGCCACAAATTACCCAAACCAAGTTCCATAGAGCGAGAGGCTGGAAAATAGTAAAACCATATTTAGGCAAAAAAGCGAATGCTGTAATATTTACAAATACCATACTCGCTACAAATAATTTGCCCAATTTAGTATGAAAAATGTCACCTTTCTTACGGGACATAACGATAGCCCCACTTATAGTGGCGGTGACAGCAAGAGTAACGTGAATGATTGTGATGATATCCATATTCTATCCTTAGTTGTATAACGGGCTATAGATTAACCCGTTTTAAATTTTTTAGTTATTCAACGAACGATATCTGAGTTCATAACTCGATTCAATCGATTACTTAATTTGACCTTCAATATTAAAAATAGTGATTTAGTGTTGTTTTAGGGGCGTTTAGACGAGGTTTTGGTGGCTTTATTGAGGGTGCAAGGGGGTTACCCTTCTTAATGCATTGTATTTTGCAGCTTTTCTATATTATGAATAAGGCAATACAGTTGCCATTGCGCGTTCACCTTAACTTGGCCTCGTAAGGTCAGTTTGTTCATGCCTTTATTGGTGGTGATGTTACCGAACACTGGCTCTATACATCCCAGCCGTTTTGAATATTGTCGTCGTCCCATCGGACTGTCTATTTTGATTTTCATCTTGTCACTATAACTCAGCCGTTTTCGTGACTCGTCGTTTAAGAACTGTACTTGCCGCCCTCTTTCAGTCGGCGACTTACGCATACATTGCTCTTGTAAGGGACAGGTTTTACAGTCTTTTAAATAGCCGCCGAATCGGGTGTATTTTTTGTTGTTACTCTTTACGTTATTACCACTACACCACATCAGGTTGCCTGCAGGACAACGACAGGTCTGCTTATTTTTATCGTAATGAAAGTCTTGTGAGGTAAAGAGTCTCGGTTTGCCATTTCGCCTTTTTAGACGCCGTTTTTCTTTTTCTGTGTGATAGGTTTCGCTTTCTTTAAACAGTGGATCCCTGCTTCTAAATTGAGTGTCAGCGATGTAAGTATCAAAGCCGCTACTGGCCATAAAGACTAAGTTATCTTCGCTGTTAAAACCACTGTCCGCAGTGAATTTTGTGGTGGCTTCCTGTGCTTTATCATTATTGTTTTTTGTAGCATTGAGTTTATCCACTTGCTGGTAAAGTTGTTCAATGGCTGGCTGCAGTGTTTGTTGCTCTCCCACTGAGCCCCAGGTGTGGGCTTGGAGTATTACTTGGTGTTTGTCATCGTTTATCGCTATCACGTTGTACCCTTGAATAGTCCCTTTTGATGTGGTCATCTTCGCGCTATCTGGGTCGGTAATATTACTTTTAACCGGCTTACCTTTACTGCCTGTTTTCTCTTGGTGAGTGGCTAAGAACATTGTGATTTTTTCAGCGCTTTTATCCAACTTTTATTTTTTTTGTAAATCATGTGCAACCTCCTCTTCACCTAAACCGTCTTGCGATTGATGACGCTCAATAATACGTTTGCTGGCCCGCTCTAATTTCGTTTTTTTTACGCTCAAGCTCTTCAAATGTACCGCTCCATTCTTTACTGGCATTTGACTTTATCTTGCATCGGGCCGGCCCTCCGGCATCAATGGTAAACATGTTATGGCCGATTAAATTCTCTTTATCACATATCATCAGGCCTCGGCAATGCGGCGAATACTAATCAGACCCTAGGCATAACCGAGTAATAGTATTTTCAACATCACTGACGGCAGATAGGC
>NZ_CAJXPA010000343.1 GCF_913058035.1 uncultured Paraglaciecola sp. | reverse complement strand
GAAATACTTTCAACGATTGGACCACACATTTGCTAGGTGCCAGCTTCTTTTCAATTAACAGCATGATTGAAAACCCTGTAGCGAGGTTGATATAAAATATGACTGACATGCCTAACAATACATTAATTTGAGAGCCTACAAATGACCCTAAATCAGACATCGCAGCTAACAACAACGCCAGTAAAACCACTAAAACAGAACTTGTCACGTTTTTCAAAATAGAGAGAAATCTTGGTTTGACCCCAACACTATGTGAAATACCTAATAAAAACATAGTGGCTATTATAGGTGTAGTGACGATAATTCCTGCGACTTTGAGAGAAATGATCATACGTTGAGGCACTATACTCAAATCGGTTATGCCAAATACTGATTGCAAAATCCAAGCAAATATTAAAGCAATAAAAAACAATAACAATACACCGTGCAAAACTGCAGTTTTAGTGTTTTTCGATAAATCCCATGCTTCTTTTGCAATTGCTTTGAGATCTATTTGGATTTCACCCTTTAAAGATTTTTCTAGGCTGCCGCCTTCAATTTTAAACTGCTTTTTTTCTTCCACTTATATTCCTAATGACTAACTCTATTACGTTACTTTACGAAGCGCACTATACAGGCATAACCAATTTTATCGCCAACAAAATCAAAACAACGCCCATTATCCTATCAAACCAATAACCCCTTTTGCCAATAAATCGTGTTACTTTCTTAGAGCTTAAAAACAACGAAAGTACACAGAACCAAATACCGGTAGCTAAAGCTAAATACAAACCATATCCAAGTTTAATGACATTGGGTGTGTCTGGTGAAACAGCCACAGCAAATACCGATAAAAAAAACAATGTTGCTTTTGGATTCAAACCATTGGTTAAAAAACCAACCATAAAAGCTTTTTTATCAGAAATAAGTTGAAGAACGTTTTCAATCTCCACATTACCTATATTTTTAGGAGCAGGACTTCTTATCGCACCCCAGCCTAAAAACAAAAGATAAGCGCCAGCAACATAACTGAAAATTTGAAACAGAACAGGTGTTGTTTTTATTAAAATGCCAATGCCTAAAAGAGAATAAGCAACATGTATTAAAATACCAACGCCAACTCCAATACTGGTAACAATTGCTGCTCTTCGTCCATAACTAATGCTGTGTTTTAAAACTATTGCAAAATCAGGTCCAGGGCTAGCGACAGCCAACAAGTGCACACTAGCAATGGTTAAAAACTCTAACCAATATTCTTGTACGTGTTCAATCAACTTTAAGACCTTTTAGTAATTTATCGACAAATTGACTAACCAATTCACTCGCCAGCCCGTAATGTTTTTCATCAAATTCGTTATGACAAGAGCTTGGCTCTAGATTCAATTCTATAGTGTAAGCGCCATGATGAATTGCCTGACTAACAAATCCTGCTGCTGGATAGACTGTCCCAGATGTTCCTACAGAAACAAACAGATCGGCGTCATTAAGCAGTTCTTCAATTTTAGACATATGTTTTGGCATTTCACCAAACCAGACAATATCTGGCCGCATTGAGCTGGCTGGCTGACAACAAACACATTGATTACGATTGTCTAAATTAGTAAATATATCCCAACATCTATCCGAAGCTAGGCATCTAGCAGATAATAAACTTCCATGCATGTGTAACACATTTTTGTTGCCTGCTCTTTGATGTAAGTTATCTACATTTTGGGTAATCAGAGTAAAATTATCTCCCAATGATTTTTCTAATTTTGCTAGCGCTAAATGAGCTTTATTAGGTTGAACGCTTGGGCTGAGTAATTGACGCCTTCTTTGATTGTAAAATTGATAGACTAATTCAGCATTACGTCTAAATCCTTCAGGGGTAGCCACATCTTGAATACTATGGTTTTCCCATAAGCCATTATTATCCCTAAATGTTTTTAAGCCAGATTCAGCAGAAATACCTGCACCTGTCAGCACCACTACTTTTAGTTGATGTAGTGTGTAAGAAGGAATATTAGTTAACATAGGAGCCCTATCATGATTCAACGGCTAAATTTATTATGAATAAATGACACTTGATTTCTACTCATTTATCGACAATAAATAAT
>NZ_CAJXPA010000342.1 GCF_913058035.1 uncultured Paraglaciecola sp. | reverse complement strand
ATGAACACCAATACTATCAAAAGCAAATTAACTGATGAAGTCAGTTTATGCTGCATAACTAGTCCGCCTTCTTTTGTTCAATTATAACTAAGCCAGCAAACAACCAACAGATAGTCACCAGCAAAAAGTAAATTAAATCATTTAAAGCAATCACACCTTTGGCCATAGATTCAAAATGTGTCAAAAAGCTTAACGATGCCACAACATCAATAACTTCGCTGGGCGCCCAACTTTTAAATGCATCAAGCACAATATTACTGCCACTAACCACAAATACAAAGCACACCACCACTGACAAAATAAAGGCGACAACTTGGTTCTTAGTCATCGCTGACATACACATACCAATAGACAAAAATGCACCTGACATCAACCAACTACCAATATAAGCGGCAACGATAATACCATTGTCTGGGTCACCCAGATAATTAACTGTTAACCACAATGGAAAAGTTAGCAACAGCGACAAACCTAATACCGCCCAAGCGGCAAGATGTTTGGCCATCATAGCCTGCCACGTGCTAATTGGTAGTGTCATTAGTAACTCAATAGTGCCGCTTTTTCGCTCCTCAGACCAACTACGCATGGAGATAGCAGGAACCAAGAAGAGGTATAACCAAGGATGAAAATTAAAAAATGGTAATAAATCGGCTTGACCTCGTTCATAAAAACCACCAACAAAAAATGTAAACACGCTCGATAAAATTAAGAATATACCTATAAAAACATAGGCAACAGGTGTCGCAAAAAAACTAGAAAACTCACGTCTAAATAGAATGCTTATTTTACTCATTACACGTTCTCCTCTTGAGAGTTTTTTTGAGTAATTTGTCTAAACACTTGCTCTAAACTACCTTGTTCCACATATAAGCTGTCTACTGGCAATTTGCATCGCTGAGCATGAGCTGTAACCAAATGTAGTATATCTGCCCCTGGTTTAGGAAAGATAGTCACACGCCCTGTAGCTAAATCTTCTTCTATTTCTGCTACACCCTCTAACTCTCCCAATTCAGAAACATCTGCACGATAACTAAAATGCAAGGTCACTGCTCCATAATACTTAGATTGTCGGTTAAGGGCTTTTGGCGTGTCATCAAACAAAAGTTTACCCTTTGCAATGATCATTACACGATTACACACAGCTGTCATTTCTTCCAAAATATGGGTTGATATGATGACAATTTTATCTTTTGATAAATTTTTAATCAGTTCGCGAACTTGATATTTCTGGTTTGGATCAAGTCCATCAGTAGGTTCATCAAGGATCAATATTTCCGGGTCATGGATCAAAGCCTGTGCAAGACCTACTCGCCTCTTAAAACCTTTGGATAGATTATCAATAGGTTTATCTAATACTTCTTGAAGCTCGACCTGTTCGACTACTCTTTGGATTCTTGCCGCTTTTTCAGTGCCTTTGTAACCTCTAACCCGAGCAATAAAACTCAAAAACTGCAGTGTTGTCATATCTCCATAAGCTGGAGCACCCTCTGGTAGGTAACCAATTTTCTTTTTTATTTCTAATGCAGAGTGCTTAAAAGATAAGTCACTGATATGAATATCACCACTTGTGGGAAGTAAGAAGCCTGTCAACATCTTCATGGTTGTTGACTTACCTGCTCCGTTTGGCCCTAAAAAACCCACCACATCACCTGGCATGATATCAAATGAAAGATCATTAACAGCTTGGAAACCATTAAATGATTTAAATAAATTTTTGACTGAGATCATAATAATCCTGTAATGACCAATATAGAGTCCGAAACATATATGGTGTTTGTCCGATGATTTTCAATATTTCTCTTAGCAGTTTACAAAAATAGTTACAAAATAAGGACATTAATACTGCGTACTGAGCTATTTTTACAACCTGCAAGCTATTAGCTTGGCATCACAACCAATTTCCCTTATTGTTTGTGCATGGAAAACATTAATTCATCACTCTTTACTGCGCCTTTTCAGCGACCTAGCCGTTATTCTATATTCAAAAGAATAGCGAATCTGGTCTTGGCTGTTGTGGGGTGTATTGCCTGTATTAACCTTTGGCTTATCAGTTCAGAACAATCACTAAATTGGCATTCTAAACAGGCGAATC
>NZ_CAJXPA010000341.1 GCF_913058035.1 uncultured Paraglaciecola sp. | reverse complement strand
GAATGTATGTGATGTATTTTAATCGAAGTTATAAACGAACAGGTACGTTATGGGAAGGGCGCTTTAAATCCTGTTTGGTGCAAGAAGAAACCTACCTAATGCAAGTTTATCGCTATATAGAGATGAACCCTGTAAGAGCCTCCATGGTTGATGAGCCAGCCGATTATTTTTGGTCAAGTTACCAATGTAATGCGCTTGGAAAGAAGAGTGACTTGTTAACACCTCATTCTATTTATACCAATCAGATTATTTAAACATCCAAATCCATCCATTCTCTCATACACATCCCTTTGACCCGCTCTGAATCACTCACAAAGCTATTCCAAGCATCGCAGCATGAATTAACAATGTCTTCATATCCTTCAAAGCATTTGTTAGCCAATTCATTCTGTCTTAGCCACTGCCAAATTTGCTCTACAGGATTTAATTCTGTTGAATACGCGGGTAACCTGACTAGCGTAATGTTATTAAAGGCAAACGCTGTATCATCGGTATGCCAGTCTGTACCGTCCATAATCACAACAGCATGTCGCCCCGTTGGCGTGGCCTGTGATATTTGCTGTAGATGTTGTCTCATGGCTTCTTTATTTACATAGGGCGTCACTATTGCTTCTGTTGCGCCTGTAGCCGGACAAATAGCGCCAAATAGATAAGCATACTGAAATTGCTGATGCCTAACGGCTCGTGGTCTTGAGCCTTTTGCAGTCCATAACCTTGTTGTAGTATTTTGTTGGCCAAACCTCGCTTCGTCTTGAAACCAAATATCTATACTCGATCTGTCATGATCTTTAGGGAGCACTTCAGTTTTGAATTTTTTTAAAACACTCCTGAATTTCTTGTGACTGTTTTGGGTGTTTAGAACGACTGGTTATCCAAGAAAATCTTAGTGAATTTAGTAGCCTATAAATATTGTCTAAACAATAAGTGACTCCAAATTCTTCTTTAATATAGCTAACTCAGTATTGTCCTGTAAGGCGACCGCCATTAGGTTTGATGCTATTCGCTATTACGTATTCTTTAAAGGTAATCAGTTGCTCAGGTGTCAAATGACAAGGTCTACCTGTTCGAGGTTTTTCTTTTAAGCCATCGAGTCCATTTTCATAGAAATTTTTAGCCCAATCATTCACTGCCTTACGGCTACTCTTTAAATATATAGCGGTTTTGGCTCTGTTAGCTCCCTCTTTTATGTGTAAAAGTGCGAGTAAGCGAATGCGCATTCGATCATTAGTCTGTTTAGCGATGAGAGCTTTGATATCTAACGGTTTCAGCTTATCTTCGAGTTGTTTTTGGGAAATATATTTCATGTCGCCATTAGATCATAAATTTAATCTGGTTGGTTCATACTATGGCTGTCACAATGACTTTTTTATGGATGCTGTCTTATCAATTAATAAAATGCGCAATAAAATAGAAAGTTCGAACTGGATACAATTCTTGATAATATACTGAGTAGATATTTTAATTCATGCTTATGAGGGGTGAACATAACTTTTATGCACAATGTGTATAGTCATTTGATATCGAATCATTACAGGATCTTAAGTCCCCAATATCCTCTATAGGCAAAACCGAACTCTTTTTACTTTTATTGTTTATAATGCGCTTCAACAAATGACTAAGTTGCTGATGAACTTTATACTCAACTAGACTTCCAAAGGAACTATTAATGAAACCTGTTTTAACTTCCGTCATAATCATGACTTCGGCTATCTGGCTTAGTGCCTGCAATAATTTATCCCTGAACAGCATTACACCAAACTCTCCCATAGCGGCAATTTCGTCGTCAGAAGCACCGTCCACACAAAGTATATTATTGAGCGCTGATCAACAATTTGAAAATCTTCTTGATGAGCATTGGCACTGGTACACATCACAATATCCAAGTTTTGCAACCAGTCTTGGCATACGTGATTACGATGATAAGTTAAATGATCCTTCACTTGAGGCATATGAAGCACGCATTAAACGTCAAAAAACACTTTTGACACAGTTTCAGGCGGTCGATTTAGTGTCATTGTCTGCGGCCAATCAATTAAATCATGCGCTTATGCTGTTAAAACTTGGTTATGAGATTGAAGCTGCTAATTTTGGTGACAAATATATGCTTATCACTAATAGAGG
>NZ_CAJXPA010000340.1 GCF_913058035.1 uncultured Paraglaciecola sp. | reverse complement strand
ACATAACCCTGTTTATTGACATACAAGATACGTAATTATATACTTACCTCTATATATCTAAATTTAATGAATTGTAAACTTAAGCCGTATATAATTTATTGCTGGCTTTTTGCTTACTTACGAAAGTCCTCGCGGACTTTCTTGGTCGGCAATTATTTACTAAATTAGTTGCTTGAAACACGCAACAAACCATATACAACAACGTCAGACTGTCTCAAAACTCTCTCGTTTTTCCTTGGTTAAAAAACTAGAAATCCGTATCTTATACTATGGAATTTATACAAGGAGAATCACGAAATCAGATACAACTTTTCCCCTCTTCTATTGATGAGATGATATCTGAAGACAACACCGTTAGAGCTATTGATATTTTTGTAGATAGTTTGAATCTTGAAACACTTGACTTTAACCTCAGACTTAAAGAAGGGCGCCCTCCTTATAACCCAGCAGATTTGCTAAAGCTTTTCATTTATGGATATATGAATCGTATGCGTTCATCGCGCCAACTGGAAAAAGAATGCTATCGTAATATTGAACTTATCTGGCTTCTCAAATCTCTTAAACCAGACCATAACACCATTGCCAGATTCAGAAAAGATAATGATAAAGCCATTAAAAAGGTATTCCATCAAACGGTAACAATCGCTCGTAATTTTAGCCTTATTGGGGCATTACTCATTGCTGGGGACTCAACAAAGATCAGAGCCCAGAATTCCAAGAAAAACAACTACAATCCTAAAAAAATAAAACGACACCTCGATTATATTGATGGGAAATTAAATCAATACCAAAAAGAAATTCAACAGACAGACGAGCCACAGAAAAGAAAAGTCTTAACTAAAGAAATAGCTAAGCACAACAACCACAAGCAAAAATATCAAAACATAGAAAAACAGCTCAAAGAGACCGGGGATACACAAGTGTCAACCTCAGACCCGGAGAGTCGACACCAGATAACCAGAGGCAACATTACCGAAGTATGTTACACCCTACAAACTACTGTAGATGATGACAATAAAATCATTATAGACTATTTAGTAACCAACCAAAACGACAAAAAAGCGATGGGTGGAATGCTACGTAGAGCAAAGACTATATTAAGAACCAATGACTTTACAGCACTCTACGACAAAGGATACCACACCGGTAGCGAGTTTTCAACAGCTGATGAGTTGGGTATTGAAACACTTGTTGCCATTCCGTCCACATCCTCACGGGCACCTCATACTGACTACGAATTATCAGCTTTCAGCTTTTGTGAGAGCGATGATTCCTATACCTGCCCGCAGGGACACATTCTTAAAAGTAACGGCAGTTGGTACACTACAAGAAACTACCGGTTCAAACAATACAAAACAAGCGCCTGTAAATCCTGCCCCGTAAGGCATCTGTGTACCAGTTCCAAGGCCAACGGACGTATACTGCAGCGAAGTGAACATCAGGGAGCGATAGAAGCAAACTCAGCAAGAATATCCGCATCGGGAGATCTATATAAAAAACGCCAGGCAATAGTGGAGCACCCGTATGGTACCATAAAAAGAAATTGGGGATTTGACCATATTATCACTAAGAAAGGAATCAACAGGGCCTCTGCTGATACTGGTTTTATGCTCATTGCCTACAACCTGAGAAGAATACTTAATATTTTAGGAGTTGTGAAATTTACAGAACTACTACGTAAGCTCGACAACTCAATAAACAAGCTATTTAGATTCATTGGAAGCATCATAAGCGCTATAATCGATTCTAGGATGCACTATAATGGAAACCCTAAACAAACACTGAATTTCCAACTTTACGACGCTTGAACCTAAACTTAAATTTTCTAAACTATATTTATGAAAAATTAAGCAGTTGTGAGACAGACTGACGTTGGCAACAATTAAAAAAACGACAATCTATCGAATGAAAATAAGAATTACGAAATCTGAATTTGATTTAATCTGTGAAATAATTGATATTAAAAATCCATTATTTGTTTCTAAAGAAATCAATAAATCAGAAGTAATTCTTTCATTCGAGAATATTGAAAAAGCAATTGAATTTGACGAATTGATTAAAGACAAATTAATTTATCAAGGTTTTGACATAAATTATAAGCCGAATAATTTTGGTCAAATGTGTGAAA
>NZ_CAJXPA010000339.1 GCF_913058035.1 uncultured Paraglaciecola sp. | reverse complement strand
GATGATAAACCGTATAAAACCACATTGTTTGTGACACTAAAGCCAGCCAGATCAAAGGCCATCTTAGTCGCTTTGAGTAGGGGATAATGAAATAGGTACACTCCATAAGAGATGATGCCTACCCATCTCAAAATTGACAGATCTAATAACCGTTTTGCGAACACTGAGTTAGGCGCAGTAACTAATATCACACCCAATAGAAGTGGAACAAGGGGAAAGTTGTAACGCCCGAAGTTAAGCTGAAATAGTTCGTCTAAAGGCGTTGATAAAATGACTGCCACACTTACAGAGGCTAACCAAAAAAGTGCTTCGCATAATATTGGCTTTTGTTTTCCTGAGTCACGGTAGGTAAGAAATAAACTCGCAGCTACAACTCCAATTAAAAAGTGTGGTAGATGGGCCATAGTTGAATACTTTAATGCTGCGCCATTAACCGATATTAATTCAATTCCAAAAGGCCAAATAAGCGGAATTCTGATTGGCCAGTCATTCCACTCACCTAGCCAGTTCATTAGTAACCAATAAAATATATAAATGACAGGGACAAGAACAATAAATACTAAGGTGCCACTTTTACGATTAAGTTTTTTAATTGAGACAAAAAACAGCGGTAACAAAATATAAAACTGCATTTCAACTGCTAATGACCAAAATGGAGGGTTAAGACTCATTACTTGGTCATCTTTCAAATTGTGCAAGAAAAATAAATGACTCAATATATTGTTGAAATTGACTTCAGCTCCTTTAAATCCTTTTAGGGCCATCAACAAAATAAAGCAAAAATAGAATAAAGGAATAATACGGATAGCACGCTTTAGAAAGTAATGCTTAATGTTGGGTAAGTTATGCTCTTGATTGGCCTGCCAAAAAGGGATTGATAACAAAAAACCACTTAATGCAAAAAACAAGGCTACACCAGTGTTGCCATTGACCATCCATCGTTCAAGATCAAAAGGCCCTAGTACCCCACCAATATTAGTAAATTGTTGAAAATGTACTATAAATACCGATAATGCAGCGAGGGCCCTAAGGCCATCAAGGCTGGCAATATCACGTTGATTGATACCAACCATTTTGCTCTGCAAAAGATTGGCATTTGAGGCTATAGTATCTTTAAGGTTGATCTGGGAGGTATTTTGTCCATCTGTGTCAGATTTAATTAAGCAAAGTGAAAGGATGTAACCACCCAATAACACGAGAATTGCATCAGTGATTTCGGCGACGGAATTGGTAAAAAAACGTTGAGAATATTCACCAACAAAAATAATTATGGCAACTGTAATAGTCGATAACCTTAGCTTATTAGTCACTAAATACATTAACCAGACTGCGCAAATATAGAACAACATTTTTTTACTCATAGCGATGATATTCAGCAAAATGTTGCCATTGAGAGAGCCTGAAAATGGTAGCCAATGAAAATCCGTAGGGAAGGGTTTTAACTCAAATGGATATAAGCCATTGAGAACAATAGTTAATACTAATGCTAATAACAAAATTTGCTTATTAACTAATAGCCTCAAACTTATCCATATAATAAGAGCAACAGAGGCTCCAAAAAACTGTGAAATATTAATATTATTATTAATAATTAAGAACTTAATACTAAGCACAGCGAACACTATTGCAACAAGCTTACCAGTAGTTAGCCACCTTAGTTTCGCCTGAGAGAGTAGATAAAATGCAATCAGCCACGTCACTACAGACTCATAAGTCCAATACCAATCTATTTGTGGATGATAAATAATTTGTTTAAAATTAGTCTTCAACACATCAAAGTCTAATGCTGGTGAATAAGGCGCAAGTTTAATAAAAATTAAGGCTAAACCCAGGTAAAATGAAATAATTAAATAAGGTGATAATTCATAGCTAAAACGAATGCGACTTGAGGTAGAACCTTTAGCCAGCAAAATACCAATTAAACAACCAAATAGATTCCAAATAGCATCCCCTCCCCAAGGAATGCGATCAGTTGTCCAAACTTGCCCCACTTGAATGATAAAAGCGAGCGCAAAACCTATCACCAAAAACTTGCATGCATTCTTGACGGTCAACTGATTGTGAGACGCCTTGGTTATTACTAATCCAAAAGGAATAAAAAGAACCGTGTTAGAAATTAGATCACTTACAGAAC
>NZ_CAJXPA010000338.1 GCF_913058035.1 uncultured Paraglaciecola sp. | reverse complement strand
CCTGCAGTCCCCCAGCCATTACCTTGGCCTGTCATAAAGCGAGGCAACACCTCAGTAACTGAGGCATTACATAACACTATAGTATTTCCAAACTCAATGAGTACCGAGCCTGCTGCATGGCAGGTAAAATTGCGGGTAATCGTAACGGGGCGAATTTGACTGGCGGTTCTTCCACTTGGGCGCATGTTGAGCTCCTAGATAAATTTAGGTGCGGATTATAGCCTAGTCACATGCAAACGTGGAGGTGAAAAAGAGATTAATAATCGACTCTGGTGCTAGAAAGGCGCCATAGCACTTATGCAAAATGACGCCTTAGAACTTATTTAGTTTTTTTAAGCTCTCTTGCTAGGAACTCAACTACTTTTTCAAAGTACTCAGTTCGATTCTGTTCATCAAAGAAGCCATGTCCTTCGGTATCTTTAACAAACCAATCGTATTTCTTACCATGTTTATCCAATGACTCTTTAAGAGCAAGAGCATGTTCAATAGGCACTTGTTCGTCTTTTTTACCATGGGCTATCAGTAATGACGCTTTTAATTTATCCACATTGTGAACTGGGGAGTATTGACGCATTAGCGCTTTATCAGTGCCTAACTGCTCAATCAGATACTCTTTACCATAAATAATACGTGGGATATTACCTTCATCGAACATCATTTCTAAATCGTAGACCCCAGCGACGGCAACCACACACTTAAACAAGTCAGGTGCCAACGCTGCTGATTGGACGGCCGAATAGCCACCAAAACTGCCCCCCATGATGCATACTTTATCCTGCTCAATACCACCTTGTTGGATAACCCATCGTGTCGCTTCAATAATATCTTGTTGTACGCGACCACCCCATTGATTTTTAGAACCAGACATATGCTCCCAACCGTAGCCAGACGAACCACGATAGTTCACTCTCAGCACTGCATACCCTTGAGACGCAAGTAACTGAACTTCAGAATCGAAATTCCAATAATCTCTCGCATTGGGGCCGCCATGTACCAAAGTGACCAAAGGTATCGCAACTGTTTCATCAACCCCAGCAGGATAAGTTATATATGCGCTTATCACAGCACCGTCTGACGCTTCAAACTTAACGGGGATAGAAGACGAAAGTTTCTTTTTATCCAAATCAGGTAAGTTGGCAAACAATAGGCTATATTTGTCTTTTTTGGCATCGTACAAGTAAAAAGATGTGGGAACCACATCACTCTTGGCATAGATAACCCAATACCTTTCGTCATCACTGTGGCTGGTGATATAAATAGAATACCCAGCAAATGACTGTGTGAAATTAGCAAATAATTTTGCTTCCGTATCTTCAGCTTCGAGCATCACGTATTGAGGATATCCATCATCAACTCTCACTGCATAAACGCTAGTTAAGTCGGTCGTTCTAGATACACTAGTAATAGAAACATTATCATTGGTATAAATATTTTCTCGTTTTCCCGTTTTTAGATTTATTTTAAATAGACCTGAAGTGTTTTGGTTTAAATTATCTAAATAATATAAATTTTCTGCCTTGTCATCCACTGCAACTGTAGAAAACTCATTACCAAAGGCCAAATCTGAGTTTTCAACATTAGACCATGAACGTGTTTTTGGCTCATAAAGATAAGCATTAGTTTTATATTCACTATCAATACCTACCGCAGAAATTAAGTTACCTTTTCTATCAACAAAAAAGTCCATATTAAAAGCAGGGGCCCCAGTAATGAGTCCACCTAATTCGCCACTAAATACATTAAGTTTATGTATCGTTGCCTTATTGGCACCGCCGGTTGTGGCACGGGTAGATGAAATAAGAATATGTTCTTCATCATTGGGCAATAAACTAATAATGTCAGCCCAACCCAAGGTGGCTTTCTTTTTCGATAAACGTGTACCTAACTGCTTTTCTCCTGAACGATAGCCGTAGATTAACTCACCGCCTGTTCCATCTAAATTAACGGCATAAAGCTCTCCCCGGTATACATCTTGATCTTGCCAAGGTAAATCTACCAATACTTCGATAACCAGACGTTCATCAGTTACCCAAAACACCTCTCCTACTTCTTGACGCTTACCGAAGTCAGCACCACCAACAGGGCGGTAGTCTTTTGTCGTTACAATAGCAAGCTTTGAACTCCCATCTTTTACTATCGTTATTGCTAAAT
>NZ_CAJXPA010000337.1 GCF_913058035.1 uncultured Paraglaciecola sp. | reverse complement strand
GTAATGAAGCATCTGACGCGCAACAGGAAAATACAAGGTTAGGTTTCGGTGAACTGGAAGATTCCAGTATATCCAATGTACTAAAATTACATTTACTCTTCGGCGGAAATTTAAAGGATACGAGCAGAATCCCCGGTCAAACTTGTCTGTATTATTCTGGCGTTGGTACTTATGGGTCTAAAATAAAACGCGCCTTCAATAGTGCGCTTGGCCTGCAAAATCTAGATGTTGATCGTATTCAAAAAGAGGCTCAGGATGATCTAGAGAAAATTTATGAACCCGGTGACGAGCTATTTTTGTTTGGTTTTAGCCGTGGCGCAGCGATGGCACGGCAATTTGCCTCCAGGTATGTTTCAAAGATAATCTCAGATCAAGATCATCCTGTTAAATTTATGGGTGTATTTGATACAGTCGCCGCCATTGGCATTCCCAATCTTGATAATAACGAACTGTCCGTTTCTGATGTCGTATTCGAGGATAGGAAAGTATCCAGCACCGTAGTAAAAGCTTTGCATCTCGTTTCCCTGGATGAAAAACGTAAAGCCTTTCTACCTACCTTAATGAACAAGGAGGATCGTGTAAAAGAAATCTGGTTTTCTGGTGTCCACAGTGATATTGGTGGTGGGTTTCGACGAGATGGCTTATCCGATATAACGCTTGAATATATGCTTCGTTATATTCGTGAGATTGAGCTCGGCATTCAACTTATATATCCTCATGACATCGACTATGAAAATCTGTTACCTAAAGAGGAGTCATACAAAGTTGATTTTGACGACGTGATGATGAATCCGAATCCATTCGCACCTATTCATCAAAAAAAGAGATCGCATCTAATCTCTAAATTGACATTGGGCAATAGATCTCTGAACGTGATCGATAATGATAAACATTGCGATGATTTGCCCATAGTGCATCATACAGTAGCTGAGCGAATCTATGGTGATGCAGAATATAAACCGCAATCACTGGTTCAGGAAAAACACTACATATTGATGCCCGATGGTACTTTAGAGGCCTTTAATGGTGGTTTAAAAGAGCATAGAACATTAGGTCGCGCGGCATTAATTGAATTAGAAGTTAATCAAACTCAAGTTATTAAAGTTCATGCCAATCGCCTTTTTAATCCAAGTGGTATTTATCTTAAAACAGGTCAGAAATATTGCTTCATTGTCGACTTTATTCAGCAATGGTATGACTCAAGTGTTTCCGCCACACCCAGAGGTTGGGACGTGGATGATGCTGATGTAGACCTCGGATGGTTAAAGGAAATCATCATAAGGAGGAAAGAGGAAGATAGAAGAGTGCCAAGTGCGAACTGGTTTGAAGTTTGCGGCACCTTGGGTACAAATGAGGATAGCCATTTCAGGGTATTGCACCACCTTGAAAACAGTGATGCTGATCTTGAACCTGAAACTAATAGTGAATTATTCCTATTTGCTAATGACTTGAAAAGTCGTTATGGCAACAATCTTGGTTTTATTGATGTTACGGTCAAACGGACTTTTTAACTATTGGAACTGAAACGAACGCTGTAGATAAATTTCAAAGGTAATAACAGGCTTTTGCTTTATTTTAATATTTTTGTTAATGCATATTGATTCAATTTTGACAAATAGATAGATATGACTCGCTTACTTGTAGATGGCGATATCTGATGCCCTTTTATTCAATTAAGTAGGGCACTTCTCGCGATATACGCTTGATCGGTAAACAAATTCTGGGAGATTATTTTTGACCTTAGACAACATAATAAAAACCATTAAATCAGGTTGCCAGTCACGGGTAAAACAGATAATTTTTCTCACTAAAAATCTGGCCATTAGGACCGGAATAAAAACAACAACCCAAACGGTCCGAGATTTTATTGATGGGCTGATAAAAGCAGTCACTGGTTTTATGAAGAGTGGTGATCTTAAAAAAAGGATTAGTGCGGCAATAAAATTTATTTTTGATACTGCCACTAAACTACAAGCTGCCATAGTTCGATTTATTGAAAGTGAAAAATTTAGGGTTTACCTAAATAATTTTCGAACGAAAACTGGTTTATTTTCGGAATGGATTGTTAAAACAACGACGTTTTTTTTCAGACGCCAAACGTTGGACAAGATAGTGTCGCTGTCGGTATTAATAGGCTCGCGTCATACTTTTGATAAGTTTATTACAC
>NZ_CAJXPA010000336.1 GCF_913058035.1 uncultured Paraglaciecola sp. | reverse complement strand
GGTATAGCTGGTGCCACCGCCTTACGACTTCTTCCATAGCCCAGCCATCAGCCATGTCTTTGTCCACACACAGCACTACGTGGGTATGATTGTTCATCACTGCATAAGCACAGATACGGTAGCCGCGCTATCAATCGAAAACACTGACGATAGAAATAACAATCGCTCTTCCACCCAACCTCGGCGATGTTCGTAACTCTGTCCCGTAAATTTATCTTTGCCACACAAAAACGAACGGCGAACACAGCGTGAAACGCAATGTTAATAAGGGGGTATCGATTAAACTAATTTGGTTTTTACGTGACTGAGGCATGACAGACCATCCTTGGTTTTTTGAGTACCTTAAAGATTAGGACATAACGGCTGTTTTGCTACTTTTAAAAAGTGGGTGTCTTCTTTAGTTATGGCTTTGTCTTTATCCACACACAGCACCAAATGCACATGATTGCTCATCACTGCATAGGCACATATACCAATGACAAATACTGACGATAACCACAATACCTTATCTTCTACCCACGCCCGTCGGTGCTCATAACTCGTACCTGAATATTTATCAGTAGCGCGGCTACCGTACCACATAAAAAGGCACGTATAACACAGCGTGATACGCATTGGTAATAGGGGGTGTCAATGAGGCTGACCTAAGATGAACGAGGTTTGGGCATAAGTGATTACTTTCAATTTATGCTATTTCAATTGGGTTTATTAAAGCTTAGTGCAGAACAAAAAACAGTCAAATTATTATGGGTGGCCTAATTAATTTTGCCTTAAAAACTCTCCTCAGGCTAAACGAAGATGATGATGCCAATATGATGTAAGGCCCCAATCGAAGACTCTATTTTAATTCATCAATTAGGCAAATAAAACGTTGGGGGTCAATACAGAAAACGAATTAGCGCTAGCCCATTGTTCGAAAACCCAATGGATATTTAGGCTAAACAATGATGATAATGTAAAATATAGCATTCGAAATAAGCACTGTTGGATAGAACTGATCGCGGTAAGGTCAATATCGTATATGACTGTTAAACGGTTTACCGTCGGTGTTTTCTAGTAATGCCGATATGTCAAAGTACTTATCTTTTTGAACTATTAAAGGAATCAATATGCCAGAAGGTCCTGAAATACGCATTGCCGCTGATAAAATAGCAAAGATCATTGAAGGCAAAGTAATCGAAGATATTGAAGTAGGTTTGCCTCGCCTTCTTGAACCTTCACAAAAACTTAAAGGAATTAAAGTTGAAAAGGTTGAAACCCGTGGCAAAGCCATGTTGATACATTTTGCTAATGGGTTCACAATTTACTCCCACAATCAGCTTTACGGTGTTTGGAAAACAGCTAAGCGTGGTCATTTGCCCAAAACTAATCGCTCCCTGCGTTTGGCTTTACATACAAAACAAAAAAGTGCCTTGCTATACAGCGCCTCCGATATCGCAGTATATGATCAAAGTGAACTGGTGCAACATCCATTTTTGAGCAAAATTGGGCCTGATATTTTGAACAGTGAACTAGGCTGGGAAGTCGTTGCCGAGCGCTTGCAGCATAGCCGTTTCTGCAATAGAGGTTTAAGTGCACTGTATTTAGATCAGCACTTTATCGCCGGAATTGGCAATTACTTGCGTACTGAAATCTTATTTGCTGCTGGCGTCCATCCTGACTTTAAACCCAAACAACTTGACTCAAAAAAAATTGAGAGCCTTGCTAGGCAAACGTTAATTATTGGTAAGCGTGCCTACGATACAAAAGGGCACACCTTACTACCAACTTTGAGCGACAAACTGGCTAAAACAAAAGGCAGCTATGAAAGCATCCGTTTTATGGCTTTTAACCGCGAAGGTTTGCCCTGTCGTCATTGCGTGCAGCCTATTGTAAAAGCGAAGCGCAATGGTAGACGAATATATTGGTGTGAGAGTTGTCAGCCCACAGTGTCACTTGGTATTAAAGTTTGAACCTGTGTTCCACCCCAAGAGCGTGGATAATTAACAAGACACCCATCGTAATAAATCACAAACTATTTTTTGACTGCTCGTTATCATGGGTGTCTTGTTAATTCCTGGCTAGTGGTATTGCTCGTCTTCCCGTTTGCTGCTCAATCTGTTGTTTGAATCGATTGTCACCTAGCATCCATGCTTTATTTGTCGCATCCCTTATTTCCTGTAACGTGAGTTCAGGTATGTGGTGTTTAAACAGGTATTTATAAGCC
>NZ_CAJXPA010000335.1 GCF_913058035.1 uncultured Paraglaciecola sp. | reverse complement strand
GGTACTATGAAGTCCTTTATCATCGAAATGTATTGTCGATTATCTGTTCCAATGTGGGCTGGTTTGTTTTTATATCTAGGCTGGAAAGTTCTAATATCATTCGGCCACATTCTAGGCTTGGATACGGCTGATTTAGATAAACAACAAGATGCAGGTGTAGCTATCTTTGCCTATATTTTCTTGTTCACGCTATTAATTATCGGTGCTTTTGCTGGCTGTTTACTTTGTTGTATTTCACTTTCTAAGATTTTTCGATTACCTGAAAATGATTTTAGGCGCATCTTACTTAGTATGTTGAAAATAGACCGTAAGGAAAGGCTTCTTCAGCGTTATTATTTTTGGTGCTTTAAAATGGCGTATGGAAATGAAATATAACAAAAACATCATGGTGGGAATTTTACTCGCTGAAAAAGCGCTCCTAAAATCCCCATATGTTAAGCGTTATATCGCACAAGGAGTATTGCGTTGAATTTTAGATTACTAACTATTTCCTTTCTGTTTTTAAGTTCCCCTGTATTGGCAGATAAATGCAAAATTGAGTACTTAGGTGAGCTTGAATATACAGACATAGAGTGTCAATTCTATATGGGAACAACAGCGTATAGAAATGAGGTTTATGAAGTTGCTGCCGCTCATTGGAATTTCGTTATTGCAGCACCGTTAAAATTCGAAGGTGAAGATCAATTTCAAGCCATGGCACTAAGTACCGTTACTTTTTTAACTTATCAAGGTCTAGGGGTAAAACAAGACAGAAACCTCGCAGTCAAGAACTGGAAAGATGCGGTACTAAAAGGCGACTTTGAAGCTAGAAGACACTTAGGAATGGCTTACTCGGATAAAAATTATAAAAAAGTAGATTTGGTTAAAGCTTTAGGTTGGTATGAGTCTATATTTCTCGTTCAACCGGATTTAGAGGTATTAGACGAATCAGATCAGGGTGTATATCAAGATGCATTAGATGGAGCTAAAAGTATCAAAGTTAAGCTCTCTACTAGTGACATTCAGAAAGCTATGGAGTTTGCTCAATCTACGGTGTAAAGCGATATAACAAACAAATTATGGCCGACGCGCAAACAGCGCGCGCCGCATATTCGAAGCGTTATGTTTCAAATAGAGTTAAGGATACAACTTGCAGTTAAAGCTCCTAATTATCGCCCTAATAATTGTTGGTATGGCAAATGTGTACCTTGAGATAGGCGGAGATGAAAACTTTATCATTGTGACTCCTAGTCAAAAGGAATGTTTGAAATCCTGGGTTGATGTAGAGGGAGAATACGATATCTATGGGCCTGAGGTTTTTGACGGTCATTCAATTGTTTCGGTTGGTACTAAATTGGAATCAAACTTTGAAACTGAATTGTCGGGATGCTTCTATGACGCTGTGATTGAAAATGTTTCGCTTTCTGAGATTTCTACTAAAGTGGATTTCCTCAAATCTCAGGGTGTAAATCAGTTTTATTTTTATAAACCGCTAAAAAGTGAATCGTTCAACATATACGGTTTAAGTCAATGAAACATAACAAGTGCATCATGGTGGGAATTTTACTCGCTGAAAAGCGCTCCTAAAATCCCCATATGTTAAGCGTTATGTTTTTACTGGAGATTAATTGGCAACTTTCATTTGTCCGAATTGCAATATACGGAAAGAAAAAAAAGAAGTACCCACTTTGAAATCTATGTATGGATTGGGTTACGAATACACATGCCAAGAGTGCAGGTGTAGTATCTCTCATTCTTGGTTATCTCAAGGAGCAATGTCTTTAGGTTTTCTGATCCTACTGTTTATTAATTATGTTGGAGATATTGCAGTTCAGGTTGAATACGGGCTCTTAATCTTTGCAGTTATATTAATTGTTTTTGGCTTAATGAAGTTGAAGCCGCAAGTAAAAAAACATAACAAATGAATTATGTTGTTCGTAAACTCACTGGGACAAATACTCGCTGGCCTTCGGCCAAATCGCTCATATTTGCCCCACAATAAAAGGGGTCAGAGTCAATTTAAATAAACTATACTCCTATTTATTAATAAAAAGAGGCTGGTTTAATGGCGAGAAGACTACGAGTTTCTAGTGCAGGAGTGTCAGAGCACTTAATACAGAGAGGGAACAATCGTCAGGCGACATTTGCTTGTGAAGAGGATATGCAGGCTTATGTTGGTTGGCTCAAAACGTATTCTAAGAAATATAAAGTCAGTGTTCATGCATGGGT
>NZ_CAJXPA010000334.1 GCF_913058035.1 uncultured Paraglaciecola sp. | reverse complement strand
AATAGTATTGAGATCGACGTCGGCCATACATGTGAGAAGTCCTTCTCATTCAAAAGAGCCTGTGATTTATACCGGCTTTCCCAAAAGTGACCGGTGCATCCATCTTCCTTATTCGCTTGACTATTAATGGGTTCGTTTAAACATTTCATAAACCAACCCAAATTGCCCAAACGTTGACGGTATTGCTCAATAAGCCTATTGAGAGTTTTTATAGTCAGTTGGACTATCCAATTTGTTAGCGGGCCATTGTTGGATGGCAGGCGGGCCAGTAAATCAAATTAAGAGTGTCTGTCCTTTATTTCGTGCTTTATTTCGGTCAAAATAATTCAGTCATGAATTGCCTCTGGTTTTGCAACGATGACCGAACAACTAGGGGTCTTGACTACAGGATCGATTCCACAAATATTACGCTTTTTATCCGCCCAATCGATACCGATTAAAACAGAGTGATCTGTAATACAAGGCTTTTTATAGAACACATCAGGGTGTAAGGTTAGCCTCTAAATATAATGCATTACTCGCTTCTCGCAAGTCTTATAGATACTCGGTATTGCGGCAATCCCCGAGTATGCGTGACTAAACAAGAGCCTTCTGCTAGTTTGAATGTCGTGTGTTTAACGCTGTTTATTCGTAACTAGTATAAGTATGTTCATTCAATTAGCCGACTATGGAAATAATTAATTAATGGAACGGAAGAGCTATAAAACCATGTTGTCGGGATCACTCGCTGCGCTCGCTCTCCGCAAAACGTGGCGTTATGTAGCAGGAATAAACGAGTGAAGCGCGAAGAAATACTGCTTGTATATGATCGGGAATGTCCTGCCTGTAATGTTTATTGCCAGGTTGTGAAAATTAGAGAAAGTGTTGGACATTTAAGAATCGTTGATGCACGTGAAAATAGTGAAGTTTTGCATGAGATAACTGCGAAAGGCCTCGACATAGATCAAGGCGTGGTTTTGAAAATGGGCGATCAGCTTTATTACGGGTCAGATGCAATACATACGCTGGCCTTAATTGGAAGTCGATCAGGAATTCTTAATCGCATAAATTATTGGGTTTTCAGGTCAAAAACAATGTCATCTATTCTGTATCCGTTTTTACGGTTTTTACGAAACTTTCTGTTAAAAATACTTGGGAAATCGAAAATTAATAATCTAGAAATCAAAGGCAATGACAAATTCTAATGGCTACATAACGAATAAGAATAAGTCGTGCGCAGCCGCGACTTATCCGGTTGTTGAACAAGCCCGTCTCGATGGCACTCTCTATAGAAAGAAATAACTGATACACCCATACTTTTAAAATTTCTAGCTTATCCTAGAGTCGTCGGTTTCCTAGAAAAAAGTTGCGGCTAGTCTCGACAAAAAGGGGGTAGTCGAAGAGTGTCGGTTTCTTATTTTGCTTTATTTTTTTACCGCTGGGGGTTGTGAGTCATCAAGTCAGGAGGGGTTATGAACAATATTTTTAGTTTCTTAATGGAGCTAGATAAACTTAAAAGCGTGATGCGTCGATCATATATATTCGATCAGACGCGAAACGAAAATTCTGCTGAACATAGTTGGCATCTTGCTTTAGGCATCATAACGCTTAAAGAGGAGTTTGATGTTGAAATCGATATTGTCAAAACTATTAAAATGGCATTGGTCCATGATATTTGTGAAATAGGGGCAGGTGATATCTCTATTTTCGATCCGGAAAGGTCAAAAAAAGAGGCCGAGGAGCGAAAGTATGTTGATCAACTATCTGTCGTTCCCGTTAAATTTGCGTCTGAAATAAAACACCTTTGGGAAGAGTATGAAGAACAATTTACCAAGGAAAGTCGGTGGGTTAAGGTTGTCGATCGACTTCTACCTTTTATGATGAGTTTGAATACTGAGGGAAGAGCTTGGAAGGAACAGGGTATTAGCAAAAGCCAAGTCATACAAATCAATGAAGTAGTCAAGTTAGAGTCGCCCGAGATTTATGATTGGATGCTCGACCAAATTCAGATAGCGGTAAATCAAAAATGGTTAATCGATTCATAACGAATCACTGTGACTAAAAGTCGACCGTTTGGCCAAAGCCCGTCCACTAGTTGCCTTTAACAAATTTCGGTATTACGTGACGTAATGTTAGCGGATTTGAGCTATTAGTATTGAATCATCTTGTTGCCTGTAAACAATTCGATGCTTATCGTTTATACTTAGTGCGTTTTAGTACTCTTTATCTTTTGTTTGTTAGTAAAGATATTGTTCCTAGGC
>NZ_CAJXPA010000333.1 GCF_913058035.1 uncultured Paraglaciecola sp. | reverse complement strand
TTATTTTTTGGATGGTGAAATACATGAGCATAAAAGATATTGTGCACATTGGTAAGATGCCAAAAGGTGTAATGATTGGCTTAATTTGTCAGTTTTCAATTATGCCAGTAATTGGTTTTGGAGTGGCTACGGCCTCCGGACTGCCTCCTGAACTCGCTGCGGGCATTATCTTAGTGGGTTGTTCACCCAGTGGATTAGCGTCAAACGTGATGGCCTATATTTCAGGGGCTAACTTGGCATTATCGCTGACTCTTACCGCCGTATCCACCTTACTCGCACCTATCATTACACCCTTTTACATGTCGCTATTTGCCGATCAATTTGTACCAATAGATCTGTCATTCCGCACATAATTTAGAAATAACATATCGAGCATTTATTGACCGGTATGGCCGCTATTTTATCTTTTTTACATGATTATTCAAAAATAGGTTGACGGCGATCTCCGATCTTGATCTATTACTCTCTTTTGCGAGTGAATTTTCATGTCATCACCTGTTTATACGTCTAAAAGATTGGATCATCTTGGCTTGGTTGCTGGGTTTTGCCAGGAAATTGACCTGGCCGCTACCATTGATAAAGTACTGGGTACTTCTGAGCGCAGACAAGTGAGCTATGGTCAGATTTTTACTGCTATGCTGTTGAATGGTCTGGGGTTTACCGGCCGAACTTTGCATATGTATAGTGAGTTTTTTGATGATAAACCGGTTTCCCGCCTGATTGGCGAAGGAATTGATGCATCACATATCAACGATGATGCATTGGGTCGTTGCCTTGATGCGCTCTATGATGCAGGCGTTTCCGGTTTGTACCAGCAAATTGCCGAAAAGGTCGTTGACCACCTCAAACTCCCCTGCGAATTCACCCATTTAGATTCAACTAGCTTTCATTACGATGGCAAGGCCAACTCGGATGAAGAAGAGCCTACCGCCATTCACATTACCAAAGGGTATTCCCGTGATCACCGCCCGGAGCTTAATCAGGTTGTACTTAACTTGATATGCGAAAATCGTTCTGGGATCCCCGTTTATATGCAGGCACAAAGCGGCAATGTCAACGACGTAGAGGGATTTAAAAAGATAGTGAAATCTCATATCAGCAGTCTTAAAGCCGCCCAGAAATGCCGCTATTTAGTAGCTGATGCCGCCTTATATGTTAAGGAAACTATCGTTGAATTGGATGCACTGTCTCAATTGTTTATTACCCGCGTGCCACAAAAGCTCAAAGAAACCAAAACATTGATACAAAGTGTAAGCTTACTGAACTTTGAATCCATTTGTGATGGTTACCAGGGTGTCTGGCACACAAGTCATTATGGTGATGTTGAGCAAAAATGGTTACTGGTGCGCAGTGAGCAAGCGACGAAACGAGAGCATCATACGCTAAATTCTCGGATGTTGAAGCAGGCAGAGGGGAGTCGCAAAACCTTCAAGAAATTGTGCCAGCAAGCGTTTGCTTGTCGCACAGATGCCCATGCAGCGATTGAGCAATGGCAGGAAAAACAAGCCACACTGGCAGTTGAAGCCACAGTGTTTGAAGTACCCGTTTACGAAGGCAAGGGGCGACCTGGTACAAATCAACAACCCGTTCGCACGTATTATCAAATCAGCGGTGCGCTATATACGCCATTGGAAAAGCGCGAGGAAGCCACCCAACAGCTTGGTCTGTTTATCCTTGCGACCAATGATGTTAACGGATCACTGAGCATGGCCGACATGCTAAGTACCTACAAATCCCAGCAAGCCGTTGAAAAAGGTTTCAGGTTCCTTAAAAGCCCCGATTTTTTGACGTCGGCATTTTATGTCAAAAAGCCGGAGCGTATAGAAGCGCTGCTGATGGTCATGACGACGTGTTTAATGGTCTATGCGGCATTGGAGCATACGATCCGTGAGCAATTAAAAGGGCAGGATGAATACTTCCCTGATATGAAAAAGAAGCCCACGCAAACACCAACGGCTCGTTGGGTATTTCAATGTTTTGCAGGTATTGAGCTACTGACGATAAATGGGCAGCAAACGCTGTTACTAAATATGAAAGACAGACAAACCATCATCATTAAAATTTTAGGGATAAATTACCAGAGAATATATTCTTAAAATGCTGCGGAATGTCAGTTGGTACCGGCGTTGGGTGTCTTTTAGTTTACGTTGGCTATCTCGTTTGAGTGTTGCATTGGTGTATTTTTGCAGTTCTTGCTGCCATTCATCGAATAGTGCCTCTGCAACACTTTCGACCTTATCAATTCGAG
>NZ_CAJXPA010000332.1 GCF_913058035.1 uncultured Paraglaciecola sp. | reverse complement strand
GCATTACCACGGTTAATTAACACCGTTCTTGGATAACCGTGTCCGCCAAATTGAGTGGTAATTTGTTCATGTTCGGCGCCAATAAAATTTCCTCTCACTAACTGAACATTAACTTGAAGTACATCTACTCCATGAGACTTCATTTTCTGTGCGAAGTTGTCTATATGAAGCTCTTGCCTTTCTGTGCAATCTGGGCACCATGCTGCTACTAAATTCACAACAAAAGTGTCACTCGAAGCCATTCGGCGTTTAACTTCAACGGGTTCTACGATCTGAAGAAAGCTAGCTGACTGAGTTTTGTCATTAAGGTTAGGTTCTATTCCCATATTTATATCGTCCTCTCAATTGTTAAAGTACGTAACGCTTTGCATATGCCGATTTTAGGCGCTCTGGCGAAGCCAGTGAGAGCCGCTATGCGGCAGAAAAAGTACAATACTTTATTGCTTACATGAACATCAAAATACTAACCATAAGAATATTTCTTGATGTCTGATTTGTCTATCATCGTTTTATAGTCTGTTAACATCTGTTCATTCAATAACACAAACCAATTTATATTATTAAATATTTAAACTGCCTCATATCTCTCTATTAATAAGTGGACTTATACATTACATTCTAAATTTGCTTGCTCTGCACATATCGCTTTTGCTTCGGTTTCTGTTTTACCACCCATACAAAAATCTAACCTAATAAGTTTTTCTTCAGTAGCATTAGGTTGACCAGAAATATTTTGCCATTTCCATTTATTTATAACTTTCTTGGCAGGTTTATAGATAACTTTTTTGGGTATTGAACGAATTAGTTCAACGTTATCTGTTTTACCATTTTTATCTACAGTTACTTTAAATATGCCGCAACCGGTTATACCTTTCATCGCAAGGTCCACTGGATACATTGGAGTAAACTGTTTAGTTCTAATCCATTGAGCACCAGATTTTTCTGGTTTGATATGGGTAAGCTTCACATCCGCAAAGTTATTTGCACTGACATTAGCAGCAATTGTAATTGGTAAAATTGATAACAACTTAATCATTTTAGATTTCATCTAAACCTTCCTTAGTTTATTTAAGCAACTTATAGTTCGACCAAGCCACTTACTTAATACATTTATATCCTATTATTATAAGTGGAACATGCTTCTGTTGGTTACGAATATTGAGCAACAAACACTTAATGTTTCTAACAAGACGTTCGAGCCAACAGAGCAACTCATTTCAAAACGCATACTCAGGGATCGCCTACCACGACTATCTATAAGACCTGCGAGAAACGAGATTTAAGCACATTTCACTCTTAACCTTACGCTCAGGAGCTTCAAAATGAAAGCATATAATGTTGATGATTTCGCTGTGTTGATTGGTATTGATTGGGCTGATAAAAAGCATGATATCTGTGAGCATCCGCTCTATTCCAAAAGCTACCACTACTCAATTATTAAGAGCAAACCCGAAGCACTTCACGATTGGGCAATGGACCTTAAAAAGCGCTATCCTAACCAGAAAATTGCGGTGGTCTGTGAACTAAAAAAAGGACCCCTCATTTATGCCCTAACCAAATATGAACATCTCACACTATTTACGGTCAATCCCTCAACAGTGGCTAAATACCGAAAAGCTTTTACGCCAAGTGGAGCAAAAGATGACCCTTCAGATGCCTTTGTGGAAGTAGAAATTCTCACCTTACACATGGACAAACTGTCCGTCATTGAACCCGAATCAGCATCAACACGTTCGTTAGCCCAGCTGGTTCAGTATCGACGAAGCTTAGTGCAAGACAATGTGGATTTATCAAATAAAATAACCGCTGCGTTAAAAAATTATTACCCTCAAGCACTTGAATGGTTTAAAGAAAAGGATACGTTTATATTTTGCGATTTCATCACTAAATGGCCTTCACTAGCTCATGCTAAAAGAGCAAAGAAACAAACGCTCTTAGATTTTTTTAACAGCCATAACTCACATTATGTTCATGTCAATGAAGCACGTATTTCCAGCATAAAAAGTGCCATGCCATTAACCGGAGACATCGGCGTGATTGAGCCGAATCAAATGTTGGTAGAGGTGCTCATCAAGCAGTTTAAAGTGTTATTAAAGGGTATTGAAACGCTAGATAAAGCCATAAAACTGGCCTATAAAGCACAACCTGACAAAGTCATTTTTGATAGTTTACCAGGGGCAGGCCCTCAACTTTCACCACGTTTATTAGTTGCATTTGGCAGCAATAGAAATCGTTATGATGATGCCGCTGAATTACAAAAATACGCAGGTATTGCGCCTGTCATTGAGCGAAGCGGAAAGAAAATGTGGACC
>NZ_CAJXPA010000331.1 GCF_913058035.1 uncultured Paraglaciecola sp. | reverse complement strand
GCCACTATTTATTCTATAGATTTATCGATAACTACAGACACTTATGATCGGTGGGATCTAGTAATCATAAGGTTAATTTTATCAAAATTTCAGAACAAACCATGTGTCTGAATGGCCAATGGGATTAGAAAACATGTTTTGTGAGAAGTTTTTAGATATGTTTTGAAGGATTTATTTAATAAACCAAAAGACAATATGATTGTTGCCATTAAATTTGTTTATATTAAGTATTTTGAATTCAAATCTTTTATAAAAATAAGGCTCACTGTGTAATGTTTTTTGCGGCAAAAGACAGATGTAATCTTTCAATAAACCATTGGTATTTTGGAAAATTGTATGGATTTTCAACCGTGTGGTAGTGCGAAAGTTAAACGATAACGTCTGATACTTCTTGAAACCCGACACCGAATATTCGTTTGTAGCGGATGATTTCTGACACTGAGCCCATCGCTTTGTTGGGGTTATCCGACAATTTTACTGTTGGTTTTCCGTTCGCGGAAATGGCTTTGCAGACCAACGAAAAAGGTGACAATGCATCCTTGGGTACGAGTCCACGGAAATCATTGGTCAATAATGTGCCCCATCCAAATGATACCCGAACACGACCTGCAAACTGTTGTTGTAGCTCGATAATTTTATTAACATCTAAGCCATCAGAAAATATTACCAGTTTTTGTGTTGGGTCTTCACCATGACGCTTCCACCAATTGATCGCCATCTCAGCACCTGTCGCAGGATCACCACTGTCAACGCTAATACCAGTCCAGCCTGCCAGCCATGCTGGTGCTTTTTTTAGAAAACCTTTGGTACCATAAGTGTCTGGCAAAATCACACGCAGATTGCCGTCATATTCTTTCTGCCAATTGGCTAGTACTTTGTAAGGCGCATCACGCAGTGTCTCATCATCTTCGGATAAGGCTGAATAGACCATGGGTAATTCATGGGCATTAGTACCAATGGCTTCAAGTTCTCGGCACATGGCGATTTTACAGTTAGAGGTACCGACAAACTTGTCTCTTAAACCTTCCTGCATTGCTTGGGCGCACCAGTCTTGCCAAAGGTAAGAATGACGACGACGTGTGCCAAAATCTGCAATACGTAAATCTGAAACATCGCGAAGCGTCTCAATCTTTTGCCAAAGCTTCGTCATAGCACGGGCATAGAGTACTTGAAGTTCGAATTTACCCATATCTTTTAGAACTGCGCGGCTGCGCAACTCCATCAGCACCGATAAAGCGGGAACTTCCCATAGCATAACTTCTGGCCAAGAGCCTTCGAAGGTTAGTTCATATTGACCATCACGTTTTTCGAGGTGGTAGGGCGGTAAGCGCAGGTTTTCAAACCACTCCATAAAATCAGATTGGAACATCTGGCGTTTACCGTAAAACATATTGCCACGAAGCCACGTGCTTTCTCCCTTTGTCAGAGAGAGTGTCCGGATATTATCCAATTGTTCTCGTAATTCGCCCTCGTCAATTAGTTCCGCTAGTTTGATATGTTTGGACCGATTGATCAGACTGAATGTCACCTGTGTGTCAGCATTGTTGCGGAAAATAGATTGGCACATCAATAGTTTGTAAAAATCTGTATCAATCAGCGAGCGGACAATAGGATCGGTCTTCCATTGTCGATTCCAAGCTTTAGTGGCAATATCAACCATGTTTTAGTCTCACTCCGGCATTACGCATTTTTAAAATTGCGGCTTCAAGGGAGCCATCCACATCGATGCTTCGGCAGGCGGTCATATCGACGGTGACTTTGAAGCCTAACTTAGATGCATCAAGGGCAGAATATGCAACACAAAAATCAGTGGCTAGCCCAACTATGGTGATAGTGTCTATTCCGCGCGTGCGCATGTAGCCTTCTAGTCCAGTTGGGGTTGTTTTATCGTTTTCAAAAAATGCAGAATAGCTGTCTATTTTGGGACGGAATCCTTTACGGATGATTAAATCTGCTTTCTCAACTTTAAGTTCATTGTGAAAGGCTGCGCCATCTGTGCTTTGAATACAATGGTCAGGCCACAAAATTTGATGGCCATAAGGCATGTCGATCATATCAAAACTAGATCTGCCATCATGTGTCGAAGCAAACGAAGAATGACCGGCAGGATGCCAGTCTTGTGTCAAAATACAAGCAGAAAAGTCAGATAACATGTCGTTGATAGGCGCAATGATGGCGTCTCCATCTATCACTGCTAAGGCGCCATTTTGGCAAAAATCATTTTGAATATCAATTACGATCAGTGCCTCGTTGGCTGGTCGCATAGTAAACCTCCTTTGGGCTCGAATGTTTTAAGCATTTTATGAATATTCAGTGTCCTATTTAATTTTGACAAACATTATGTTTGCTATATATAAACTTAGGTTATAAA
>NZ_CAJXPA010000330.1 GCF_913058035.1 uncultured Paraglaciecola sp. | reverse complement strand
TCGGAGGTGTATAAGAGACGGTAGATAAGCAGTATAGAAAGAATGAACGCTAGCCTGTTTCTAATTAATGAGTTGTAGGCTTTATTTGGGCTGCAATCATGAAGCAAAACTGGCTATTCAAATAGCGTGTGGCGGATGAAAAAATAAAAATTAGTGGCTTAACTAAATGAAACGGACAGGTGTGACCAACCTTGCCGCAGAATCGGCCTTAATTATACAGCCCAGCCCCCACTCTTTTGAACGTGTCAATGCATGTTCGCCAGCGTGGAATGATTTATCAGTGACATCAAACGCGTTATCCAAATGTGTCATCGTGACTGGCTTAAGATATGATCAACCATCAAGATGGATTGGTATTACAAAGCGTAATACAGGTAAACCGCTGATAGAAATGATCAAACGTTCGATTCGCTAGCACAGACGATTTCGGCAACTAGGTTTCTGAGGAAAATGTGTTTTCATAAAATAACGTTATGACGCAATGCGAATAGTCTAATGTCGATTATTGCCATGAAGAATAGTCAGTACGATGAAATACGGCCCTATCACATTGACAGGATACTCTATGACTAATTTGCTATTACCCTAAGTAGTTTTATAATAAGCAGTGGCGTATAAAAACTCTAATCTTAGTTTAGGTCAGAGTAATCAGCAGGTAACACCTTAGCTTACCCGATGTAACAGACGGTCCCATCTTTATAGCTAATATTGAAGTGAATTTATTTGTGGCTGGTTTATCCTTTCTTACGTTGTTTGTCGGTAATTATTTGTTAACAAGAGCCTGTTTATCTTTCCCGAATATCTCCTGAGTAGTCGGTCTGAGTGCTTGAGGTAAATAATTATTTGGATTAGGTGCTGGCATGCAGTATCGGTTGTTTAAAGTACGAAAGATAGCATAACAATTAAACTGCACTAGCGATGTTAAGTGTCACTTATATACGAACACTAATCCCTTTTCTGTTGCTTATGTAAACTTTTTAAAAACCACCCCTAGTTTGTGTTTGTCACTTAGGCAATGTTATTAAGTGCTAATTAAAAACGGCAACAAAAAATACCTAACAGAAAGTTGCATCCAACACTCTGCTGAATCTGCCGCTTAAGAATGAGCCACTTAAGAATGCGTTACTTAATACTTACCCAAACTTATCGTCCTAAAGGTGGGAACCAAAATACGGCCAATAAAAAGGCCAGTCGTATAACGACTGGCCTTTAATAGGTTTAAACCATCTCCTATCAAACCATATTGATAGAGGAATGCGTAAAAGCGCTTATACTGCGCTTATAGGGTCTAATGTCTAAGGTTGAACCTCTAGTACAGTTGTGCCTTGCGCTTCACCTTCCTCGTTGAAGAAAGTTACACCACCCATGTAAAGTGTGCCTGGCTCCAAGCCTCTAGTCGTTATCCTAATGTTGTTAAAACGTCCGTCAATTGCTCGTCTGGAACCGCTTATACGAGTAGATGACTGTGCACCAACTGCAACCCAGTTAAGTGGTGTTACATTTGCAGTTGCTAATACTGGCTCTTCACCTTCAACCGGCTCTGGACCAGGTACAAACCAACCATGGACAGACACGATGTAAAGTCCAGCAGGTACATCAGATAAGATAATGTCCTCATTAGAACCACCTCTAGCTGATGTTCCAACCAATACATCTGGCTCGCCTGGTGCTCGATAATGTAAATACAAATCAAGATCTGTACCTTCAACGTCTACAAGTTCTTCTAGTAGTGATACACGAAGCACTTTAGTGTCAGGAAGGTTATACCCATATATAGCAGTACCCGCTTCAAACAATTCAAATGATTGGTCTGGATCTTGTTGAACCGTTTCATTTCCAAAACTAAACGGTGCTTCTAATCCAGCATAATCCAAACTAGTAGTACCTGAATACAACATTTCTACTGGAAAGCTTGCGCGTCCACGGCGTAGCGAAGTCGAAATAGACTCTGGAACATTGATACTAATTTCTGGAACTGGGAATATAGCTATTGGACTACGTACCTCTATGCCATTATCTCCGGTGAAAGTGATTGCACCAAACGCCCACTCATTAAATACCGTGTTCTCAGTTACTTCGAATGTGATGGCATAACTAGCCGTACTATTCGCCGTCACTTCTAAGATATTATTATCGTCAGAATTTTCTATTACAACTGTTGCTGATATACCCGCTGGTGCTTCTATTGTGTAGGAGTAAGAGCTGTTAATTCCCGATACATCGGTTACTGTGCGGAATACCGTTTCACTTTCACTTAACTCGCCAATCGCAATAGAGGGATAGTTAAGCTGACTAGGATCTGTAGAGATAGTTGTTGCTACATCAGCACATGACAATCCCGATTGACTTATTACAGCAGCATCCTCGCCTAAACCACATAAT
>NZ_CAJXPA010000329.1 GCF_913058035.1 uncultured Paraglaciecola sp. | reverse complement strand
CAACATAGGTTTTTTGTTTATTTAGCATGAAATATTGAACCTGAAACTAATATTTTTTTTTGATAGTTTATGGTGATAGTGAAACAAATAATAAAAGCGTCATAAGCTATTTTTAAATAGCAAGTTAATGGCTATACCTGACTACCAACCTGAATTAACTATTAATTCAGTAAATTTTCATACACTGGTGTCCATTGATACTAATTATATGAAAGATAGGGGTGAAATATTAACTTTTTTGGGTTGACACATGTAGGCTGACAACTTATTTACAAGCTTAAGTGTATTCGTTGTGAAGCATTTTTAAGCTTCTGCACTTTAAGCTACATTGGATTAAACAATTCAAATTTATCGATGCAATAACCCTGTAAACAAGCAAAACCAATAAATCTAACGATTCATAGAACAAAACATTGGCTCTGGCCAATGTTCTCTAGAATATTAATTCTTTCGATTAACGACCTAAAATTATATCTGTGAGACCAAATAAGCCATATAGAATAGGTTGGTGAATAAGATAAATAACCAACGAATGTTGACCCAATATAACTAATTTATCTGAAATGGCACTAGTTTTGACTTTAACCTGAAAAAGTTCTTTGTGCATGACAAACACACCAATCAATACCACACCAATCCAAGGGAAGAAACTAACTAGGTCGACCGTACGAGATGGAATGCCTAAATTTGAAACACTCCACTGCCAAACAGGATATAAGTTCAAAATACCACTCCAAAAGCCTACAAAGCAACCAATCCCGATTATCAAAGCAATATAAGGAGCGCGAACAAATAAAACTGAGATAGGCAATGCGACCGTAACAAAGTGTATGATACCAAAATACACCCATGCATTCGGGTGCATAAAGAAGCTGCCCAATGTAATAAACATAGAGACCGCAAAAAGTTTGCTGACAGATTTAATGAGCTTATTTTTGTTGACCGATTTTTGATATGCCGAATAACTACTCATGCCTACAGCCAACAAAAAACTGCTAACAATAACCGCCCTAAATATTATCCATTCGATATCTTTGCTGGTACTAAAGTCCGCCCAGCCAAAAACCGTTAAGTCATAACTAAAATGAAAAATAACCATCAAAACAATTGCTAGGCCTCTGAGTAAATCAATCTCATAACTTCTTTTTCTAGCATTATTTGAAGGATTTATCATATTACTTATCGTGATCCTTAAGCCATTCATTTAAAAGTCTAATTTGACCACATTTATAAGCTGCATAGGTTATGCGTAACGCATTAGACAACATTTCACTGTCAGTCCATTTGGTTTTGTCAGATAACTCTTTGTAGCAATCCATGGCTTGAGCAGTAACATATCCTCTGACCTGTTTTTTACCCTTGTCTTTTTGTTTATCTCTAAAACGTTTTTGTTTCTCAGCGTTAGCACTGCGTTTAATTATGCTCATATTGTTTTAATAGTCATTCGTATAGGTTTAATTTGGCTAAAAGTTAAATATATCACTGTTCAGAGTTGTTTAGCTTACAACTGTTCGCTAAATTACCCTTCTCAGATTATTAAGGCAATACATAGAATGACAGAACAACAAAATAGTTTCACGAGAGAAGAACTTCTATCCTGCAGTACAGGTGAATTATTCGGTCCAGGAAATAGCCAACTTCCAGCACCCAATATGTTAATGATGGATCGCATTGTCGAGATTCACGAAACAGGTGGTTCCCATGGTAAGGGTTATATCATTGCAGAGCTTGATATTACACCCGACCTTTGGTTCTTTGCATGTCATTTCCCTGGCGATCCTGTTATGCCTGGTTGCCTTGGTTTAGATGCTATGTGGCAATTAGTTGGCTTTTTCTTAGGTTGGTCTGGCGGACCGGGTAAAGGTAGAGCATTAGGCGTCGGTGAGGTTAAGTTCAAGGGACAAGTGTTGCCAACAGCTAAAAAAGTCACTTATCGGATCGATTTGAAACGCGTAATCAAGCGTAAACTGTTTATGGGTTTAGGCGACGGCACAGTTGAAGTTGACGGTAGAGTAATTTATGAAGCTAAAGACTTGAAAGTAGGCTTGTTCCAAGACACCAGCAGCTTTTAATAATACGCTAAACATTAAAGCCCCAATGTGGGGCTTATTTATTATCGACTGACTATTCCAATACTTCTATCACCGATGGCTTCTCGCCACCCTCCTAGCCATTCATATCGTGCACCTGATGTCTGGAATGGACATTTCTCTTTTGAACGACCTGTAATGCCTGCTTGGTAACCTTTAGAATGCGCCCTTGAAAGCTTATCTCTTTTTTGTCTCTTCATTGAGTTTCCTCTTTTGAATGATTACTTACCTGTGGACTTGATAGCCACATATTAGAGATAGTGTATATTGGTGTTTGGTTCAATAATAAATGACACTTAAAGCATTTGACATTATTTAACCTATTGAATTTGTGTGTTTTT
>NZ_CAJXPA010000328.1 GCF_913058035.1 uncultured Paraglaciecola sp. | reverse complement strand
CTATTATTAACCATTATCTAACGTTTCACTTAACTATGAAGACTAACGCTTCATTTTGATATGAGTTATGTCGGTCGACATTAACTCGTTCACTATTTAGTTGCTTTTAGCCAAAAAATAAATTGGCCCAATTAGATTGATCACTCAAGTCAATATGTTGTTTACCTTAAGGATTTCTATCGTGAGAATGATGCGCCTTTTCTTAAACCAATTCTTTTAAACCACTTCTCTTAAACCACTTGATGGTCAATGTTGTGTCATAGTTTTATGTTTTGTATAAAAACGAACATCCTCATGACCTAGGCATTAAGGTCACCAAATAACGACCGTTTTTAACCACCAAAACTATGATAAGCAACTGGCACAGGTAAAGGAACATTAATACCCACCATTTCCACTTGGATGGTCTAAAAAGTAACGAGCAGCATCTCTATCTCGAGTGAATATGTAAGTGCCGTTGCCGAACTCATTGTCGTTGATGAGTTGTATTGTTTCATCCATAGTTTTCACACAGATAACTAGCAACACGGGACCAAATAATTACTGCTTTGTTACAATCCATTTTAGACGTTATATTATCTATTAAGGTATCACCAACAAAGAAACCATTAGATAAATTCGAAACTTGTGGGTTATGTCCATCAGCAACTATTTTTGCCCCTTGATGATCAGCGATATTAATAAAAATGACGACTATTTCACCGTTTGGTAACCCTACTTCTTTCAATAATCGTGCAATATGCATCGTCGAACTGGGTGAACGCTCTGATGACTTTAGAGTAAAATTGTTACCGCAAACGATGGTTAATAGGAACATTAACTTGGGTGTTATGGTAAGGAAGCTAAATGGTATAATACCGGCTAGTATTTCAATTAGCTGAAATTCACTCCAAGATTGACTGTTAGGAACTACATTTTTACCGTGTTCTTCATCGATACGTTTTACTATTAGGTCAGTGTCGTGTTCCAACAGTTCTTTAAACTGGAACATAATACTCTGCACATTTATTGGGCGGAGTATTATGCCACTGAAGAAAAGCTGCGTGTGCGCAACCTATCGCACTTTTCATTGTCTTTTTTGACGATAACGATACTGTCTTTTCTGCTTTACCAGTCGCAGGATTAGCCCCCTCTTTGGGACGTGTATCATCTGTTAATAGTTCACCGTTACAGAAGTGGCCTATGGTTGTCATATTGTATCCATAATTCAAATACCTAAATAAACATCATGTTTGGTCTGATACTCGTCATTTATGAGGTCGAATGAACTACGATTAATCAGTTTCGCTTAGTGACTCACCAAGCGCATTTACTAAACTGTCAATTTCAGCCGTTTCAACTGTGAAAGGTAAGCCAAGTTGAACCGTATCGCCACCATAGCGAACATAAAAGCCCTTCTGCCAACACTTCATGGCAATTTCGTATGGGCGCATGGCAGGTTGTCCAGGAACTGCGTCAATAGTCAGTGCGCCAGCTAAACCATAATTTCTAATATCAGTAACATGTTTTGTGCCTTTTAAACTGTGCAGCATTTCTTGAAAATGCGGTGCCATAGTTTCGACACGTTGAGGTAACTTATCAGTGGCTAAAAGGTCCAATGTTGCTAGAGCTGCAGCACATGCTACGGGGTGAGCAGAATAAGTATATCCATGCGGTAATTCCAGCATATATTCAGGACCGCCAGTGTCCATATAAGTATCATAAATTTCTTGCTTTGAAATAACAGCACCCATGGGAATAACACCATTAGTTAATTGTTTGGCGACAGTCATAATATCAGGAACTACCCCAAATTTTTCAGCACCAGTATTAGCACCCATACGTCCAAAAGCTGTGATCACTTCATCAAATATGAGTAGGATATTGTGTTTGTCACATATTTCACGTAATCGTTTTAAATATCCGACGGGTGGAGGGATAACACCCGCTGAACCTGCCATAGGTTCAACAATGACGGCTGCGATGGTCGATGCGTCATACATAGCTATCATATCTTCAAGGTTATCAGCTAAATATGCACCTTCATTAGGCATTCCTTTGGTGAAAGCATTGCTAGCTAAAATAGTATGAGGCATATGTCCTGCCTCAATACCTTGCCCAAAAAGACCACGGTTGGCACCAATGCCTCCGACACTTATGCCACCAAAGTTTACACCGTGATAGCCTTTTGCTCGACCTATAAATCGAGTTTTGCAGGCCATTCCTTTTTTACGCCAGTAACCACGCACGATTTTCAATGCGGTCTCAACTGAGTCAGAGCCTGAACCGGTAAAAAATACGCGATTTAGACCATTAGGCATAAGCTGTGTTATGCGATGTGCTAGTTCAAAAGACTTTGGGTGACCAAACTGAAAAGCGGGGGAGTAATCAAGTTCCTTGATTTGTTGGCTCACCGCTTCAACTATTTCTGGGCGACCATGACCTGCACCACAAGTCCACAATCCAGAAAGACCATCA
>NZ_CAJXPA010000327.1 GCF_913058035.1 uncultured Paraglaciecola sp. | reverse complement strand
GCAGTCACCCCAGCCAGTAAATAAGGAAGCGAGAAATCATCTTTCGGGCGATTTGCTGGGGTCGCTAATACCTCCGTTAGATTTATTTGCGGTAAAGCCCAAAGCATTAAACCAAAACCCATTGTTAACAATATAGGCGCTGACCAGTTTTCCAATTTTTTAATTGAATCAGACCCTTTTAGCACCACATACAAATTCAAAGCCCAAAACATCAAAAAACCATACACCTCCCCCTGACTTCCTAGTGCAGCCCAATCTTCAGAAAGGTTCGACAATAAAATATGGCATGCAATGCCACCAAATAAGGTTTGAATACCAAACCAGCCACATGCCACGATTGCTCGAATTAAACAGGGTAAATTAGAACCATACAAACCAAATGAAGAGCGTAATAAAACGGGAAAAGGTATGCCATATTTGGTCCCAGAAAAGGCATTCAATGTGAGTGGGATAAGCACAATTATATTGGCAATCAAAATTGTAATTAAAGCTTCGATTACCGACAATCCAAAATAAGCGGTTAATACTCCGCCAAGGGTATAGGTAGGTACACAAATTGCCATGCCAACCCAAAGTGCCGCAACATCCCATTTATGCCAGGTGCGCTGAGCAATGTTTGTTGGTGCAATATCATCGTTATATAGAGCGCTATTGCGAACATCATGCTGAACATTTAACTCTATAAACTCGCCTACCTCGACCATTTTAGATACGTATTGCTGTGGATCTTTTTCAATGTTTAACACAATTGTTTTGCCTGCTGATATGAGTAAATGATTTAAGCTGCTTTGCCATTCTTTTTATTATTTATTATCGTTTAGACGCTATAAATCAGTGAGTTTTCCATCGCTTACAAAGCGGCTAATATCAAGTTGAATAAATATGTTTATGTCCATTTTCTGATCTCTTTTTACCTTTTACTTTTTTATTATCCGCAGACACACCAGAACACGATGGAAGTACAAAATATTGAGATTGAGCAAATCTTTGATTGCTAATACAAGCTTTAGCACAATGTAGGCCAATCATAAAAAATATATTATATACATACACTTAACTTAAAATAAGCACTACAAACGGACTAATCAGTCTATTTAAGAGCATCAATTCTGTGCACGTTTTGCTAAAATGATGCACTAAAGAATGCAAGATGCATTTTGGAAAGAAGGCTGGAGGGGATTTACCTGGATCGTAACAACATTGATTTATGGCGCAGCCAATTTAGGCTGGATTGACCAATTCACCTAAAAAGATGATACAAAACATCAAAAACGATATTGTGAGTGATGACTTAGTAACTGAATCCTTTGGTTAGAGAAAAAACAAAAATTAACGGAAAACGTAAGCACAAAATCTGAAAAAAAGCACAATCAGATGCTGCAGAATAAGCGTAACGTGGATGATGCACACCGTCCTAACCCACAGTCGAGTAACCCACCAACCAAGTAAAAGTAATGACTACTTGGATTGATTTAGGTAGATTGGCTCCTGCTGACACATACTTTTCTATCTTTACAAGATGGGTAAATATTCAGCACTAAATTACCAAATTACCAAATTAACAAGCTACCAAATTAAAAAGCCATCAAATTCATCAAATTAACAAGCCACCTCATCATCTATGTCATTATTGTGCCAAGGAAGCCAAGAGTCCTAGTGGTTGCTGTGCCGGAACATGTTATTTAACGTGGAATAAAAGGGGTGAGCTTTACAAAGTTCTGATTGCTTTGCTAATCCATTTATTTGATAGCTTGACCATTTGTACCCTGAAGGCTCTGCTATATACTCGCCCTAACTAGATGGAACTCAATATAACGATACAACTCAAGCAAATAATCCTCTGCTTTAACTCAGTAGCATCTATAACGGCTTTCCCATTATGTGCCTGCGCGTTTATACGTGTCGTTAAAATAACGTACATACTGCCCATTAAATGATTGTACGACTTGCCTGATCCCCTGTTCGTTATGGGGGTGCAAAGCATGTAAACGTGATGGGTCATCAATACGCATGCATGAATATCAACTTGGTATTTTAGAGTATTTCTTTAGCTGGACGATATAAGCACCAAAACCTTGCTCACTAACAAAATAAACGTGGCGGTGGCTACCTCGCTGTATGATATTTTGTGCAGCAGCGATTGGGTTAACCCTTGGTGATATAGCCATCAGAACATTCTTTCAATCAGGGTCGATTAAGTGTGAAAGTATGTCCCCGCACTTAAAATTTTGCTCTGATCTCAGATATTGATTGCAGGCAAAGACACCATGCTTAGATGGTTGTTTCGTTTATGCTTTTGTTTGCCCTAATTCTCATATCATTAGTAAGGGAGATAGCTTCACGGGCTTCGGTATCAAAAAGTACTGAAATACTGGTAAGCGTAGCCACTATTTTGTGGCTACCGCATTCTCGCATTTCATAAGAAACAGTAATCGACTTACCGCCAACTTTTGCGAGTACTCCTTTTATATCAAGCAGTTGCC
>NZ_CAJXPA010000326.1 GCF_913058035.1 uncultured Paraglaciecola sp. | reverse complement strand
GTTCATCGCGTATTTGTTTACACCAACCTTTAACTCGTAGTTCAGTGAGTTCGGGTTGACGGTCTTCATCAATACCGAGACCAACAAAGTGATTTTCGTCTGCCATGCCTTTGGATGCTTCAAAACCATAGCCTTCAGACGGCCATTGACCCACGAGGATTGCTCCTTTAGCTTCAACAATATCTCTTACCATACCCATGGCATCTAAGAAATATTCTGCATAATCTTCTTGGTCCCCACATCCAAATATTGCAACTAACTTATTTTCAAAATCAATTAGTTCAAGTTCCGGGAAAAAGTCATCCCAATCACATTGTGCCTCACCATAATACCAAGTCGGAATTCCGAAAAGTAGTAGGTCAAAATCAGCAATATCTTCTTTGCTGCTTTTAGCAATGTCTTTAACGTCTATTAAGTTTTTACCTAACTCTTTCTGTATCATTTTAGCAATATGTTCTGTATTGCCAGTGTCACTGCCGAAAAATAGTCCCACACTTGCCATTATTACTTATTCCTAAACTAAAATATAATTTCATTTTTGGTTTCAATAAAAACTAAATTATTAACAATATTAGCCTTCGATAACCAATTGCATGATGCCTTTAAATATAGATCCTGCGGTACCTAAAAGAAGTACAAAATAAACGACAACTTTACCAATAAGTGGCACGTCATTTTTCTTAAGTACATCATGAACAACCAAAGCCATTAGAAAAAAAAGGCCCACAATAGCAATTTCAAAACCTATTGCTTCAATTTGTTCGTAATGCTCAGTTAGCATGTATTATGGTCCACTCCTTTAAATAGGTAACATATTAACATAGAGTGTTTACTATGAAAATTACCTTAGACAATAGCACTACTATTTAAATAATCTACTTAGATAAACTTCCTAAATAAAACCTATTGTTGAAGCTTTTTTAAAATATATGATTATTTGAATAAAAATGTTGATATTAATTTTCCGCACTCCTCAGGCTTTTCTGCGTGAAGCCAATGCCCAGTGCCACTTACCATTCGTGAATGGCTGTTAGGAAATAGCTGAACCACTGCTGCTCTGTGTTCTAGCAACAAATAATCTGAATTCTCACCTTTAATAAATAGAACTGGACCCAAATAAGGTTGCGTTGAACTTATTGCAGATGACAGTTTTGAGTAATCCTTACCTAATAAATCCAGATTAAAGCGCCACATCCAATGGTTATTTTCATTGTACAGGCTTTTTAACAAAAACTGCCTGGTTGAACTCTCAATAACGTACTTTGATAACGCTATATCTGCTTCTTTACGACTCGTTATGTTTGGTAATGAAACATTGTCTAACCCTTGAAACACATTATTGTGACGAGCCAAATAACTCACTGGAGCAATATCTAATACGACCAAATGACTAATTAGTTCACGTTGATTAAGGGCAATTTGCATTGCTACTTTGCCACCTAGAGAATGTCCGATTATACGAAGTTGTGTAATCTGGAGGCTATTAATGAGCTTTGTAATCCGTCGTGCATATTCTACAAAACTAAAGCCCTCAGTAAATGCGGATTTTCCATGATCGGGCAAGTCGATAGACAGCACTTGAAATGTGCCAGTAAACTGTCTGCGAAGTGCAGATAAGTTGTCTAAATTTCCAAATAAACCATGGAGTAATAAAATCCAAGGTTTATCTGGAGAATCTGAATATATTTGGTAATGAACGCTGTCCATAAAATATTTAATAATTCCTAAAACAGAAATAAGCGCGAGGGTTCCCCCACTGTCTAAAGCTACATGTTTGGATAGTTTGGACCACCGGCACCTTCAGGCACAACCCAATTAATATTTTGAGTAAAATCTTTGATATCACATGTTTTGCAATGTACACAGTTTTGAGCATTTATTTGAAGCTGCTTTTCACCTTGTTCAGATTCAATGATCTCATAAACTCCGGCAGGACAATAACGTTGAGCTGGTTCATCATAATATGCCAGATTAACCGTAATGGGTACTGCGCTATCCTTTAGTTTTAAGTGACAAGGCTGTTCTTCTTCATGATTAGTATTGGATAAAAACACTGAAGAGAGTTTGTCAAAACTTAAGACACCGTCAGGTTTTGGATAATTAATTTTGACACAGTCTTGGGTTTTTTTAAGCTGTGCATGGTCAGCTTTATCATCTTTAAAAGTGAAGGGTAGATTACCTTTAAACCAATTCTGCTCGAGAGTATTAAAAGCTCCGCCCATAAACGTTCCAAATTTATGCAGGGCAGGACCGAAGTTTCGCGCTCTAAATAGCTCATCATATAACCAGGAATTTTTAAAATTCTCTGTATATTGAGTTAATTCTTGTGAGGGTGCAGCATCAATTTGGCTTAACACCTCCATGAGTGTTTCGGCGGCTAATAACCCAGATTTCATAGCAGTATGATTACCTTTGATTTTGGCAAAATTTAAAGTGCCGGCATCACAACCAACCAACAAGCCTCCAGGGAAAGTCATTTTAGGTAAGGAATTAAAGCCTCCTTTAGTAAGCGCTCTTGCACCATAAGAA
>NZ_CAJXPA010000325.1 GCF_913058035.1 uncultured Paraglaciecola sp. | reverse complement strand
ACTAAAAACATATTAATTTTACATATAAAGTTTGTACAAAATTATTTTTGTGGATAAAGTTTCAAAAAGAAATTTAATATAAATATTCAGGCGTAGAAGATACACTCATGTTGCGCGCTAGAAAAGAACATTTTAAAATTATTTTAAGTTGTATTTGAAGTTAATTACGATAAAAAATTATAAGCCATGATTGGTCTATTCTGTAGAGTTGTTTATTTGAAAACAAAACAAATTATCAAAAATATAAGTCTGTGAGCACTTGCGAACAAATTTGCGCGTTTTTGTATTTGGTAAACTGAGATTGTTTTCGATTTGTTGAAAATATTTTTGGCGACACCGATCTTTCTGTTATCTTAATAGATAAAATATTGTGAATATTTTTGCGAATGGAAATGCATCGTGAAGCGTGTCTATTTTTTAATTAGACTTTAAACTTGGTGTCTAACAGACAATAATTACAAGAAAAAATTAATCCGATGAGCTACCCAAAATTAATACATTTCTTTTCAAACTCGTCAGCTTTGTTATGTGACAGTATGGTTTTGGGGCAAAGCTGAAATATGCAATACCGTACTATAATTCGAATTTTAGGACTTCTTGTTGCATTATTCAGTGCCACCATGATCCCTCCAGTAATTGTGTCCGTCATATACGAAGATGGAAGTGGTTTACCATTTTTATTAGCATTTCTTTTATGCTTAATTACAGGTTTAATCATCTGGTATCCTAACAGAAGTTTCAAATATGATTTAAGAGCCAAGGAAGGGTTTCTTATTGTTGTGTTATTTTGGACTGTTTTGGCAAGTTTTGGTGCATTACCATTTTTGTTACTAGAACAGCCTCAGATGTCTACTACAGATGCATTTTTTGAGGCTTTTTCTGGTTTGACAACAACGGGTGCAACCGTTATTGAAGGTATCGATTATTTGCCTAAAGCAATTCAGTTTTATCGCCAACAATTACAATGGTTGGGTGGAATGGGAATCATTGTTCTAGCTGTAGCAATCTTACCCATTTTAGGTGTGGGCGGCATGCAATTATACCGGGCAGAAACCCCAGGCCCTGTCAAAGACTCTAAAATGACACCCAGAATTGCGGATACTGCAAAACATCTGTGGTATATCTATTTATCGCTTACTGTAGTTTGCGCCTTAGCATTTTGGATTGTTGGAATGAATTGGTTTGATGCAATTTGTCATGCGTTTTCTACCATTGCTATTGGCGGATTTAGTAATTATGACGCCAGTTTAGGGCATTTTAATAGCACAGGTGTGAATATAGTTTGTGTAGTATTTTTATGGATAGCAGCACTGAACTTTGCTCTTCATTACGCAGCAGCGAGCGGTCGTTCTTTAAAAGGATATTTTTACGATCCAGAGTTAAGGGCCTTTTTTGCAATTCAAATTAGTTTAGTGTTGATTTGTTTTTTTGTGTTAATTCAATTTAGTTGGTTTGCTGATTCACGCATCACCTTTGATCAAGCATTGCTCCAATCTGTCTCTGTCAGTACAACAGCAGGTTTCACCACTACAGATTTTTCTAATTGGCCTTCTTTTTTGCCTATTATGTTAATTTTCTCAAGCTTTATTGGTGGATGTGCAGGTTCAACTGGGGGTGGCTTAAAAGTCATTCGTGTTTTTTTATTATATTTGCAAGGCAAACGAGAAGTTGAGCGTTTAATACACCCCAAAGCTGTTTATTCAGTAAAACTAGGCGAAAGGGCATTACCAGATAAAGTGGTTGAAGCTGTTTGGGGATTCTTTTCAGCCTATGCAATGATATTTGTTATCATTATGGTCGGCTTAATTGCTACAGGTATGGATGATGTGACTGCCTTTAGTGCTACTGCTGCAACGCTTAATAATTTAGGTCCTGGCCTGGGTCAAGTCGCTGCTACTTATGCGGATGTGTCTGATAGCGGTAAATGGCTACTAATAATTGCAATGCTTTTTGGACGGTTAGAAGTGTTTTCGTTATTGGTTTTATTTTCTCCAACTTTTTGGCGAAGTTAAAAGCCAGAGTATTGTCAGCTGTTTGAATGTATTTAATTCTTAATTAATTACATTCAAACATACGTGTCACCACTTTTTAGTTCTATTCAATATTTTAAGCATTGCCTATTGCTTCTGTTACCAGACACTCCATACCCTAACAGTTTAGAACTAATCTAAACATCATCAATAATTAATACACACTCCTAAATCCATAGATATTTGATAAGCTTACTTCTAACAATCCACTCAATAATATACCAGCGTCTTTGCTCGTACATTCACTATTAATTGTGCTAGTACCTTTTTGCATCCCAATAATTATATTTAGGAATGGTAATAAATGTATACTTTTACTCATGTACAACTTCACCATAAGAACTTGTTTTTCCCTTAACGTGTTCGTAGCATTTGCAGTGATCAAAAATAATAAATCATTTTTACTATTGAGCTGATGTTTTAAGAAGTCCTAATATTTCAATGTGCAACATGTGCTGTTTTATCTGTCTACGGGAGTGGTTCTAAATATGTGGTGATAAAAATCAGGATGTTATGGAACAGGCTGTTGCATATTTATTACCAGTTCAATCACCAAGGCAATGTAATACT
>NZ_CAJXPA010000324.1 GCF_913058035.1 uncultured Paraglaciecola sp. | reverse complement strand
GTTTTACATTCTACTAGTTTCAAAATTTCACCAACCGCATAAATAACTTTTAGATAATATGTGTCTTCTTTGTAATTACTCAGTTTGACTCGATACTGTGTATATTTCTAAAGCACCAACGCTGTATTCACTAACGGAGTATGTTTGGTAGGCTTTATGCACATGTTTGCTAAAAGCGCCGTGGCATAAAAAGTCTAATGTAATGCCTTGTTAGCTTTTGTCTACTGCATTTAACATATTCTTAATTTTTCTAATCAATTCGTTTTACAAATTTGTAATCTATTCTGACTGAATCACATTTCTAATATCAGTTATTATGTTGCAGAATACTTCAATGGGTAAAGATTCTCTGCTCCCTTTAGGTTTACCAAAATCATGGAGTAACTTGGCAGTTCCACTTCCAATTAGAGCGTCGCGAGCTACCTCTGATTGGTTAAACTTTGCAACTAATCCGCGCTTAACTAGCTGGAAGTGTTCTATAGAATGTAATGGTAATATTTCACCAAGCCACCAAACGCATCCAGCTGAAAAAATTCGATCTGTTAACTTGCTACCGCGCTCCCAAGCTTCTTTCCCTTGAAGACTACATAACTTTACTTGTTCCTCGGGATCAGAGGACTTAAGGGATTGTATAAATGCTTCTGAGCAAGAACATGTTACTCCATCTATAACAAACGGCGTTTGCGCGAAATTAGATAGAATATTTCCTGGCCATGGAGAATCACGAAACATGTTAACGGTTGATTGGACTGGTTGTTTGTTCATTATGTTAACTACAGATAGATTAGAATTGATTTTTATAACACTGCAATCTTCTGAAGGCAAACGGTTGGCGAGTTTTGGCCAAGTTGTTTCCTTTCAGTAACATTGTATTAAGTACGCATGGGCATGAACTAAAGCGGTGTAAGTCTCCTGCAGGAAAATCATCGTCGAAAGCAATTTTTTGATTAGATGGAAACTACTAGCGAATGGCAAGGACTTGACCATGAAATCTGTTCTGGACGGTAGATATATCGCTTCTGCAATGTCTGCTTTTCACCATCCATAGTGGTCAAGCCGAACGCATAAAGAGTAGCCTCTGCGAATAGAAACTATGAAACGATGAACAAAACATCGTATTAGGCGTTGATTAGAGGTGAATTAGCACAAAACGACGAAGCCATGTAATCTAACGTCCACTGTCAATGACATAGTCGTGTGATTCGGCGAAGCGACAAATTGCGCTTAAGGCAGATATCCGCATGCAGCGGTTGTGGATGTAGGGGAGAAAGAATCCTGTTGGCAATAATAAGATCCATTATGGAAGTTTTAAAAATGCTTGAAATTTTAAAAAATGCAAACCTATGACGATAAAACCGAAGAAAAATTATAAAGCTAATAGAAATACCAATAACGATATCTTGCAAAAAGTGTGAATTAAACCAACCAGCATAAGTTAACACAAGCTCAAAAAATAATAATATGACAGCCAACAGATGACAACAACTTAATAAAGTTGCTTTAGGTATATCTGATAGATTAGATTTAAGAAAAGGTCTAACAGGATCACATTAACCTGCAATGATATGAACAACAGATGTCAATAATCCTATTATTCCTGCTACAAATATTCACTGCATCTCCTTGTCAAAACGCCACGTTAAGCAGTTTGAAATTGTCGACTAAAATGTGGAGCGATGCAGAACTTGGACACCTCTTTTAAGTTCGTTCTTGACGCTTTACTAGGTTACACTTCGCTCACAGGCTTGCCCATTTTTGTTTTAAACCGATAAAATGAAAAAAACCAAATATTAAACAAATAGCAGAACTCCAAAGCCAGAATTCGGGAGAATTCCCCATAGGTGAATTTATTAAGAAGAACCCCCCAACACCACGAACTAAATAAACTAGTGTAATTATAATAAGAGCCAGACGAATTAAAGGTAGGCGCAAAATAACGCCTGCAGCAGAAAACGCATAAAGAGACCAAATAGTCAGAACAGTTACAATGCCGCTAGTGATTAATGTTGGTTGAATACTGCCTTGTTCCGCAAGCACCGCCATTTGCTCTCCAGCACCAAAAAATCGATACCAGGGCGCACCAAAATATATACAGCCTAAATGTAATAATGCAGCAAGAGCACTCAATGTACCTGCAATCATTAGAGAAACGTTCATGTCTTGGTAAAACCTCGGTGTAACCTAACGGCCAGTGGTGCGCAGTGCGAAACAATTACATACGATCTGCTTGTAATAACCTTGTTCATTGATGCTTGTGCTGAACTTCAAGACAAGGCTATTGTTTTGACTGGGAATTATAAAGCAGACATTGTTCGCCAACAGCGCTGATATTTTTTGTTGCTGTATTTCCATTTACAAACTCCCTGTTACCTTAATTCCTTGAATTTTTTTCAGAATAACACCTTCGTCATTTAATTAGAAACCTTTGGAACTATGCAATTAATCCTTTGGCGTTATGATCCTGTATACAGTTGTTAGCCGTTATGTACGCCGCAGTTACCTGTGTAGTATTAATGATCATTCCGATAAAAACTGTGACCTGTTTTTGCTCCTCGACAACTGCTCCTGCGTTGTTCTAATTAGTTACGTCCCTGTAACGATGCAAAACAGGCATACACCGGGACGCCGGACCGTTCCATCCCTGTCAAT
>NZ_CAJXPA010000323.1 GCF_913058035.1 uncultured Paraglaciecola sp. | reverse complement strand
AGGAGGAATGTGGAGCAGAGATGTTTTTTTTTCAGGCAGAGAACGGCAGACGAGTGCTAGTACGGTCTGGTGGGTTCGGAAAGGTGAATAAGAGACAGGGGTGACACAAAGAAGTGGATAGGTGAGTTAACTGAACTTCTAAAAGCAGTTAAACCTGGGTTATGGGATGATGAATCAGCAGGATTTGGCCCATTGATCAGTCCACAAGCTAAACAAAAAGTATTGTCACTTATTCAGCATGGAAAGGATGAAGGTGCCACTTGTTTACTAGATGGCTCAGATTTTGTTTTAGATAAAGCAGGCTATGAAAATGGTAATTGGGTTGGTCCTACCGTTTTTGCAGACGTTAGCGAAGATATGGTGATTTACCAAGAAGAGATTTTTGGCCCTGTGTTGTGTTGCATGACAGTTGATACGTTAGAACAAGCTATTGCCTTAGTGAATCGCAACCCATACGGAAATGGTACCTCTATTTTTACTGCAAGTGGAGCCGCCGCTCGTAAATATCAACATGAAATTGAAGTCGGGCAAGTGGGTATTAATGTGCCTATTCCGGTGCCATTGCCATTTTTCTCTTTCACTGGTTGGAAGAATTCTTTCTACGGGGATTTACATGCCTATGGTAAACAAGCCGTGCGCTTTTATACTGAAACAAAAACGATTACCGCGCGCTGGTTTGAAGATGATATTCCCTCTGGGCCCAATATGACCATTTCGTTGAAATAGGAAGATATTATGAATTTTGACATGACTGATGACCAACTTGCTTTTGCCGACACCGCCAAACAATTTGCTGAACAGGAGCTGGCTCCGCATGCTGCCAAATGGGATAGAGAACACATTTTCCCAAAACAAGTGATTCAAAAAGCAGGTGAACTGGGTTTTTGTAGTTTATATTCACCAGAAAGTGAAGGTGGCATGGGCTTAAGTCGTTTGGACTCCTCTATCATTTTTGAACAGCTTGCTATGGGGTGTACCACAACCACAGCCATGATGACCATTCATAACATGGCTACATGGATGGTAGCGACGTGGGGTACAAGAACGGCAAAAGATAGGTGGTGTCCGAGTTTAGTCACGGGTGAAAAGCTAGCCTCTTATTGTTTAACTGAGCCTGGTTCTGGTTCAGACGCAGCAGCCATGCGCACTTCGGCTAAAAAAGATGGGGAGGACTACCTGTTAAACGGCTCCAAGATGTTTATATCAGGTGCAGGTGAAACCGAAGTGTTGGTAGTTATGGCGCGCACTGGTGAACCGGGTCCTAAAGGTATTTCTGCTTTTGTGATTGCTGCTGATGCCGAAGGTGTAATTTACGGTAAAGCCGAACAAAAGATGGGCTGGAATGCTCAGCCAACTCGCTTGATTACGTTTGATAATGTCCGCGTATCAGCAGACTGTCTGTTAGGTGAAGAAGGGCAAGGATTTACTTTTGCCATGAAAGGTTTAGACGGCGGTCGTATCAACATTGCCACTTGCTCAATTGGTACCGCGCAAATGGCATTAAATACTGCCAAATCTTACATGCAAGAGCGTACTCAATTTGGTAAGCCACTGGCGGCGTTTCAAGCTTTACAATTTAAACTCGCTGACATGGCCACTGAACTTGTGGCCGCTAGGCAAATGATTCGATTGGCTGCGTTTAAGCTGGATAACGAAGATCCCGAATGCAGCGCCTATTGCGCCATGGCAAAACGTTTTGCCACCGATGTGGGTTTTACTGTATGTAATGAAGCATTACAAATTCACGGTGGATATGGATATATCAAAGAATATCCGTTAGAAAGATATGTGCGAGATGTGCGAGTACACCAAATTTTAGAAGGCACCAATGAAATTATGCGAATGATCATTGGCCGACGTTTACTGGCAGAACATGCTGGCGACATTCTTTAAATCTTCTTTCGATCAGTATCACTGTTAAATTAGGAATTTTATGTCTAGTGAAAATGCACCGGTTATTTTTGACGAACTACCGACCAAATGTGGTTTTAAGATTGGCCATGCCACCCTAACTAAACCTGCTTCGTTAAATGCTTTAGATTTGCAAATGATCAACTTGCTGACACCGCAGCTAGAAAAGTGGCAAAAAGACCCTCAGATTGCCATGGTATTTTTAGACGGAAGTGGTGAACGGGCTTTCTGTGCTGGTGGCGATATTGTATCAATGTATAAATCGATGCAGGATTCTGTATCTGATGAAGAAGCATCTGATACTAAAAATAGCTATGAGTTACAGAATTTTTTTACGCAAGAATACCAACTTGATTATCTTATTCACACTTTCGCCAAACCTATTTTAGTGTGGGGGAATGGCATCATCATGGGGGGTGGATTGGGTTTGATGTGTGGCGGTAGTCACAGAGTCGTCACAGAAAGCTCACGTATTGCGATGCCCGAAATCAGTATAGGTTTATATCCAGACGTAGGCGGTAGCTACTTTTTAAATAAAATGCCAGCAGGTTGTGGTCTATTTTTAGGACTAACAGGGGCATTTATTAATGCATCTGATGCGTTGTATAGCAATTTAGCCGACTATTTCGTGCCCCATAATACGAAAGAGGCATTTTTAAGCCAGCTGCTAGCTGCGAATTGGCAAGAGGATTTATTAGACTCAACCTTATCGGGTATTTGTGACAATTTTCACTCATTAAATAT
>NZ_CAJXPA010000322.1 GCF_913058035.1 uncultured Paraglaciecola sp. | reverse complement strand
TAGTATGACTTCAATGATTTACATGTCTTAAAGAATACTTAAAGATTTCATAAGTAATAGAAACCTAAGTTTGAATTTTGTTCTATTAGAACAAAAAACTAGAAAGAATAATAGAGGAGTAAGGCTGCTAATACCAATAGACAAGAAGTTTATCAATTTTGATAGTCCCCTCTCTTTTGTTATTTAAATTCGAACAATACATTAGGACATAGATCCCGTTTTCAGGTTGGAGGATTACCTAACATCGTTCTTTCGTAAGATGAACAATTATGCACAGCAATTATTATGGAATCGACATTTCAAAGTTAACTTTTGATACTGTTGATCAAGAAGGTAAACACTCTCGTTATAGCAACGATAAGCGAGGTTTCAAAGAGTTTAGTAAAAACATTTGTAAAGAGAGCTTATGTGTTATGGAATCCACAGGTATCTATCACTTGGAGTTAGCTAGATTTCTACACACTAAATCTGTCGCTATTTCCGTGGTTAATCCTCTTCGAATTAAGCGTTTTTCACAGATGAACTTGCAACGAAACAAAACAGACAAGGCAGATGCAAAGATGATATCACTTTATGCTCAAAATCAAGAGGTAAAGCTATGGAAACCAGCTCCTAAAGAAGTAGAGGAGGTTAAAGATATTTGCCAAGTACTTGAACAGTATATTGAATTTAGGTCTGGACTAAAAAACAAATTGGATGCTTTGAAAATAAAGAAGGCACCAAAGTCTTTAGTAAATTCTGTACTAGATCAAATAGAGACTGTTTCTGTTTCTATAGAAGAGCTACAAAAGACAGCAGATGATTTGACAGCAAGCTATAAGCCAGAAATGCTAAAAAACATTTTATCAATAAAAGGGATAGGAAAACGAACGGCATCTCTAATAATCATGGCATCTGGTGGCTTTGAAGATTTTGAGAATGCAAAACAACTCTCTTCATATTTTGGCTTAGCCCCTACAGAAACATCCTCGGGAACCAGTATTAATGGGTCTGGTAAAATATCTAAAATGGGCAACCCATTGGTTCGTAAGAAACTTTATATGTGCAGTCTCCAAGCGTCTAGGTGCAACACCTCTTGTAAAAATCTGTACGAAAGGCTCTTAGCAAAGGGAAAGCCAAAAAAAGTAGCATTAATCGCCGTAGCCAACAAGTTAATCAAACAAGTATTCGCTATTGCCAAATCTGGTCTACCTTATGACGATGAGTACAAATCAACTTTTAAAAGTAAAAACATCGGGTAATATTAAGCTAAAGCTTTTCCTGTTTTGCTTTTTGCAAAGCAAAAAAATAGTGAGAGCAGAACCCTCACTATACAAGATAAACTTCGGTTCAATACATCGCCATAAGTTTTCCTATTTTGTAAAACAAAACTAACAAATCGTTTGCATTTTAACACAATACAAAATAGCTTTCAATTGCCGCATATAAATCGTTTTTCACTCGATTTCTATTCGTTAAAAAATACGTGTCCGCCTATGGAGGAATACCATACCCTTCGATGAACTCAGGGTGACAAGTATTGTGATTTTTCGCCTTTACAAACCTTCGATAAACTCAATTTATGTATACGACACTTAAAAACTAAATTGGTAGTACAAGGGACTCAGGAACAGTTGAAGTTGGCTATTAATAAAATCAATTTGAAAATCGCTAAGTGATTTACAACTAGCGGTGATTACTGCTGTGTATTATTAGTTTAATCAGCAAAAAAACGGATTTGATATGAAGCCAATTAACCTGAATAGCAAATCCGTTTGATATGAATTTAAGTAGCTACGAATTATAATTTAACTACTTTTTGATTGCTTTGAATAGTTCCGTTTTGCAAAACCCTAATCTGATAAATACCACTGCTAAATTCTGATAAATCTATGGAAGAAGTTTTCCCTTCCATTTTTTGACTTACTATCAATTTGCCCATTGGGTCATACACCTCAATATCAGCAGCAGAAGTACTTAGTGTTATATTAAAAATTCCCAACCCTGGATTCGGAAATACATTCGCGGTAAACGAGTCTTCTGCATCCGTTACATTTCCAGTAGCAGGGCACAGCTTAGAAAGTGAAATAGGTACATTGCTTGAAGTAGATGAGCCGTTCCCCAATTGTCCATAGCTATTTTGACCCCAAGTCCATATCGTCCCATCTAGTTGTATTGCCATTGAATTATAGTCTCCACACGCAACCTCTTTAACATTAGTAAGCGACCCCACATTCACAGGCACATAGCTACTATTCTTGGTTCCATCGCCTAAATACCCATCAAAATTATATCCCCAAGCTACCACACTGCCATCGTTTTTCAACGCGAGCGTATGTGCTGCTCCACAAGCATTTGCCTTAACTCCGCTAAGCGATGCTACCTGAACAGGAATTTTACTTGATGTGGGGTTACCCAATTGACCCTTATCATTTCTACCAAAAGTCCAAACAGTACCGTCACTTTTCCATCCCCCTTGCTTTTTAATCAGTGCAAAATCTACGTTATCTCGAGCTGCAGAGGTCGATAGTCCCCGCCGAAAACTATGGCTACTTAGCTCTGAGATAAAATCAAAACCACATTCAGCGCCTAAAGCTTTGAGTATATGGTTCACAGATCCAGGCTTAAGTGGCTGATCGCTAATTTGATCCCAGCGATTAATCGAGCGAAAAATAGGGCCTGATATAATGTTTGCGCTGTCTAGCCACTGCTTAAGGGCTAGAATAGGACAAAATGACTGTTTCCCAAAAGGAATTGAACGCGTCATGCCTTCAGCGGCCTGATCTGTTTTTGAC
>NZ_CAJXPA010000321.1 GCF_913058035.1 uncultured Paraglaciecola sp. | reverse complement strand
GTCACTGTTTCATCTAGGCTGATACATTCACCTTTACTGAGCTTATCCCCTCTTTGATACTTTTGACTTAATAATGTGCCTTGGTACATTTGGTGCCAGCGCTTTATCACTTCTTCCATCGACCAGTTATCTACCAGGTCTTTGTCCACACACGGCACTACGTGGGTATGATTGTTCATCACTGCATAGGCACAAATACCAATAGAAAATACCGACGATAAAAATAATAATCGCTCCTCTACCCAACCTCGGCGATGCTCATAGCTCTGCCCGTAAATTTGTCCTCACCACACAAAAATGAACGGCGAACACAGCGAGAAACAATGATAATAGGGAGTATTAATTAAACTGACTTGAGTTCTACGTGACTGAGGTATGACAGACCATCCTTGGTTGTTTGAGTACCTTAAAGATTAAGATATAACAGCTGTTTTACTACTGTTTAAAAATGGGTGTCTTTTTTAGCTCCGTCTTTTTTAGCTCCTTTTTTAGGTGTCTTCTTTAGCTCTCTTTTTTAGCTCATTGTTTTTAAAGGTTGTTCTGATTATTACTGAGCGACACTTCGATAGAAGTAGCGTTCGCAGAAGTGGTCGTCTAAACGCTTAATAAGCTGTGCAATGACTGCCACGATTAACACCGAGAATACTAATCGCCCCCAGAAAATAGTGTAGAAATCAGCACCAATCACCATGATAAGCAAAGTATCCTCTATCAGACTATGAAGTAGGTTAAGCAGCATTATCGCGGTAAAAATATCTCTTGCAGCAATGTGACCGCGTTTCGCTTCACTAATTAATAGTCCTCCACCAAAAGATAAGCCCAGTGTAATACCGATAATGGTTAGGTTGGTGGCTTCTTTACTAATACCTAGTATTCGTAAGAAAGGTCTAAGTAAAATAGCCATTAACTTCTCTACACCTAAAAGTTTCAGTATCTTAAGTGTAAATAATAGCGCAGCTATAACGACGAAAATCACGCCGAAATTTTTTAGTTGATCAAGGCCCCAACCTAAATAACCAGTATCTGATGAAGTTTCAGCTTGCCATAGTGTTACTGCCGGCTGGTTCAAAAAATCACCGAATTGATAACTGATGTTTAACAGCCAAGCAAGTAGCAAACTTCCTCCAATTCTAATAACAAGTGTAGCGATGAGGCTAACACCTGCTTTTTTAGCAATCGCTGCTTCAATGGGTAAGGAGTGGGCAAGGAGCATCATGCTACCGAGTATCGACACCTGAGCCACCGAGAGCGGCATGTCTAGATTAATGAAAACAATCAGACCCGCATATATGTTGGTCAACATAGCCGTCGCCCAAACTAAACCGAGCTCTTTAGGTAAGCCGACTAATTCCATAATAGGGCTGAGCCACTGGCTTAACAGAACTATTCCGCCCATTTCTTCTATGACTTTGATGATAATAATAATAGGGATCATAATCTTGAAGAGAGTGAAAGTAACATCGAAAATATCTCGTGTTAGTTCTTTAAAAAAAATTGGAACAGCTTGCATATATTTATTCCGCTTGGCGTGTTTTATGGGGTAATTTCACCTACTGTCGATGCTTTAGGATTTATTTTTTCACCGGCATTGTTACATATTATTTATTGAGAAATATAAGTATGTTGAATGGACAATATAAAAAATTATGAAAATTGTTCGAGTTGATAGGAAAATTTTAATCGCTCTGCAAAGAAATAATCGTATTCCAAACCTTGAGTTGGCAGAATTGGTTCGGTTATCCCCTCCTGCATGTTTGAAGCGTGTAAAGCGGCTCAGGGAGGAAGGTGTCATTATTGGTGATGTGTCTATCATTAACCCTAAATTGGTAGGTAGTACCATGACCTTAATTGTATCTGTGGAAATGGAGCGAGATAGGGCAGACATTTATCAAGTCTTCAGAAAGTCGATATTGAAAGCTCCTGAAGTGACGCAAAGCTACCAAATTTCAGGCAGCTACGACTTTATGTTGGTCGTAACGGTGAAAGACATTCAGGGTTATGAACAATTTGTAGAGCGTGTTTTACGTACTGATTTAAACATCCGTAAGTTCCATACATCCGTATCTTTGTGGACAGTAAAATTTAGTACTGAGATTGAATTAGAAGAATAGAAATTCATCGAATATGGCATACTTTATTGTTGTGAAAGCTATGAATTAGGTCGAATGCACCTTGAAAAAAATAGTTTTATGTCCGCTATCTATGAAAATAATGACTATAATTTTAGGTTTTTTGAGTAGCAAGTTGAGGCTGATGTGGGGTAAAGGTGAGCGTTTAAAGAAAAAACTCTATCGGCAGCATAATGAGCGAATTGCAGACATATTGGAAATTGTCTGACAATCTGGATTAAGGTCAGTTTTCGACCCAAAGCGGACGTAAGAGAATTCAAACTATCAGACTATATTGAGCGCAAAATTATCATAGGATTAATCAAACGCGACTGACGGCAATGTGCGATAAACGGACGTTCAGTTCCAGTTATTCCAAGCATAGAATATCAAGTAGTGATAGCAAATATACTCGGTCACTTAAATGACAAACATTTGAATTACTGCCCCAACAAAGTATAGCGCCGCCTCAGATAAGTCTGTTTGAATAAAAGCAGTACATCATCATAAGCAAAACTGATTTGCACAAGAGCGGGAGACGCTTGTCTTGAATTCTGAATTAAGTAGAAACAGTTGATTAATAGACGAAAAATCGCCGACTTTCACTCCCTCAAGGATATAAAAGAGAGGTCAATATGGAAAATATGAGGCATCATGTATTTTCAT
>NZ_CAJXPA010000320.1 GCF_913058035.1 uncultured Paraglaciecola sp. | reverse complement strand
TTAATAAACACTTATGAAGATAGCTTAACCGTTTAAAACATACGTTATCCTCGATTTGAATTTTAAGATTATTCAAATCCTTACCATCTTAATCAAGTCAAAAGTGTAATATTATATTGTCGTTCTCGTATTCATTGTCACACTTATATAGAACGATTTTAGTTTTCAATAAAGGTTCATATGTTGCACGAAAGTATATCAGACGCAGAATTCAATCGATTTAGAGGTTTTATCTATGATCATGCAGGAATTAGGCTAAGCGATGATAAAAAAATCTTAGTGACTTCTCGTTTAAGTAAACGATTACGGCATTATTCTATTACTAGTTTTGGTACTTATTTTGATTTAATGACTGAGTTAGGACGCGAAAAAGAGCAGCAAATTGCTATCGATCTGCTAACGACTAATGAGACCTCCTTTTTTAGGGAACCCAAACATTTTGAATTTATAACTAATGAAATTATTCCTAAAATCAACAGAAATAAAAGGTACAGGGTATGGAGTGCCGCATCATCAACAGGTAAGGAAGCCTACAGTTTAGCGATGTTGTTAGATGATAAATTTAACAATACCCTCTGGGAAATATTGGGCTCTGATATTAACCACACAGTTCTCCAAGAAGCCATGCTTGGCCTTTACCAACAGGATAGGATTGATGGTATACCAATGGATTATTTGAGAAAATACTGTCTTAAAGGGAAGGATGAATTTGAAGGGAAATTACTAATAATAAAAAGACTAATCGATAGAGTAAACTTTATCTATGTTAATTTAACTTCAACGTTGCCCTTGGATGAGTTAGGGACTTTCCAGCTAATTTTGCTTCGTAATGTATTGATATATTTTGATGCAGAAACTAAAAGTCAGATTATAAAAAAAGTAGTACTTACATTGGAATCTGGAGGTTTCTTATTTATTGGTCATGCCGAGTCTTTAAAGGGATTCACCCATGGTTTAATTCGAATATCATCATCTATTTATAAAAAGCCATAATCTTAATTAAAGTTAGCCCAAAAAAGTATTTCGGTTAAATTTTAGTTGGTTATTCAATTTTTACAGCTGTATAAATGCTTTAGGTTTGTGTGAAGTTGGAGGAAAGAAAGGACTTGGTTGTCGAAGGGCCCACTCTAACGAAATACCCATTTGCCTCAAAGGTAGTAAATTGTTTAGCTGAAGGGACCGTATGTTGTTCACCTCCTGAATTGATCAACCACTCCTAATGTACAAGCAAACTTGATAGCCATCATATTTGATGGATAATAATAATGAGGCGAGCGTTAATAAAAATGAGTGGTCAAATTTGTTGACCATTTCGCTAACTGAATATAGAAGTCTTTAGTTTAATAATGATAAGGGAGTATAAATGAGCATACGAGTCTTTATTATTGACGATTCTGCTGTTGTCAGGAAAGTACTTACTGATATCTTGACTGCGGCCGCAGGTATCGAAGTAATTGGTAGTGCACAAGACCCAATATTTGCGCTAGCACATATGGAAAAAAATTGGCCTGATGTCATAACTCTCGATATCGAAATGCCTAGGATGGATGGCATTACTTTTTTGAAAAAAATAATGTTAGAGCGACCAACACCCATAGTAATGTGTTCTACTTTGACTGAAAAAGGCTCAAAAGCCTCACTTGATGCGCTTCGTTTGGGTGCTATTGATGTTGTAGCTAAACCTAAGTCGGATGTAAAAACATCTCTGCCTGAATCTTCACGAGATTTGGTCAATGCTATTAAGGTAGCAGCAAAAGCAAATATGGCCGTTTTAAAGCCAATGCCTATTGCCCGTATCAGTCCAACTAGAAACAAGTTTAATGCTGATGCGATGTTAGAAAAAGGCCAAAAACTTGGTGTAAAAAAAGCTGGTTCATTAATTGCTATTGGCGCATCTACCGGAGGGACACAAGCGCTAGCAGCTGTCTTAGCCGCGCTGCCTAGCAATACTTTACCCATTCTTATCGTGCAACATATGCCAGCCCAATTTACCCAAGCTTTTGCAAAAAGATTAAATGAAGTAAGCAGAGTTGAAGTTAAAGAAGCTGAAGACAATGATGCCCTATTACCAGGCCTTGTGCTAATTGCCCCAGGAGGCAAACATATGATGCTGCAAGTAACTCAGTTTGGCGCATCTGTAAAAATAAAAGATGGCCCACCGGTAAACCGTCATAAGCCTTCTGTTGATGTATTGTTTCGTTCAGTTGCCAAATATGCAGGAGCCGATGCACTAGGTATTATCATGACAGGTATGGGTGATGATGGTGCTGTAGGCATTAAAGAAATGCGTGATGTTGGTGCCAAGACTATAGCTCAAAATGAAGAAACATGTGTTGTGTATGGTATGCCTGCTGTAGCAGTAAAATTAGGTGGGATAGACCATGTCCTTGCATTAAGTAAAATCCCTCAAATGATTGTTCAGCATAGGAGAGTGTAAACGATTCTGGCTAGATGGCTGTTTCATATTTAAACTATAGTCCATCTTCAAATTCCATTATAGAGAGACTCATTGCTACTCGCCATGATGTTCACTTAAATTTCTGGATCCTTATTGGTAAATAGTTAGCGTCTTTCTTAGCCTTTCGTTTATCACTAGTATTATTGTTTAATTACGGTCTCTGGTTGCAAAAACGTAGTCATATTCGTCTTCTCTATTTTCGCGAACATTTAACTTGTCATTTAAACTATTATAAATAATATAATTATGTCTTTTATGTGTCTCTTATGTGTCTTTTGAGTGCTGTTTATGTGTCGTATTAATGCTGTATTTATGG
>NZ_CAJXPA010000319.1 GCF_913058035.1 uncultured Paraglaciecola sp. | reverse complement strand
CGGTCATAAGACTGAATAAATGTGACTGGTAAACGAATGACCAAAGAAGTCATGGAGTACGTAAGTAAACGGCAAAAATTGGCGCATAGCAACCATTCACAATAAAATGAGATCAGACTGAACCGAGCAAATACCGGGCAGTCCACATCATGACTGACATGCCATCAAAGGCAACCCTGTCACAGCCGTATTTATCAAACCAAGTGATGGCATGGACCCAGAATGACAGGCTCAACCGACCTGACAATTTACACCAAATTGATGAGGTGGGGATTTTTACCCATCGTATGCCCTTTAAAATGGGAAATCCCCTACAGCCCAGTGTTTACGTTTTTTTTCATCCATATGAATATGTCAGGTTTCTTTACCATTTCAACCCCATGTTTTTTGTAAGTGTATTATATGCCATTGAATTAAATAGGATTTATTTTCATGGCGCAATTATTGCAAATTTCTAAGCGCTCGACTCGAGTTTCAATTTGAAAAAGGATATAGGCATGTTTAAGATGGTCACTAGGATTTTAGGAGTAATAGCATTAACAGGATGGATGGGAGCTGCAAATGCGACGTTGATATTTGATTTTTCTTGGAATTCTGTTAATGGTACAGTCACTGGCGAAATATTAGGGTTAGTGGACAACACGGCAGGGCAGGCCGCTTCCGGCTTAATGATTACGAGCGTTACCGGGATGTCTGGTGGGAGCCCGGATTGGGATATTTTTGACAGTCAGCATTGGTTTATCCAGTCTAATGATTTTGATGTCAGTGGCGGTCAGGTTGTATTTTTCGACTTCAGGGCAATATTACAAAGCACAGGTGGCCTTATCGACATGACGTCTCCTAATTTTTTACAAACTTATTCCCCTTCGGATACCGGGCCGAAGTATGATAATTTGTCGTTTGTTAATCCGTTTGTAAAACGCGTTACAGTACCCGAACCCAGTTCGGTTATATTGATGCTGCTGGGTTTAGCGGGCTTGTCATTTGCTCGATACAGAAAACAATATTAATCGGCTTGTCATCTAGCCCTGCATTTACCCATCGTAACCAGCGGGTAATATAGTCATCAAGCATAGCGGCTCTTTTGGGTCCGCTAACTTTTGCTCATAAAGCTGACGTACTTTATTCACCGCGTTAGTTATCGTCTTCTCTGCTAAGCCCAATTCTGGCAGGCCAAATCGATAACCCAAAAAATCAAATTCTTTTTCAATACGCCCAATAAAGGTTTTATCCGGCGCTTGCTCCACTTTTAATTGATGAAAGTGTTGATTGACGGTTCTCACCGCTTTGCGCAAGTGCCAGCGAGTTTTGGCTAATACAATCACGTCATCCATGAACCTGCGATAAAAATAACGGGTATCACCTTCCATCTGCTCATCCAAGCCCTTTAAGTAATACGCTGCGATTACCGGTGATAAGGGGCAGCCTCTTGATATACCGCAGTGTATAAACTTAAACGTACCACCTCTTTCAACGGTTCGTTTTACAAACTGCACTAACAAACGCCAGATAAACGGGTCAGCAATATCCTTATCAAGCTGTCTAAGCAATATCGTATGGTCAATGGACTCATAGTAACCCTTCACATCGGTTTTCATGACATAAGTGTAATCAGGCAGGGCTGCTTGCATAGCACTGACGGTGGCTTTTAGTCCCCCATGGCCTTTGATATGAGTACAAAGTGAGGATAATGCTAATGCCTCCGGTAAGGCCATGGCTAACATCTTTAATACCAGCGCATCTTGTGATGACCACAAGTGAAGGGTTTCACCATCGGCTTTGGTGACCACACTCAGTGGCAAGAAGGTGTAATCTTGCTTGTGGAGTGTTTGCAGCAGCTCACCACGGATAGTGTTCCAGTGAAAACGCAGATGCCAAATGTCGGCATTGGCGGGAAAGTTACGCCGCTGCTTACACAGCCATGAGTAGGCAGTATCGAGAGTGGTTTCAGTGAAAACATGTTGGGTATCTAGCATGGCTTAAGCATAGCTGAATGGCTGCTAAGGGAGCAAGCTTTGGTTGTTTTTAGAAAAGCTGAATGACGGGTGTTGGCACTTACTTGACTCAGAGGTGAAGCTCCTGACGTGCCAATTTGGTAGCAAAATGTACCAATGTTCGACTGACCGCTTTCTTTCATCTGTTGCTATTCCACAAAGCTTATATTAACTAAATGCTGTTCCTCACTGGCTCACTAGTAAATAAACCCTTCAGTTAATGATTGGCTCATCGGGAAAGGTGTATCACGAGTGAGTTTCCTACTTAGATTTCGGTTTCGCAAGATTGCAGTTTTCCGCATTCCCTCCTGCCCTATTGAGAACATTAATTTCAAACGCAGCTACACTAAATATGGTATTCAAAATACGGCAGGGAAGCTAAATGAGCACAATTATGGGTCAAACAATAATTTATGCCTTAGAAGAGGCGGTAAATAGACAAGAACAAATTAATCAAATTCTCCTCAACTCAAATTTAGATGATCAAACAAAAACTATGCTCAATAAACAAACTAAGCTGCTATTAGAGATGCTTTCTCTATGCAAACGGGTTAATTAGTTGCTTCGGTATAAATCCAGCCTGACTGTCTCTAATGAGCGAAAAACAGACACACAGAAAATTATCTGGTAGTGTGAGATTAGGTCAGTTTTCGACCCATAGCCGAAGTAACAATCAAAGGTGCCCAATGACCGGAGTTGGCTGTGAGATCAATTAATCTCACAGCACCTAGCTGCTTATCGTATTAAGGCTGTTTTTATCTTGCTAACAACCCCCTTTTTACTA
>NZ_CAJXPA010000318.1 GCF_913058035.1 uncultured Paraglaciecola sp. | reverse complement strand
ATCCAACATTGGTTATAACACCTGCTAATTCATTACGCAGGTCTAAACTTCGAGTAGCAACAACCTCTCCCATAACACTTAAAGAAGACTGCCACTGGCTCTGCTCCGTTACGATAAAATTCACTGTCTCACTGGGTTCAGGAAAAGACTCACCAAAAGCAATCGCCGCTTTAATTTGATTAAATTTCACAAATCCCAACACACTCACTACAAGCATACAAAACAAAAATGTCCATAACCAACGCCAAACACGCATAGAGTTCCCTATAAATAATTAAATAAAAGCCAATACGAATACGACTAAAAATAACTTTTAGTTCGCTAAAATTAAGATAATACAGTTTTAGACGTATTAACTAAACACCCTACCCTGTTTGATGAAAAACTTATTATTGTTGTAATAAAAGCAAAGATCTAAACGGATGCAAGTATTACGCTTTTACACATCGGTTTTTACGAACTAAAAACACTTTATATTCGACTTTTATATTTATTATAAATCGCTATATTTAACTTAAACGTAGACAATACAAAGGCAAAGAGTAATGAGCAGTATAAAATCAAAAGTACTAAAATCATTCGGTGTACATTTTATGTTGCTCAGTTGCGTATGGCTTCTTCTAACTGACAGCAACTCATCTGCATTCGGGTTTGATTTTATATTTGTATTGTTAGCAACCATTGCGAGTTATTTGTTAAGAGAAACAAACAAGCAACAAATAAAGCAGGCCGATACCTCCATTAAAATTGCAAAACTACCTAAATTCATTACATATTTTTTATGGCAATCCTTTAAAGGAGGCATAGGTGTGGCCAAAGTAGCGTTGTCGTCTCACGTTTCTGTCAGACCGGGATTTCACATTTACCACTATCAATTTTTGCAACCCAATCAAGCACAGGAAGCGTTTATCAATGTAGTAAGCCTTTTACCTGGATCTTTAAGTGCTCAACAGACTAGCAACACATTGAACATTCATTATTTAAATATTGAAAATTACTCGTTGGCAACATTACATGATCTGGAGTATCAAATTGCACAGCTTTTTGGCATCGATAACCTGTTAGGAGAGAAAATATGATTACCTATTATGCGCTGCTCGCTGGGGCATTAATTATATGTTTGTTATTCGCCATGTTCAGGATTTTTAAAGGTGATACCGCGGCAGATAAAATGATAGCGGCACAATTATTTGGCACCTTAGGTGTGGCAATCATGATTGTGTTTACTTTTTTGGAAGGTAACAAAAATTTGTTAAACGTGGCGCTAGTCATGTCCCTACTCGCTCCTATAAGTTTAGTCGCCTTCGTTACATTGAGTGAGGAAGAACAATGAATTCCCTCGATGTTTGGACCATTTTACTCAGCACAATAGGCTTATGTTTTTTTATCACGGGTACTCTTGGTCTGTTACGATTTCCAGACGTTTTTTGCCGTCTACATGCACTCACAAAAGCTGATAATTTAGGGCTGGGGTTTATGCTGTTAGGACTCATTCCTCAAGCAGTCAACATGGGAGTTGCGCTGCACCTATTATTAATTTGGGGAATTATTTTACTGTCTAGTGCGTCAGGTTGTCATTTAATTGCGCAACACGCTTGTCACAAATATAAAGGTGAAATTAAAAGTAATAAACACTCAATCGGAAGGGATTGTGGGAGGCATCATGATAGAACAAATTATTGATGTAATACTCGCTTTTGGCTGCTTACTCTTTGCCGCCAGCGCACTGCTTAGTAAAAGCCAATTTACTGGTATTGTTTTCTATATCATCCTTGGTTTATTTGTCACAATCGCATGGACACGGTTAGGAGCAATTGATGTTGCCATCGCCGAGGCTGCTATTGGTGCAGGCCTCACAGGTGCAATGTTACTTGCCGCTTGGCGAGTACTCCACAAACGTCCTAGTTCCAACGATAATTCAGAGGAATAATCGATGTTCTCCTATAACCAAGTATCAGCCAAACTGAGCCTGACAAGCTTATTGTTAGTGTTAGGGCTAGTGATATTCGTTTTTTGCTTAGGACTAGTATTAATGCTATCCCTTGTGGCTTCGCCTGTTCCCTCTTTTGAGGCTGCCATAGCTGCATATACAAACCTGAAAAAAAGTGGAGTCAGCAACCCAGTAACAGCTGTTTTATTAAATTTTCGTTCTTACGACACGCTTTTAGAGCTTGCGGTGTTGTTTGCCGTGGTAGTCATAATGCTTCCTGCAAATAAAACCTATAAGATTGAATCAGCTGCTAATGTCACCTTTTCACAGATTGCCACAATCAATCTGGTACGCAAAATCTTACCCTTGACTATTGTGATGTCTGGTTATCTACTTTGGACTGGTGCTAGTCAACCAGGTGGTGCGTTTCAAGCAGGTGCGTTGTTGGCGGGGGGGGGATTAATGGCCTTATTTTCTAAGGCTATCAGTATTCGCTTTGAGCATACCTTATGGCGTTTTGCCCTTGCTGGCGCCCTCGCCGCTTTTATTTTTGCAGGCGCAGCCACACATTGGTTAACTGGTGGTTTTTTACTTTATCCCTCTAAACAAGCAGGACTGTTTATCATAAGCATCGAATTTGCAGCCACATTTTCGATTAGTATTACCTTAGTACTTTTTTACTGGGTTATCACCACGTTTCACCTAACCACTCACTTAACCACTCACTTAACGAACCACCCGGCCACACGTCAGACAGATAGTTCATGAGTCAGTCATTTATCTATAGTGCTTGCGCTATATCGTTGTTTTGCATAGGGCTTCTGGGGTTTATGTTACTCACTGATGTGATCCGTAAAGTGCTGAGTATTAATATCATGGGGATTGGCATCTTTATGCTGTTAGTCGCCACTTCTGCATTAGCACCTGATTTAATTGACCCCATTCCGCAAGCAATGGT
>NZ_CAJXPA010000317.1 GCF_913058035.1 uncultured Paraglaciecola sp. | reverse complement strand
ATTACCAACTGCCTACCAATTTCTGCCATTTTTCACGCCGTTTTTACTCGTATCTGCAGTTGTTGTAGTCGCAGTCTGATTTTTAACAGGTGCTTGTACAGTTTCTTCAGACTTAAGGGCCACCGGAGTTGCTGTGGCTAATACTAGTGCTACTGCATAAGATTTTAACATCGTTGATATCCTCGTTAATTTATTGACGTTTTTTGCCGACATTATTTTGTCGGTCAACAATATCAATGCGAGAAATATGCCAAGATTATAAAGTAAAGTATATTTACCGCTAAGTATATAAAGTGAGTTAGTGCTTCGTGTAGTTAAATAACTTGTATGCAATATATGGCAGGGGTTAACAAATAATGAGTTAAAATGAACAATTAGATTTTAGTTGAGTGTTTTAGGTTTTCTTTGAGTCAACTTTCAAATTTGACGGCAATTAATGGTTTATTTCATAGGCTGGGCTGCAACATTATGCCTTTAAAGTGTCGATAATTTGACACCTTAAATAAACGAGTCACTCTTCTTGCGAAGAAAAGGCCGTTCTCTATTATGATATGAGTCAAGATAAATCTATATGCTAGAGCTTTGGATGACTTTTTGCAGTTGGTAATTTTCTTTGAGTAGCCGTTCAAATCTGACCGCGTTTAACGGTTTACTGTAAAGGTAGCCCTGCAACATTTCACATTTATAACGTCGCAAAATTGATAGTTGACTTTCATTTTCCACCCCTTCAGCTACCACTTTTAAGCCAAGATTATGAGCAATAGTAATAATGGCTTCTGCCATATGTCTGTCTTCTGTGCTAGTGGCTATGTCGTCTATAAAGGCTTTATCAATTTTTAAAGTATTGATAGGAAAACGTTTTAAATATGCAAGTGATGAATAACCTGTGCCAAAGTCATCCAGTGCTAAGTGGATACCACGCTCACGCAAGCGCTGCATCATTCTGAGAGCATTTTCAGGGCTTTGCATTAAGGTGCCTTCGGTTATTTCACATTCTAAATGCAAGGCAGACAAGCCTGTTTTTTGGAGAATACTCATTATACGTTCATCTAAGTCTGGGATTTCAAACTGTCTGGCAGAAATATTGACAGCAACTCGCCCAGTAAACAGACCTGCGTCAACCCAGCGTTTAGTGTCTTCACAAGCTTTTCTGAGAACGACTTCACCAATTTCAATAATTTGCCCAGTTTTTTCGGCTAAAGGAATAAATTGCGCAGGACTAACTAAACCTTTTTCGGGATGCTCGTAACGCACTAAAGCTTCCATACTGACTAACTTGCCGCTAGCGATGTCAACTTTAGGTTGATAAAAAACAGTAAATAAATCTTCTTTTAATCCATGTCTTATCAGGTTTTCTATTTGTAACTGACGCACCGCGTTTTGGTTCATTTCACCGCTGAAGAATTGGTACTTATTACCTCCGGCATTTTTGGCGAAATACATCGCTGTGTCGGCATTTTTTAACAGTTCTTGAGGGGTTCTGCCATCTTCCGGATAGAAGGCAATACCTAAACTTGCACCCAGAACAAATTCTTGTTTGTTAATAATAAAAGGTCTTGCCATGCTGTCTAATATGGTTTGTGCAAAGTGAGTGATGTGGTGAATATCTGTGGAGTTGTCAATCAATATACTGAACTCATCACCACCTAATCGGTAACATGTGGCTTTCGTTCCGGCCATTTTTTGTAGCCGCTTAGCAATTTGTTTGATTAATATATCGCCTGTTTGGTGGCCCAAAGAATCGTTGATCTTCTTGAAATTATCCATATCCAAACATATGAGTGCATGTTGTGTATCCCTGCGCACAATATTATTATGACTTGCTTGAAAGAATGACCTGTTAGGTAAATCTGTCAAGGGATCAGTATTCGATAATTTAAGCAGCTCTTTTTCTGTGACTTTACGAGATGTGATGTCTGAGAAGACCCCCACATAATGGCTGATTTTGCCATCTTCATCAGTAATGGCATCGATGTTTAAATCCATTTCATATTTTTCTCCTGCTCCACGGCGGGACTCTACTTCACCAGACCAATTACCTTTTTGTTGCAAGGATTTTTTGACCTCTTCGGTGAACGCACCGGGATATTGATGAAACGTTAGAAAACTGGCCAAGGCTTGTTCGCGGGTTTCGCCCGTGTATTTACAATAAGAATTGTTTACTGAGATAAATTTAAAACTAGTGTCGGTAATAAAAACACCATCTGATATCGTTTCAATAGAACGCTTAAATAATTTAAGCTGCTCCTCAGCCTCTTTTAAATGGCTAATGTTTTTTAGTGTGCCTGTCATTCTTTGTGGTTGATGATTGTTATCTCTGGCGACCACTTTTCCTCGGTCTAATACCCATAACCATTCGCCTTTGTACGTTCTAGCCCGATAAGTTATTTCGTAGTGTTCAGTTTTTTCGCTTAAATGCTCATTTAGAGACTGTTGCACGCGTTGAATATCGTTAGGATGGATATTGGCCTCGTAGGAGCTGTTCACTCTAATATCATCCTGAGGAAAATCTAAAGTACCCCACGTGTTGGAACGAAATACTTGTCCGAGGTAAATATCCCAATCCCAGAGTTCGTCACCGCTGCTCCAAAGGGTCAACTTCAATCGCTCTTCATTTTCAAGTATGGATCGACGTATTGCATTTCTTGAGCGAACTTGCTTAAACCAATAAAGTAAAGTCAGAACGCTCAATATTACATACAAAATTATAGCGTTTTGTTCTAGCCAGAATGGGGGTGCGATGTTGATTTGCAGTAATTTTGGCTCAGACCAAGGGCCTAAGGGATTTTTACTTTGAACAACAAATTCATAACTGCCGAAGTCTAAGTATGAAAACTGAGCACGCCTCAAGGACTCCGCATCGGTTTCTATCCATTTGTCTGATAAACCTAACAACCTATAGCGATAATTCACTGCTTCGGGATTAACGGAGTTCATTTGTACGAACTTAATGCTCAACATTGTAGATTCAT
>NZ_CAJXPA010000316.1 GCF_913058035.1 uncultured Paraglaciecola sp. | reverse complement strand
GTAAAGCCCAATACAAAGTCGATATCGTTCTAAACCAGGCGATTGATGTATTTTTGGAACACGGTTATCACGGCGCTATTATGGATGAAATTATCGCCAGAACTGATTTTAATAGAAGGGGTTTTTATATCGAGTTTGGTAGTAAACAAATTTTTCTTTACATGGTGTTAAAGCATTATCAGACCAGTAAATTAGATAAAATAATGAAACATCTAGAGTCTAATCATGGGCTAGATTCTATCAATATGTTTTTTATTGACTACGCTGCACATATAAAAGGTAAGGGGTGCTTATTGATTAATTGCATTACTGAATTAGGCTTTGATGACAAAAAAGTACAACAAATTGGTCGCCACTATCTTGACCGATTACAAATTGACTTTATTGGCTGTTTGGAAAAAGCACAAGCGTTAGGACAAGTGCACACTTATATCAACGTAGAATCAACAGCTCTCCAGTTGACCAGTTATGTACAAGGTTTTGCGGTAAATGCAATTTTAGCTGGTGATACTGATGAGTTACAATTAGCCACTCAAGCCTTATTAGGGCCTTTAGCTGTAAAACAATAGTTTAAGTATTCCACAGCTAATCTGCGTTGATTAATAGATATATGACTCAGATTCAAAAAGTAATGTACAAACTTGGCCTTATTTATATAAGGCTTGATTACACTTTGATGAGTTTTACGGCCGTCATTATTATAAATTTTTTAACTTGCGTCAAACGGCACCCCATTATATATAAATACCAATATATTGATTGAATGCGCAACAATTTTTTAGCTGTGTTGCTAATATTAGTTTTAAGAAGATTTAATTTGGTTAGTTTACATGTAATGCCGATTTAGATTTTCTTCTTCAATTCCAAACACTCGGATGTGAATTATACAAACCAGCGTATTAACCCTATCAAAATAGTGGAAGCACAAACTAAAATACTGGCATAGAAAATACATTATGCACTGCAGCACATCTTATGTGTGCTTTGCATATGCGCACCTTTCACTATATCAGAAACTTAATAGTTGATTAAAATAGTTTTAAACAGGACCTTTTTACTCTTGCTATTGGTCCGTTCATCACCACCTATAGGTCACTTAAACTTCTACCTTACGCAGTTCAATGTAACTCGGAAAGTAGCTTAATATATTGAGAAGTCATTATGCCCAGTAAAGAACATTTATTCCGTATCCAATTTATAGCAAATGGTGAGCGCTATGAACTTTATGTTCGCGAAGTTTGCCAAGGAAGCATGTTTGGATTTATTGAGATAGGTGACTTTGTTTGGGATACTCATACAAGTTTAGTATTGGACCCTAGCCATGAAAAACTTAAAAATGAATTTGCTGACGTCACTCGAACATACGTTCCTATGCATAGTGTACTTCGTATCGATGAAGTCAAAAAACAAGGCACCTCTAAAATAATGGTGCTGTCAGATAAGGTGACTACTTTTCCTTCACCCATATATACACCTAGAAACACACCTAAATAAAATTTATATCGAGTAAAAATATAGTCAAGTATGCCTTTTTTTGCTGATAACTTTCTTTTCAAATGCATATTTTGCTACAGAATCGACTAAATTACAGTCACTATTTGGTGAAATTTGATGCAATTAATTATCCATCAGTCCACTCGCCGCGATTTGGCAGGGCATACATGATTTTGATAACAAATTACCTGACATTTCACCTGTAGCGCCTACAAAGCAAGACTATCAATTTCACAATTTTTTAAAAACTGTTTTACTTAGATAAGCGTGACCTAAGTAGAGCTGAGTAGAGTAGATTTGCTTATCAATCTAACAAGACAATTACAAAACGATATCGATCAATGCCAATCCAACGCTCATTATATCTTTCTTACATCAAAATCAGGATGTCATAGCAGATTATCTTTTTTGCCTCGTTCTAGTCGTTTTAAAACCTTAATTGACTATCAAAATTACTTAGCCAGACTTGAACAATTCCCGTTATATTTTGAACAACAAATTAACTGAATAACAAAAGGGATACAAACTGGCTTTATTCGACCAAAAGTAGGGCTAAATGGGTTTAAAGATTCAGTGGAAGCTTTTATTAAAAATTCACCTGAAAACAGTGTATTTCATTCACCATTTAAAAATTATCAGGTCGTTAAGGTTGCTTTTATTCAACAACAAAAATTAACTGAGCAAGCGAATTTAATTATCTCGAATCATGTTCTGGTGCTTATCAAAAATCCTATAGTTTTTTAGTCACAAAATATATTACTAAAAGTAATATCCCTGCTAAATCTATACCAGACGGTATTACTTATTATCAAAACCATCGTTATTTTTATACAGCAACTCGAATTCGGTGGCAATATTAAACAGTTCATACGATATTTACGGATTGATAAAAGGTTTTATGTGCAAACAACAAGTGAATTAATTAAACAAGCTTTGTACATTTTAAAAAGATGGATGCTAAGCTATCTCAGTTATTTAACTATTTGCCACGAACTCCCTACGGGCTAAAGCCCGTGCCTGACAATATTGCTCCTGAGTACACAACAGGACGATACATATCACCAACCAGTGTTGACCAGCCAGCATAATATTGGGTTAATACATATGCTTCATACAAGAGGCCTTTATATTCTCTAACTGCGTTTACGTTACACGAAGCAATTCCAGGACATCATTTACAAGTATCTTTAGCTAGAGAAATGCATGATTTACCTGAAGTCAGGTGTTATACCTGCATATTTACATTTGGTGAGGGACGGCGGTTGTATTCAGAGTTTTTGGGAAAAGAAGTAGGTATGTAAAAGTGTGATCACGGCAAAGAGCCATAGATTTTATGCTAGAAAATACAGCTCTATCAGAGCACAATGTTAAAATAGAGATTAATCGTTATATTTCATGGCCTGTTCAAGCTTTAACATACAAAATTGGAGAGTTAACGATAAAAAAGTTACGCAAACAAACAGAGTCTGAACTAAGTGAGCAATTTGATTTGCATACATTTCATCATGC
>NZ_CAJXPA010000315.1 GCF_913058035.1 uncultured Paraglaciecola sp. | reverse complement strand
CATCTTCATTGGCAGGGTTTGGTGTGTATTAGAGTCAGGTTTATACTGCTTCTGGGGGTATTTCTAATGAAGTTATTAAGAAAAACTTAGTTGAGAATAAAAATATGATTTTTCATCCTTGTTATTCCAGTCTCAAAAATATAGACATTAACAATGTGAAATTTACATACGTAGATATGTTGTCTTTGGCTAAAATGAATATTACTGAGTCTTTAAAATTCACAATTAAGCGCTTAATCAAATACAATAGGAAAAAACGCACCGGCTTACTTAAACTTATTAAGTAGAATATCGGGCCGTATGAAGTGGTATATTAAATTCCTGCTGGTTCAAATATATAATAACGATTAGGATAAGATAGACGTTGTAAATAATGACTCTAGAGCCAATACATAGCTTGATTGAAAAGCGCCAAAAAGCTTATCTGCATGTCAAGTTGAATTCTCATTATTTTTGAAAAGTTCGAGACAATAATATGTTTTTTTTTGTCACCACCCTAAGACACCCTGATAACGCTAAAGATTATCAGCGAGTTATTGATTTACTTTCTATTACTATTGAATCTGTATGTTCTCAGCAAACATCTGTTGCATATAAATTTCTTATAGTCTGCAACAAAAAGCCCAAGATAAGTGTTGATGAAAGCAAAGTGATATTTCACATAGTCGACTTCCCCCCCCCGGGCTTAGGTAAAGCAAACCAGCTTTCTTTTGACTCATTTCTGATAGATAAAGGCACTAAAATAGCTGCAGGTTTGCTATTCTTGAAAAGATACTCCCCATCTAAAATATTTATTATTGATGCGGATGACTGGGTCCATAATAAAATTGTTGATCATGTCGCCGCCACACCAAATACAGATTTTTGGTATGCAAACGGTGGGTATTTAGTAAACTTAGGAGACAAAAAATCGATTCGCAAATATGGTTTGTGCCGCTATTGTGGTAGCACATTTATTTATGATTATAAAAAACTACTTGAAATGGTAAGTTTCGATAATCAACTCAATGAAAATTCATCTAAAGAGGAAATGATCGCTGGCATTGAAAGGTTTCCACTTCTGAATATATTGGGAAATCATAGATATCAATTGGCATACATCAGAAAATTTGGCTGGCAGTTCAAGCCTATCCCATCAAAGGCTATTTGTTGGGTAGTTAACACGGGGGAAAATCACTCAGGGAAAACCGGTGGTCAACAAGGATTGCCGTTAAAATCAAGTTTACTTTCACAGTTTGGTATTACTTCAATACTTGCTTCAGAAGAAAAAGTTACTATTGCTAGCTACATTTCTGAAGCTATAGAAAAATTGAAATCATACCTAGGTTGGTTAGTCACAGATAAAACTAAAACCAAAGTATAATATCACCTAGAAATTGTAATATATTGGAGCTTATTTGTAGAAACTTTGTAACGACTCAGGTCACTCAAAAGAAAAAATGACAGGAAGCTTGCTCTTAAACATTACTCGTAGCGCATCACTTGCTGAAACATCTTGCTTGCAACAACTGGAGATGTAACTGCGAAGCAGACAAAACATATCCGTACCGTTTTGACTTCTGAAACAGCCCGATATTTTTTGATGTACTTTTATCATGCGAATATCGTTTTCCCTTGATTGTTCGTAAAGGGGTGACGTGGTTGAATAGATACGCCCCTCCTAGTTAAGACATAATAGCCTTAACTGTAGATAGATAATGACAGCACGTAAGAAATACTCAAAAGAATTTAAATTGGATGCCATCGCATTGGTGGTAGAGCAAAAATACAGTCGAGTAGAGGCGGCTAGGAATTTAGGCCTCAGTCCTCAGATACTCGGTCGTTGGCTCAAAGAGGCCGAAGATGATGACGGTCATGCTTTTCGAGGTAATGGCACCCTGACACCTGAGCAAGCTGAAATTCGCAGTTTGAAGGGGCAAGTCAAGCGTCTCGAAATGGAGCGTGAGATATTAAAAAAAGCGACGGTCTTCTTTGCCAAAGAAACGAAGTGAAGTATTCGTTTATTACCCGATATAAGAAGACCTGGCCTGTGCGCTTAATGTGCAGGCTGCTCGGTGTACAAACTAATAATTATTACAGTTATCAGAAGCGTCAAACGGATAAACCTGATGACCTAACGCATCAAGAGATGCTGGAATGGGTAAAAGATATCGCCAAGTTCAGCGATAATACCTACGGAGAACGACGCATTCAAAAAGTATTGAATACGCTGAGCTTTCCAGTGAGTCGCAGGAAAACAGCTAAATTGATGAAAGAAGCAGGCGTGTGGGTGCGGTATAAAAAGAAATATAAAGCCACCACCAACAGCGACCATAAGAAGCCCATTTATGACAATGAGCTAAAGCAAGACTTCATAGCACAGCAGCATGACCTAGGGTGGGTGCAAGATATCACCTACGTTTGGACATCAGAAGGCTGGTTGTATTTAGCGGTGGTGATTGATTTATATTCACGCAAAGTCGTGGGTTGGAGTATGAGTTCAAGAATGAAGGCCAGCTTAGTGTGTGACGCATTCACCATGGCGATATGGCAACGACAACCCAAAGCAGGATTGATTGTGCATTCAGACCAAGGTGTACAATATGCCAGCAAAGCTTATCGTCGCCTTATCAAGACACATGGTTTTGTAGGTAGCATGAGTAAAAAAGGATGTTGTTGGGACAACGCTGTAGCAGAAAGTTTCTTTGGAAGTCTAAAACAAGAGCGGGTCCATTGGCGCAATTACTCCACACGATTTAGCGCCCAACAAGATATCTTGAATTACATGACCATGTGGTACAACAGCCATAGAATTCATTCGTACTTGGATTACCAAAGTCCTAATAACTTTGAACAACAAAACCATGAATTACAAAAAGTAGCTTAACTTATGTGGACTCCCCCGTGTCAACAACAAAAATGATGTTAGGCAAAGAAATAAATGCGTACTTATGTACGAGCTCTAATTGAGTAGCAAACTCAGGCTCTATGATATTTACGCGAACAGGTCGACAAATCTAGGGTGC
>NZ_CAJXPA010000314.1 GCF_913058035.1 uncultured Paraglaciecola sp. | reverse complement strand
TGATGTGTGAAAGAGACAGCATGTGGTGATCATGATAACTGATGCTACTGCCACTATTACCGAAGTTAACGATACCTTTAGCCAGATTACTGGTTATACTGCTGAATATGTTCTGGGGAAAAACCCAAAAATACTTCAGTCCGGACGGCATCCACCAGCATTTTTTGCTAAGATGTGGGAGGCGCTGTTAGCACAAGGTTACTGGCGTGGAGAGATCTGGAACCGTCGTAAAAATGGCGACGTTTATCCAGAAATACTGACTATCAGTGCTGTGAAAAATGCTGAGGGTAAAGTCCAACATTATGTCTCATTATCCACTGACATAACGTCAATGAAGGCTTATCAAGGTCAACTGGAACATATTGCTCATTACGACGTACTCACTAACCTACCTAACCGAGTTTTATTAGCAGACCGCCTTAGCCAGGCTATGGCCTACTGCCAAAGTCACAAACAGTCATTAGCGGTTGCATTTATGGACCTTGACAGGTTCAAAGAGATCAACGATAGCTATGGCCACGCTGTGGGAGATAAACTACTTATTGCCTTGTCACAACGTATGAAAGACGCCTTACGTGAAGGTGATACGTTGGCGCGTATTGGTGGTGATGAATTTATCGCAATTATGGTTGATTTACAAAACACTAAGTTGAGTTCGGCTATATTAGAGCGGCTTTTAAAGGCTACTTCTGATCCTGTTATGGTGGATGGAGCCATAATACGAGTTTCAGCGAGCATCGGTGTGACGTTTTATCCACAAGACAATTCAGACGCAGATCATCTCATGCGCCACGCTGACCAGGCGATGTATAGTGCTAAACAAGCAGGCAAAAACCGTTATCGTTTGTTTGACGTTGAGCAAGCTTATGCAGGCAAGATTCAGCTAGAAAATATAGATAATATTCGCCTAGCTATGGAGCGAGGTGAGTTTTTACTGCACTACCAACCAAAAGTAAATATGCGCACTGGCGAAGTGATAGGGACAGAAGCTTTAATCCGCTGGCAGCATCCTAAAAGTGGTCTGATCCCTTCTTTGGACTTTTTACCTGTGATAGAGGGCCAACCTCTTAGTCTAGAATTGGGTGAATGGGTAATAGATACTGCATTGAATCAAATAAGTGATTGGCAAAATATAGGGATCTGTTTTCCTATCAGTGTGAACATTAGTGCCTATCAATTACAACAAGATAATTTCGTATCCCGCCTGAAAGCATTATTAGCTTCTTATCCTGAAGTCGGTCCACCCTTTTTAGAATTAGAGATACTGGAGACCAGTGCCTTACATGATATCAATCAAGTATCTTCAACCATGAATGAATGCCATAAATTAGGTGTCCGTTTTGCTTTAGATGATTTTGGCACAGGATATTCATCACTCACTCATGTAAGACGCTTGCCAGCACAATTAATTAAAATCGATCAAACATTTGTGCGTGATATGTTAGAAGATGCTGGTGATTTAGCTATTGTCAAAGGGGTCATTGGACTAGCTCAAGCATTTGAGTGTGAAGTGATTGCTGAAGGAGTAGAAACTATCGCTCATGGTCAAGCCCTATTAAAATTGGGTTGTGAGTTGGCTCAGGGTTATGGGATTGCTAGACCGATGTCTGCCAGCAAAATCCCTGAATGGGTATCTACTTGGAAAACGGATGATCCATGGAAAGGAATGTGACTCTTTTAACGCTTTCAACTAAGGCTCATCACCAGTAAATTAAGGATGTCAGAGTCTCGCGGAATTTTTTTACAAAACCCTAATAAACAGGGATTATTTTTTATTAGGGCCTTAATTTAGCAAGCTAGTAATGTCGACATTTGACATCAGGACATCTCTTAACGAATGACGCCAATATTTATACTAAAGTACATCTAAGTATTCAAATTCATTTATTCACCATACTACTCTTAAATCATATTCTGAAAACTACTCTTAAGAATATGATATTAATTATAAATAGACTGCTACATCAATAATATTTTTACCAATATAAACAATAATTTGCTTATCAGTTGCAATTGCAATTAATAATGTTGAAAAATGATATGCTTGATCTCTTGGTTTACAGGCTACGAATGTTATGAAGAAACGTCATTGTCAATCTTGAACAAGAGGGGCACGAACCAAGAAATAAATATAAAGTCAGAAGTCGTACTCATTCTTGATTAGTGCTCATCATAAAGTCAGCCAAAGACACCCGCCACACTGGAACCGCACGCATTGTATTCATCAAGACTGGACTCGTTAACTAGACTTCATAACAGGCGAGTTTTGATAAGTTGCTAAGCCTTAAATTAGACAGACACGTTTGGATAATCCTGTAAAGTCAGTAATATTGATCGACGTCGGCACCTTAAATAAGTTAATGACAAGCGAAGGCACTTCGTTGGTCTTAAGGATTAAAGGCTTTAGAAAGGCTTATGCTAGGTTCATTAAAAAAGCGACTCGCAGCATTGATACGATCAAAAAGATTAGCTGCGAAGAATTTTTCATGGTTTAAAAAAACTAACTAAAAGATGCCCTTGAAATGAGAGTTCGTCTGCACGAGAACAGCAATATATTTTATTAAGCAAAAAATGGGCGTAACGGAGTCAAAGTGTACGCAAGGTTATAACAGCCTCAATCTTTAGAGCATCTACAATTTATCTCTACTAGAGATAAACCACTATTTTAGTCTGCTTGATTCTAGGCATAGCCATCATGACTAATGCGATACCAGATTATTGATCGTAAAATAATACAGTTTGTGAAGCATAGGAATTTGTTTTATATCGCAAAGCTAAAAATTGTTTAACCCTGCAATTCACCAGTTATCCGGCTTTTTAACCGAGTAATCGAGACAGAAAATCCACTATAGCTTGTTTTTTTCAACTATTATTTTGATTTTTTTTTATTCGAAGACCAATAATCGGTATGGGTTTTGGCCTCTAACTTTCTTGGTTAAAGTCACTATTTAGTACAAATAATCAACACCAGTTACGAATACTTGTTAGAATATATGACTTATACACAA
>NZ_CAJXPA010000313.1 GCF_913058035.1 uncultured Paraglaciecola sp. | reverse complement strand
GCTAATAAGTGAATAAAGTTGACCTTACAAAAAGTGTGTGAAACAGTACTGTTAACGGTTTACTCGGTTTTAGTTCGCTAGAGATTATTGGTTTTCCATGTGGTATTTAGCATTAGTATTGAGGTTTTTAATCAATAAAAAATTATTTAATTAATAATTTTACGCAGTTAAAACTCAATACGATTTTGAAATTTACGGTGCTCATAAATTTATTTTATATCGCACTAATTATTTGAGATTATTTGAGATTAACAAGAATACTACACACCGTAAGTGACCCTTCTAATAGTGTTATTCGTCTAAACTAATGGATTTATTTCCAAAATACGGACAAAAGCATTAAAGATAAATTATTAGGTGGTCAATAAAAGCAGAGGCAATAAATTATGGAAGAAAGAAGTTTTAAGAGTGATTTTGAGCAGAATGATTTTCATCAAGACTCAGAAGTATCAGAAGTATCAGAAGTATCAGAATCGAAGCGTACCACTCAGAAACAAAAACGAGTGATAGTCGATTTTCCTGGATGGATGCTTGAATCTCTTGACAGAGAGGCAAATCGGGTCGGAGTGACTCGGCAGTCTATTATAAAGCTTTGGCTGGCTGAAAGATTAACAGGTGAAAGTAGAGCCTACGAAGAAAAACGAAAGAAGAATATCTAAGTCTGGGTGATAGTTCATCTTAGCTAAATAATTTGCAGTCCCAAGTCGAGTTAATCAGCGGAAATTTAGTTTTACTAATACAAAATTAATGACCTTGAAATGTTTCTTTCATGAGGGTATTTTGAAGTTAACGTGGATAATTACCTTATCCGACAGAAATCTATTCATAGCGACACTCTTTTAGGCGACACTCTTTTAGCAAAACTTCCCAGACAACGTGCAGCAAATTTTTGTTGTGTCTCAAAATCTGATATTGCTCCTTGGTAAAGCGAGTCTCAGTTGACCCATGTTAATACTCAATCTTTTTAAATAGTATCAATAAAAATTCCAAAATATATTATCCACCTTTGCACATGTGAATTGATAACATTTGCTAAATAGGTGATTTATTTGAGCAACAAGGATGCGTCAATTTTCAAGAAGATGCAGAACGCATAGAGTTTCAATTTGCAAGTAAGCTTATATCAATGTGAAGAAAGATAAATTCATAATTTGGACTAGTCAGAGCTATTTATGTTGGCATTTAATGCCTTACAACATCCCAAAATAAGTTTAGGCAGACTTATAAGATATAGGGTAACAACACGTTCAACGTGATTTTACGACTCATCACAAAAACCACAATCCCACCTTTTGAAAAGCTTATCGAGCACAATTTCATAACATTCATAACATTCATGACATTGTGCTTGATGAGCTGCAATGCAGGTATATTAGATGCGGGGTAAAGACAGAAAAAAGACCGTATATAACCGAGCGAATAAGTCATTCAATAAGCTGATAATGAGACCGTTACTTCAATAGATAAAAGACATCAACTTGTGACTCTTTCAGCTCAAAAAGTTAGCTGATGAGATGTTTGAATGTAATTTAGCTAACAATATAATGTCATAAAAAGCTTGGCAGAAGAATAACATCGTGGGCATAAATCTACGGGGATGTTTAGTAAAGCTGTATTATTTTCTATTTAAGATAGACCACTGTCGTTAAATTAAGCTGCACTAAATGTTGATATTACAGATAATTGAGAGATTATTACACTTTTGTCAAACTATTCAAATATAGGATCTGTCAGGTTGAGACTGAAATTTAACATTTTTGCTATGAAGAAACGCAGATAATGTAATGTCAAGTTTAACCTGCTCTTATATCGTACTGAAGTGATCCTATAATGTTTCTAGATATGAATCAGACGTCCACTTTATGCCAGACGGTGTTCGTATGGAAAATTTACACTTTAGTCATGGCACTTCTTTCATTTAGAACATTATTGCATCTCGACTATTCAAACCTTGTGAAAAATTTGAATAGATTTGTTCAAAAACTACTTTCAGATGCTCCCATTTTTTTTATACCTTAAGGCGATAAGGAAATTGGCTGAGACACACGCATCGAAAATAGCACTTTTACTTTCAATAATTCGATCTTCCTTATGCTTCAAAAATAAAACTTATGGGATGTGAATTAACAACCCATGCTGTTAATCCATTTAGTGTCATTGCAGTATAAAAATGCTTTTTTTACTAAATTCACGCCAAAAGCAGTATTTTTCACAAAAAACATAACTCTTTATTAGAACAACAAATAGACCATTGCTCAAAATTGAGAAATCCATTTATTTGTAGAGTTAGATCCAGCAAAACCATCATTGTAAGCCATTAAATATGGGCAATTAAAAAATAAAGGTGGACTTGAAATAAGAATAACGGCGGACAGTTTTGTTGTCTATATGGTGGATCCAGAAAACCCATTTAGATATAAATTGGAGAGAGTTTAGAACACTTAGTATCTACAACGAAATCTTTATGATAGGGTATTTTGGGAATTTTTGGTGCCTAACGTAATATAAATGACATATATATAATACTTAAGTAACACTAAATAATGATTAAATGGTCTTTTATATGTTGTTTGCGCAAATTCGTTATTGAGCAGAAAAAAGCTAGCTAAGGTAGGAATATGCAAAAAAAAAGTAGTTTGAGTACTGTGATACCTTCTGGGATAGTTAGTTTAATAGCTTTATTAATAGTGACTTTTAGCGAATCTTTAATTTTTTTGATTGTTGCCTTTTGTTTGGTAACCAGCGAATTTTATTTTAGTTATTTGAAGAAAGAAATACTCGCTGCGACCACCAACGATAATGAGGCACTCAGATTAGTTATATTTGACTTAGAAAATGAACTGCAAAAACTTAAAGGTTCAGTTAACTCATTTGAGTCTATAGGTAAAGATTGTTTGCCAATCTTGTCTCATCAAATCGGTAATTGTATTGAAATATCCACAAATGAAATGAATGAGCTCGCTGAACGATTTGTTGGTATGGTTAATGATATAAATAATATAGTGAATGAACG
>NZ_CAJXPA010000312.1 GCF_913058035.1 uncultured Paraglaciecola sp. | reverse complement strand
GAATAAGTTTATGCATCCCCTTATTATTTCTAAGGTGCATTGGGCAGAAATAATACATTTCTTGCCAATTATTATGGCGAGTCCTTACAAATTTTTATTTTATTATTCATCACAAATTATTGAAAATTAAACATTATTATTTGATTTAAACATACAGTGCTCATATTGAAAATTGATGCAATTAGTTTATTAATCAATTTTACCCTATTCTTTATCCGCCAAAAGCGTGATTAAAGACAATGAAAAATTAATATCAAAAATGACTACTTTACAACAAAAAAGCTTTAACAACATTGGGCTCAAATCAAGTGCCATTATTTTGTTTGACTATCGCGAGTACTTTTTTTTCGTTCAATACAGGACGATAACATCTGTCCATCCTAGAACATCAGAGAGTCTGTTCAAGTGACAACCTTCGCACTTAAAGGGATCTTCTTACATAATAAATTTGATGGGTATCAACTGCTTTCGAACCCCTCATGGTCTGCCCGAGACACTTTTTAAGCATTTGTTATACTGGAGCGTTTAAAGCCTTGAAATATCCCTAACATAATCTGAGAATTACATATTAGTACTCAGTTTACTTCGATTAATCTTTAGATTTTTTTGATAAAGTGATTCTATATATGAGCTCGAACATTAGCTCGCATGATCCACAGAAAAATAAGAGCCAATATGACAATATGTTTCTTAATCTCGCTATATTTGAGCTCTGTCGAATTCGCCAAGTACCTGATTAGTTAAAAAATAAGATGTTCCAGTTACTTAAAATATATTTATTTTTAAATAAACAAAGCTGTAAAGTCTTGTGCATTCTTAGTCTGCTGTTATATTTTTATGCACTTGCAGTGCAATTGGGAATACACAATAAAAGTTCTACTTTGAAAAATAACAGCTAAATAAACAGCTTATCTTAATGCACATAGATTATTTTCAGATCCATACAATGCGTGATAACTAAATTCAAAGTCCACTCTGACTGAGCTACTAAATCTAGTTGATCGTCAACAGTTAAAATTATGTCTTTACACATTTTTTTCGCATCTGCAGGTTAACTTTTGACTATTGGTAACCACACAGTTACGACCATTCCTTTTCCTTGAGCAGTAACAAACTCGACCTCTCCTGCGTGAATAGACACTATTTCTTTAACCAGTGAGACACCCAAACCTGAACCGGGCGTTGCACCCGAATTATCAGCTCGGTAAAACCGCACTCCAAGATGACTAAACTGATGAGGTGTCATACCAATACCTTTATCAGTTATGCTGACACCAAACTGCCTATATCCGTTTTTTTTTCTCTCGCTTGTAGTCAAAATAACGTATTTATGATCAGGTGAATATTTACAAGCGTTACTTAACAAGTTTATGAATACCTGACGCATTTTATCGTCGTCAAACGTTAATGTTGGCCAATATTTTAATGTCTGAATGTCCACTTTATGATCAGTAAATGCCCCCTCAGTTTCGGTACATGACTGTTTCACAATCTCTTCAAGTGAATTATTAGCCATATTAAAATCTTTACCCGCTCTTGCTTCAATACGAGACAGATCGAGCAGCTCATCAAGTAGTTTTTTAAGATTACCTGACTGTCGATGAATGGTTTCAATTATTTCATGTGAAACTTTTTTATCGTAATCACGATGCTTTAATAATTCAGAAAAACCATAGATACTGGCTAGTGGTGTCCTCAGTTCATGGGCTGCCGTTGATAAAAACTCACTTTTCATCCTGTCCACTTCTTTTTCATGGGTCACATCTCTGAAATAGAATACATATCCTTCTGCTTTTCCCTTTAATCCAAGCAGTGTTTTGATATTAACGTGGAGAATACGTGATGCCGGACGTGACAAATATATCAGTTGTTGAGTATCACCCTTGTTGATAAATTCTATATTATTCATCTTTTTTGAATCAAATAAACTGACCATTAATTCATTAAAAATGTGCGTGCTTTTACCGATTAACGTATCCGCTTTTAGCCCAGTCATAGTTAAAAAAGCGGGGTTGATATATACAACATTATTATCTGTGTTGGACAGCACAAATCCGTCGGGGCTTAAGATTAATATTGTATTCAGTTCACGCGTTCGCTCGGTTATTTTATGTTCCATTTCAGCTTGACTATTATTTAGCTCGCCATAACTTTTTTCTAGGTTCTTCGACATACTATTAAATGCATGTGCAACCTCCGAAAGTTCGTCGTTACCTGATATAGGTATTTGATGTCCAGGACCAGATAAAGCGATAATATTAGATGCATTTTTTAGTGCTAAAAGTTGCCGTGTTAAATAGGTACCGAGCACAAACGAAAATAAAGCCACAAGACTGACTTCAAGACTAGCGATGGTAGCAATCCACCGTTTGGCTTTTGCTAACATGCTTTCTATTGACGCTGTAGAAAGTCCCATTTCAATAACGCCATAAGTTATACCGGCTACAACAATTTCTGCACGAATGTCATATATTCCATCGATAACCTGAGAAAGTGAGCTATCCACTTCACGTGGCTTCTGAAGTACTAATGCACTTCCCCCCTCAGCAAGAATGACACCATTGCTAGTGATACGTGCGTAAACGACATCAGAGTTTGACATGATTTCCTCGACAAAACTTTCCAACGTTGCTAAATCTGTCGATAATACTGCATCTTTAATGGCACTTTTAAAAAGGCGTAAGGTGACATTTGCGCGTTGTTTTAGCAGCTCTTCATTTGAATCACTCATGAAGTTTAAAGCACTAAAAACTAATATTACTAGTAATATTGACTCGATTAATGCAATACCTAAAATGGTTTTTGATCGAAAACTCAACATACGTTAACTTAATTAGTTTCAAGCAAAGCTATATTGAGTGCTCTTACATCATTCCAATCATGATCTGCAGCTGCTGTAAAACCTTTAATTTTGATACTCTTTAATAATGTCTTGCCAAGGTCGCTATTTCGCATATTTATCAGAGCTATTTGTATTTTTTTAATATCATTTTTATTTACACGTGGGTGAGCTGCAATAGCA
>NZ_CAJXPA010000311.1 GCF_913058035.1 uncultured Paraglaciecola sp. | reverse complement strand
TTACTGGTTTGTTACAATGGGTGTATTTGTAATTTAACTGCTTATTTTTATATTGGATGTTTTCAACTCTAGTGGACATCCCAAACTTTCGGTAAAGCTGTTCGCTAAAGTTGGTCTATTGAAAGTGGGTTTAATAGCAAAAACATATAACCCCAAAATTACGGAGTCACCCGTGGGAATAATATGGAAAACCTTAGTTGTGGTCTATCAATTTCATTAACCCGCGGGGTCAGATTCGTTGAAAAGTAAAATATATGGAGTAGGTCAAACTATCAGGAAAACAGATATCTGAGTCAACCGTGATAAACCAACCTGTTTTCAAATTTTTCTTTCGTACTTTTGATATTCTTTGTGCTCCGAGTTACTAGCCCCTTCTCCTATCCATTTTATTTCGCGTTATTAAGCTATTAATGAAGTACAGCTAAATCGCAGGCAAAAAAAGAGCCTGGTAAATTATCAGGCTCAAAAAGAAAACACACACATAAATTACATAACCGGAGAGGTAATAACTGTACTAGTTCAATTCATCGATAATTTATTTTACTGAATGTAGCCCAGTCCAAATTAATGTAAATCGCCCAGATATTTCAGTTTTTGATTCTTTCTCCGTACTCTCGACTTTTTTGTGGTTCAACATCTTTTACTTTTAGTTTTTAGCTATCCACTGCATTTATTTAATTTTTAACATTTATTCTCGATAAACCTTGTCCCATCAATAAATATAGCAATAATCGGGCGTGGTTTTATTTGTTGAGTTTATATAGTGCAATTATTAGAAGTAGAGTGTTTAGGTAAAACACTTAAGTTAGAAGGTTCGATGGCTGGGTGGCAACAACTGTTTTGGGGTGATCAATGTGTTTCGCAAGTGAGTGTCAGTGTAGGCAATAATGACTTTTCACATCAATTTTTACTTCAAAATGAACAAGGCGATCTCCAAGTGGATCTCAATGGTGCTTTGCAATGGCAGCCTTTTGAGCTGCAATTCAAGCTTTTAGTGAATGATGAGCTATTGCATGAAAATACACTGACTGAAAAAGACATAGAGCAAAGGCAAGTCATTCAAGGCAAAAAACAACCGATGAAATTTAGTTTTATTGGTATGGGGGGGCTGGGTTTAAAACTGTTCAAAAGTGCCAAGGTGATTAAAGTGTTGTTTGCTGCAGGCAGTTTAGCCGCTTACAGCTGGTTGTTTTCTATTGAGTTTGCCATTGCCCTGATATGTTGTCTGGTGTTTCATGAATATGGTCATATTAGGGCGATGAAGTACTTTGGTTTGAAAACCAAAGGTATTTACCTTATTCCTTTTGTGGGAGGTCTAGCGCTCAGCGACGACAAAATTAATACACGCTGGCAAGATATTGTTATTTCAATTATGGGGCCATTTTTTGGCTTGATATTGTCTATCGCTTGCTTATTGGGCTATTGGCTTACCGATATAGAAGTACTCGCAGGTTTAGCGGTATTTAATGCGCTGCTTAATTTATTTAATATGTTACCTGTATTGCCTTTAGATGGTGGGCATGTACTTAAAAGTATCGCTTTTTCAATTAACTCTCGTGTTGGTATGGTCGCCTGCACATTGGGCGCCATGTTAGGGGTTTACGTTAGTTATCACTTTGGTTTGGCATTGTTAGGTTTTTTACTTGCTATAGGTAGTGTGGAAATATTCTTTGAATATAAACGCCGACACTTCAGTGAGCTATTGCCCCTTAATCGTTACGCTCAAATTATTTCTATTTTGTGGTATGTCATTACTTTGGGTGGCTTGAGTGCCATTATTTGGTTTGTTGGTCAAACAGATAATAGTGCTTTGTCATTACCTCTTAAAATATTGAGCAGTTAATGTAATATTATCTCTACAATATTGGAGGGGCTCTGTAGTGAATTTTTTTAAGAGAATTATGGGCCTGAATGCGGGTGTAGGATCGTTGAAGGCATTATTTGTGACGACAGAAAAGCTTATTCGAAGTGGAGCTATTTGGATAAGGTTACTACCTACTTTTGACCGATGACAACAAGTATTGATTGTTAGGTTGCTGCCATAATTTTTTATAATGACATATCAACTTTAAGCATAGTCACGCTAATACACATTAGAAGACGTTATTGGGTGCGGGTCATCACAATTGTTTTGGTAACAACGCGAATGCAAAAACTAGATTCAATGTCACTTTTTAAGGGCGAACTATGTGCATTAAATTAGCTAAGGTATGTCAATAAAAACTGCTTATGTTAATTATCAACTGCCAAAAGAAACGATTTCTATGCTGACGGGTTCAGTCAAACAATGGTTTATTTGTGTTTATTTACGAATGTATTTTGTATGCTAGTGCCGTTAATGCAAGTTCTAAAGATAGAATGGCCGTAACAGAAAGGTGGCCCTATATTTATGCCGAGAATGCGGCTAATTAGGCTGTCACTTGCACGACATAAACACTGTTGTATGATGCCATCACAAGTAAGCGTTTAATATGAAATTCTTTGCATTAACCCAACCATGTTCCATTCCGAGTAGCACAAATGCACCAAGCCTATATGGTTGTTTAGGAAGGTAATACTCAGGGTAACCTTTACAACACTTATTCCCATTATTTACAACATAATAAAAAAATGTAATACGCCTACCTCACTAAAGCCATGATGCGGTCTCCAGACAGACAAGTATTATAATCCAAGTGGGTGCATTTTTAGGCGGTAAGGCATGCGGTTCCTAGTCGTATTCAGTCTTTAGGCGTTACCCGGTAGGCGCTACCCGGTAGGCGCTATCCGGTAGGCGCTATCCGGTAAAGACTTCATCATAGGCCAGGGCTGATTTAGCCCACGTTAATAATGAGTCTGAATATATCTTAGATCTAAGTCACTTTAAGACTGTTTCATCACAACGGATAGTTGGTAATACAAGATTATCGGTTGACATCTCTGGAGCATCCATATGTGTCCTGTTAATTTTGAAATGTTTTAAAAGTGAATACTTTACTTAAAAAAGACTTATTAAATCTATTAGTAGCTAAATATCTACTTCAACTGTGTGTTATGT
>NZ_CAJXPA010000310.1 GCF_913058035.1 uncultured Paraglaciecola sp. | reverse complement strand
GGGTACTACTGAGTCGTAAACGTAATAACTGCTAAATCGCAAAGAAAGGTTAGACATTGTCTAAATTTGAGATTCCGATTGAGATTATTGAAAGGAATGGCTCGTTTTGTGAGTTTAAGCAGGACGGCTCAATCGTTGGTGTGAAACTATCCAATTCTGATGTAAGCAGTCATATTCTTCTTTTGTACCCTAAATATAATTGCAGCGATTGAAGGTGAGTAAGAGTTAACGTTCGAATGTTCTCAAACGAATGTTCTCAAATTGAGGTCGTTTTCCAAACTGATTTAAACTTACAGGTGCGCTCTAAAAGTAACTGATTGTGCTTTGCGCCAGTTGCAATATAACAAGTTGCCAAAAATCGCTGCCAGCAGCACTGCTGGGACAAATACCCATTGGTTTCGTCCAACAACATTCGCACTTGCCCATTGGCAAAGCGTTAAGTGTTCATTGTTTACTCATCGTTTAGCGTAAAACTTTTTCAACTGAAAATTGGACGAAATTAATAATTGGACTATTGTTAGACTGCTAAAGGCAGGGATGTAGCATATAGCGAATTTATCTTCATTAGTTCTTAATTTCCTTTGCTTTAATAGCAACTTATCGCATAACAAGTTTAGCCAAGCGACGCAAAACACGCGCGCTTGTCAAAGGCGTTATGGCAACTAACTATTAAACAAGGAGTTAAGAAATGGATTTATTAAATTCAGGGAAAGTAAAAAACAGCATCAAAATCAGAAGTGTTATTATAGCCTTTATTGTCCATGCATTTTTCACTGTTTTAACACTTGGTATTTCTCTTATATTGTTGCTGATTATAGGGCTTATAACCAATTCATTTGTGAAAAGTGAGCTGGCGGAGGCCTCATCTAGCTCCAATAAATTCAAGAAAAACTTTCCTTTTAGATACTTTGGTCAAGTATTTGGTGACTTCCAACATGTGTTTTCTCATTCAGAAATAATAGAGAAAAACTTGTACGCGGCTATCGAGTCAGAGCTGCGTGATAAAACACCAATAAATTCCTTGGAGACGATAACAATAACTGACATAGATAACGACTTATCTGAAACAGAGGATCGAGCCTTTATTAGATCTTCGTCAACTGTCACCACAAGGGGAACAGCTATAACACTTGTTTTTAATCAGACAAACTTTGGAAAAATGCAATCGATAGAGTGGCGTGTTCTTGGTGGCGGCTTTATCGATCGTGATAAGAAATTTAATTTGGTTGCATATTCCGTATTCACTTTTCTGTTCTGGATAGTACCTTATGTAAAAAGGGAGCATGATTTGCTAGCTAGAATCAGAACGATATATCCAGGCTCATACAATGATATTGATGTAGTTACACAAATTAGATGCCTTCATGATGCAGTTTTCAATGCAATGATTAATGAACTGGAAAAAAATGACATCGATACGAGCGAGCTAAAAGCTCAAAAGATGCAAGTAATGAACATCAGCATTTCTGGGGGTAAAGTCAATATGGGGAATGTTGTTCAAGGGGCCATGAATAAAGTTTCCAATATTGCTACAGGGGGAAGATCATGAACAAGGGAAATATAAATATCACTGTTTCAGGTGGTCATGGGGAATTTGGCAATGTTGTTCAAGGAGATAATAACAAGATATCTAACGCTACTGAAAGAGCACTAGATGATTTCCATTCTAATGTTGCTGATTTATTGAGGGCAGGAAAAGCAACTGAAGATCAGATTGAGAATTTGAAACGAGAAGTCGATTTACTCGCTCAAAGCAATGGCGACAGGGGTCTTGTTGATGGAGCAAAAGTACTTTACGAAAAATACTCATGGGCGTTCGATCCACTAAAAAAACTATTTTCGATAATTTTGCTATGACAGGAGGAGTAATATCGACGCTCGTGACTCGCGCGCGTTCTGCAGACGTAAACGACGGTCCGTTTTGATCTTCTCCATAGATTAAATCGAAAACTCGCTAGGACTCCTGTGGTGGCAGATGAGATCGTCAGAACCAGCTTTTTCGAACCACTGCTACGACCGCTTGTGCCACAGGCTGTGTGAAAACTGTTTTCAAGTCATATTTGGCACCAAAACTGATAAAATATGTGCTTCACATTTAAATCTGACCACGTTTGCACGCGAATCAACTCCTCATTTTACTTAGCATTGCGTGAGTAATTTGGTCATTAGAGTTTTCACACAGCCTGGGCACATAGCTCTCTGTCAGATTTAGTTAAGCTTTATTCTTAACGGTTGGCAGGTTAAGGGCTGACTATTCCAAGATATCTTAGAGCTTAAGCGACGACCCCTGCCTTTTTAGTGCAAGCAAACCTAGTAGATGCAACTGAGTTGTTCAAAAACAGGGATGGCGTCAAATTTAAGCATTCCTAGGTATTAATCTTCATACTTTGTTGTGTTATCACTACTATTTTGGTGTATTTCACTGCTATATTCTGATACGTGTTGCTAGTTTATAAGGAAAATACCCCATGGCTCCCCGGGTTTGGAACATTATGTTTTTAAGAGTTCTGTGCATTATCTCATTATTAGTCAGTCCCACGTGTTTTGCATTTAGCCAAAAAGTACTTGTTCAGATACTTGAACTAAGTTCTGAGACCATAAAAATTGGACTAATAGCGTTGACGGTTGTCATTGTTTTGTTGTTGATGTTTGTCATTATCATTAAAGTTCAACTTTCTAACTCGCGTAACAAACAAACTCAGTACGGCAAAGCGTTAACAGTTAAACAATCCTTACTCAACGATTTCAAGGTTGGCATGTTGCACGTTAATCTGGCAGGTGAAATTATTTTTGCCAATCGTGTTGCCGCATTTTTTCTGGGTAGTAAAGAAGGAACGTTAATCAACCGACTTTTGATTGAAGTGTTTGATGACGACGTGCAAAAATCGATTAACGCAGCTTTAACCTCTAATCAGTATGTATATTTGCAAACCTATGTGGCAGCTAGTAAGCGTCATTTGCAATTAGGATTCAGTAAACAGTCTGATATCAATCATGGTATAGCCACTGTTATTTCACTCGCTGATGTGAGTAATTATCAGCATAAAATCAAGCAACAATCCTCTCACTTAGACAGCTTAAATCAAAGATTACAACAAACTGGCTTAGCTAGGCTTAGTAT
>NZ_CAJXPA010000309.1 GCF_913058035.1 uncultured Paraglaciecola sp. | reverse complement strand
TTGATACCCCCACCAATGATCAATACATCAAATATACCATGGGGAAGTTTTTCAATATTATTCTTTCTTAGGTGACTCATTTTAAATTACCCCTTCTATGATTACGCTACCTTCTCGAAAAAATCATCACCCAGTTCCGATATTTACCACAATCTTAAGAAATAGATGTAACCAGATTTTAAAGGCTAAATATGCCAATAATCAGACGGAAAAAATATTTCGTCTGATTGAGTTTTACTTCATAATTTACACATTGAAGCCTTATAAATGGCATCAATAGTGTTGTTAAGCTCGCCATCAATTTTTTTGACATGCAATACTGCAGTCCACCAAATAAAGCCCTTGAAAAACTTGCGATGCTCTCAGCATTATCCGCGGTCCTTCATCAAGATTGCTCAGTCCTTCACTTGTTGCGTTTCTCAGCATAAATTCCGCATAATTTATTCTGAGCAATCTATGTCAACTTCGGATTCAATGATTACCATTGAGTCAAATTGAATGACTTTAATTGCGAGCTCAAACTGCTATTTTATCGGGATTTTGATACCCTTTTCCTTAGCTGTTCTTATTACCGAACGCATTTTAGTACCAAAGATTCATCTTGCTAGTAGCCACGCGCAATGTGGAGTAAAGACCCGCCATAAGACGCATCAGCTGAAAGCTGTCTATTGATGGGCTCAGGCCATCAAAAACGCTACTATCCACTTTGTCAGCCATAAGTAATCAACGCAGGGAATATCCCACTGTTACTATTTAGCGCATCCTTAAAAGGGCTCGTAGCCACTAAGCGTTGAAAATAAAACCCTGTACTTGGAATTATCCGTGCCCGCATCGCATGCAAACATCTACTGTGCAAATGAGATTGTTTTTGCTGAGAGCCAAATTGTGTAAGGGCACTTGGGGTGTTACCACCACTTTGGTCAAGTGCCGCAACAAACTCCTGTGAATACCGCATTTTTGCTAACATCTTCGATTTTGTTAATAAATATTTCTTATTGACCATCAATACTGCAAATACCTATTCACAGAAAAAAAGTTGGAACTATCATTAGTTAATAAATTTTCCAAGCTGCATTTTTATTGCATGTAATAAAATGTTCCATTTCTTCTGAAGCTATAGCCTTAAGTTGTCTACTGTCTTTCAGGACACCAATCAAAACTTGATTGGCGATAACATCTAATTTTTTTGAGCTTCTTACAGTACATTTTCGCTCAATAATGTACTCAATACGTTTGCTAGCACGACTTGATTGAATACGCTGTTAATAGACTCCGAATTAGCATAATAAGCGCTATCGGAACATCGTCGTCTTGTAATTGTGAGTTTAACCTCTACATCAGATGCCTCATGAATAAGTGCTGTAAAGGCGAATAGTTAACCCAACAACTATTTTAAATGTTCTTAAATTTTCACTTTGTTAAGATAACACTCATTAATGAACATTAGCAAACATAAAAATACATTTAAGTGTTTATCATCATCTATTATTTTTTAATTCGTCTTTGATATTAGGCAAACCCATAAGTGTTTGTAGGCTGACAAGGTTTACATAAAGGAACATCTACATACTTTTAGAGTAATATTTAGTAAATAGGCGGCAATGAGCATAGGTGTACTGAATGGTTGACGTGAGCAATAGCAGCCAACAACAGCGTAAAATAAAGAGAACAGGGTAAATATGTGCTAATGGTGATAAAACCCCCTCAAAGTCGGCTTAGCAGGGAAATATTTACCTAATACAAATGACCAAATGGCAGCAAGAATTACTGGAAAACCCGACTTTAGGCATTTAAGTAAAGCGGCTAAAACCAGCACAATTAATGTGGAATTCAAGCTACCTTTGAGTTCAGTTTATTATATTGCTTTTCAATAAACTCTCCCTTTAAACATCGTCTTTAATGACCGCTCTGATAAGATGGTATGATCTTTATAATGATTGAATGCGCTGATATATCTATCCATATAGGGTAATGAGCCCAGTAATTGCCAACAGCAATAACGTCAGATCCCCCAATTAAATAACGGTTGTGCATATCGGTTAACTATCGACAAAATTTTGTGAAACGTGTACATGAGTAACTGACTTTAAAACTAACTACGTTAGAGAAATTGGTGGCCACTTATTATTCAATATTAACTAGTTTATAAAAAACTATAGTTCTAAAAATCGCCACAAAGAGCGAACAAACGAGGTATCGCGGGCAGCCAAATATAAATTGTTAATTTTGTCGCCATTTATCAGTTGGCCCCTTATTATGATTTCTGTCAATGTGTCCAAGTTTTTTATACTCGTTAGAGGATTTTTTGAAAGTAACCACAAATTTGCTCTATATCCTATTTTATCATGCCTATTTTATCGAAGCCCAAAACTCGTGCACTAACGCTGGTGGCAGAATTTAAGGCTTCAAAGTTTGAAAGTCCCGCTGTAACTAAAAGCTCTAATTCGGTAATCAATGATTTCCCAGGAATAATTGCAAAACTCCCTGAATCTGTGCCTGCAATTATAGGTACATTCGTTTGATGCAGTATTCTTGTGGCTTTTGAAAAAAAGTCAGCATGAGGACGTTCGTATGCTGATGGGTCTGTATTACTCCAAAATTCAATTGCTCCCAATTCAAAAAATGTGACTAATGGATTGATAGTATCTGCGCCCGCTCTGTTGAGGTAATCTCCTTTGGACTCAGTTATAAATACTAGTCGTTTGTGCGCTAGTAAAGTCGGTACAACAGATTCACCACTATCACGCAGCTTATTAGTAACTTCAGTTATTTTCACATCATCAAGGTTATTTTTTAGTGCATGCCATACAATCGTCTCAATATGTTCAAAGCTAATGAAGCCTTTCCCTAGCGAATCTTCTCATGTGATATCAAAAGGTTTTTGCTGTGGTATCCCCTTCGTTCGCAGACCCTCAGGGAAATGCCCTGATACTTTCATCCCTAAAACTTTTGCTTGCTCAGAAATACCTTTAAATGCTTCTAAAGTGAGATTTGAGTAAACTTTGATCAGGCGAAAGCCCGCATCAAATTGGTTCTGGACCGCTTGACGACCATCTTCTTCAGAGATTACTAATTGTTGAATTATGTTTTGGTTTTCGCCTGGACTATTAATAATTGGCCCAGTAGTCATGAAATCAGGAGCTAACAGCTTAGAGTTATTTATTTTGTCACGCAGTATTATATG
>NZ_CAJXPA010000308.1 GCF_913058035.1 uncultured Paraglaciecola sp. | reverse complement strand
ATACTGGTCTTATCAGCGAAGATTGCTACTAAGTTCACGAATTTTTGGGTTTTACATGGGCGTTATGTCTTAATAAATAGGGGAACGCTTTAACTTGAACTATATCGCCCACATTCATATTGGCTCACATACGAAGACAAATTTGTTAGGGAACTTTCTTGGGGATTTTGTCAAAGGCAGTCAACTGCAGTACTTACCCTTTGAAATTGAGCAGGGTATTCGTTTGCATCGTAGCATTGACGTATTCACAGATTCGCATCCTCTAATCATTGAATTAAAACAATCTTTTCCAAAGGATATTCGAAGAATGGCCGGAGTGATCATTGATATCTATTTTGATTACCTGCTGATGCGAACATGGAATCGATACTCTAACACACACTTTAATATTATCTTTTCTCGTTTTTATCATCAACTTGAACAATTTACATTACCTGACAATACACATTTTAATCAACAAGCTGAACGCTTGAAAACCCATCAATGGTTACATCAATATGTGAATATTGAGACCTGCTTCCGAGCATTTGTGAGTATTGAAAATCGCTTAAAAAATAGAGTTCTATTTGCCAATAAAGCACAATTTTTTTTACTTCAAAATAGCAATCAGCTTGAGTCTAGCTTTCAACAGTTCTATCCTGAATGTTTGGAACACGGACTAAAGTTTGTCCAAGATTACAGTCCCAACAATAATCGCGAGAAATAATGATGCCCGTACACGAAATTTATCATCCATTGATTCAACACAAAATAGGCTTAATGCGCGAACAAGGTATTAGTAGTAAAGATTTTAGAGAATTAGCCAGTGAAGTAGGTAACCTATTAACTTATGAAGCCACTAGAAATATGCAAACTGAAGATGTTGAAACCACAGCATGGGATGGGCAAAAAATAACAATAAAAAAGATTAAAGGTAAAAAAATAACCGTAGTGCCTATTTTACGTGCAGGATTAGGTATGTTGGATGGTGTATTAAGGCTAATTCCTAATGCAAAAATCAGTGTGGTAGGTTTATATCGTGATGAAAAAACGTTACAGCCAGTAGCCTATTTTGACAAAGTGGTAAAAGATACGGCAAAGCGCACAGCATTAATTGTAGACCCAATGTTAGCCACAGGCGGCACTCTTATTGCTACCATTGACCTACTTAAACAAAAAGGCTGTAAACGTATTATGGGTTTATTTTTAGTTGCTGCCCCTGAGGGCTTAAAAGCGGTTCAAGATGCCCATCCTGACGTGGAAATTTATGCCGCAGCAATTGATGAAAAACTGAATGAACATGGGTATATACTTCCTGGCCTTGGTGATGCTGGTGATAAGATTTTTGGTACCCGATAAACCACCAATTGTTGATTCTCACTTGATGAGTACTTAGAGGAAAACGTTATTATAAAACCTCGCGTTTTGTGAAATGCCAGAAACTTTAGTGTATAAAGTGATTTGTAAATTTTTAGTTTTTAAACGATGAAGAATATGTATTTGTGCAAATCGATAAGAAGACTCTTCGAGTCGCTGAATTACTACCTTTTAATAACAGTTTCACTACTGCTTTTATCATCGTTCAGTCAAAGTGAGCCATTAATTTCTGATCCGACATTTTCTCGATTATCAACAGAAAATGGTTTATCTCAAAATACTATTAACTCACTGCTTCTAGACAATGAGGGGTTTTTATGGCTTGGCACCGATGAAGGGTTAAACCGATTTGATGGTTATCAAAACCAGATGGTAATGGGTCCGAACAACGAATTTGATACTGCACCTATAAGTTACTTGTTTCAAGATTCAAAAAAAAACCTTTGGGTTAGTGACTCAATCAAAGGCGTCCATCAATATAACCTTAGAACGAATGCAGTAAAACATGTCATCAATCTAAAGCTAAAGCGTGATGACCAATTAACCCAAGAAGCCAATTTCATTAGCGAGGACCAAGAGGGAAATATATTATTCTCAATGCGTGAGGGTGTTTATTCCTATTCATACATCACCGATGAGCTTTCTGCTGAATATTTGTTGCCCGATGAAATGATTGATAATGGAAATTATATAAGAGTCCACTTGTTGTCTCAAGGTATCCTTTTTATTGGCACAAGAGATGGTTTGTATGCACTCAAAAAAGGCAGCAACACACCTGTTATGATTAGTCACACTCAGTCAGAAATTAAGGCAAAGGATAGTCTCAACATTAAAGTGTTACACGCAGACGATCATGACACATTATGGATTGGCACAGTTGAAGGATTGTTCAGCATGTCACTTTCTCAAGCTAGACGGTTCGTTCTCACTACTCGCTCACCTCCTGAGACAAAACTTCATATAAAGCATCGTAATATATGGCAATTAGCGAACTTCAAGAAAGGCCTATTTTATGTGGCGACCGATAAAGGGCTATTCAGCTATCAGTCAAAAAGTAATGTGCTACAACAAATACTATTACCCACTGACAGCCAAGAGTTCATTGCTAGTGATGTTCTAAGAGATTTGGTAGTAGACAATCAAAATAACCTTTGGCTTGGCTCTGAGGATGATGGCGCTATTTATTGGTCACCTAAAACGACACTTTTTAATAATGTTTATAATACTCGGGGGGGAAGAGGAGAGAAAGTCCTTAGCCACAACAACATCTGGAGCATACATCAGCAAGATGAAAACTCACTATGGGTTGGAACTCGAAATGGTCTTAATTTGTTCAATCTCTCCGATGGTTCAACACAGAGTTTTTTGGTGTCAGATGATACAAAAGCACAGTATTCGTCCTCGTCAATAAACAATATCGAGGCGGGTAAGGATAATCAATTATGGTTAAATACTGCAGATGGTGTTTTACGTTTTAGTACAAAGGCAGGTAAATCCTATCCACTGAAAACAAATAGTTCAAAAGATGATGCGATCCTAAAATCAGATATTTGGGATATTTTTATTACTCCAAAAGAGGAGTTATTGCTGGTCTCCGATATGGGGTTTTCTCGTTACTCACCAGATACAGGTATAATCGATAATTTAGAACAATTATCCGCAACTATAGACTCACGCGATACTGTCCGTTTTATTAAAGGTGTAAGGCCAAATACGACATTGATCAGTGTTTATGGACAACTTTGGGAAATGAATGATTCTGACACTCAAGTGTCATTAATCCATGCCACACCTTTACAACAATTAAAATCAAAGATTTACCCCAGTGATGTATTAGTAGATGCCAATAACATTATGTG
>NZ_CAJXPA010000307.1 GCF_913058035.1 uncultured Paraglaciecola sp. | reverse complement strand
AACTCGCGATGTGGAGAGTGTGTGAGACATATAATAGTGATGAAAGAAAGCCGTGAGATGAGGGCTATAAAGTATACACTTCGTAGGCAGAGTCAAAAGTGTATAAGAGACAAAAATGGTTTAGGTACATAACGACGAAGGCGAGCATATTAGTGTGCAGGACGTTTTCTTATCTGTGATGTCGGCACCCGGCATCAAAATAGACTTTGCTTGATAACTTAAACGTCTTAGGCCTGACGCCTGATTTGTTGGCCTTTTTAGCACTCTCTAGAGGTTTCCATTAGAGGTTTCCATTAGAGATTCCCAGGTTTTGTGTAAATGACATAACTCAAGCATGATGAATGCCTGCAGATTCTCTAGCTACGGGCGCAGGGCGCCAAATTGGTGACATAATAAACATAAGGTGAGTCTATGGCATTACGATACTGGCTAGTTTTGACGATTCTGATTGGCAGTTTCGTTGCGTTGTTGCCCGGCATATACGTACGTTTGGCTGCGGGTGATCCGCACATAACAGGCGCGCTGCTAGGCGGTCTTTTTGCCGCTGCGGCGACCGCGCTGGGTACGATCCCTGCTATTTTGACGCGCCAGCTTTCGCAGCGTCTTATCGATACGCTTATGGGCTTTGGCGCTGGGGTTATGCTGGCAGCAACGTCGTTTTCATTGATTATTCCGGCACTGGAAACTGCCGCTGATCAGGGCGCAGGTTCCTGGCTGGCTGGCAGTATTGTTGGCGGTGGCATCATACTGGGCGCTTTGGGTTTGCTGATGATTGAGCGGGTTGTGCCCCATGAACATTTTGTCAAAGGCCTTGAAGGCGGCGCACGATCTGAGGTCAATATCGAGCAGGCAACAAGGCTTAAGCGGGTCTGGCTTTTTGTCATGGCAATTGTGTTGCACAACTTTCCTGAGGGCATGGCGATTGGGGTTTCATTTGCGGGGCCGGATCTGGTGGGTGCAAAGGCCCTGGCAGTGGGTATTGCGATACAGGATATCCCCGAAGGTTTTGTGGTTGCGTTGGCCTTGATGAGCGTTGGTTACAGCAGAGGGTTAGCGATTAGTGTTGGCGCTATTTCTGGTCTGGTGGAGCCTGTCGCAGCTCTGTTGGGCGTCGCATTGATCGGCCTTTCGGTTCACCTTTTGCCTTGGGGGTTAGCGATTGCGGCAGGTGCAATGCTGTTTGTAATCAGTCATGAAATCATTCCTGAATCCCATCGCGCTGGGCATGAAAGCTGGGCAACGGGTGGGCTTATCATCGGGTTTGTTTTAATGATGCTTCTCGATACAGCACTTTGAACACCAAGCCTCCGGTTCTGGCCCTATGACCGACGGATCAGTAATAATGTGATCGCAACGATTGGCCCGTTGCGATCACATTATTTGTTTGAATAGGCTTGTGTTTTCCACGGTTTTAACATATCTACGTGGGAGTAGGGCATCAGTCTCCAGAAATATTGTGGTATATGCGTTACAGATACCACAATATTTTGTTGGGTGATCTTCTGTACGGCTGACTAATTTATAGCGGACGTTGTGACTAAGACAACCTGTAATATTTTGGTTTACAGCCCTGGGCATACTGGTTTATTGAAAGGCACTCAGGCTGGTTAATAATAAGACACACATTCGGCCAAGTAATTGCACTGCTCTATGATGAAAACACATTACAGAATGCAGTGTTTTGTTGTGCGAGCATATTAAAGTTTGAAACCGAAACTCCATGAAACCCGCGATTTTGTGTACTTAGATTTTTCCCAGATTACGTAATGTTTGTAATTAGGAAAAGCCAAATTGTAAAATCTATAAAAGAGAGAAATTCATCTCTTTTGGCTGCATAAAAACTTTTTGAATGACTCAGGGCGTGAAGCGGTCATAGGACTGAATGAAACGCGATTGACTCCTGCTCACTCATTGCAAACATTAATTTCACTCAAAACTCCCTTAAAGTGTATTAAATGGTTTGTCTACGGGTAATTAAAAGTTATGAGGGACACTTCAAAACGCACCTTCAAAACTCGCCTTCAAAAGCTACACTCATTGATCATTTTGATTTTTTTAGCTTGAGCAATAAAGTCACTTAGGTAATCAATTTTTTGTTCGTCTTTACGGATACCTACGAAGATCTGTTTACTAATTCCACTCTTTCCAAAACGAATACTTTTGATAGGCATTGATTTTGAGTATTCATCCACTAGCCAGCCGGGCAATGCACAAATACCTCTGCCAGCGGCGACCATCTGCAACATGATCTCAGTTGTTTCAATGTATTTATGTTTCTTTACTGAGCACTTTGCAGGGTTAAGAAATTGACTAAAAATATCAAGTCTAAGTGGCTCCACAGGGTAGCTGAACAGGTTTTCATCGCTGAGTTGCTCCGGTAACACAAAATCTTGTTGTGCCAGTTTGTGAGACTCGGAAACGACGAGCCTATGCTCATATTCAAAAACGGGTATATAGTCTATTTTAGGCTTAAAAAGCGGATCTGGTGTAATAAGTACATCTATTTCGTAGCTAAGTAATGCACCCAAAGCCCCAAACTGAAACTCTTGCTTCACATCCATATCAATGTCAGGCCACTGCTCTAGATAAGGCTGTATGACTCTAAGTAGCCATTGATAACACGGGTGACACTCCATTCCTATTCTTAATGAACCCATCTCACCTTTGGAAATTTGATTTAATAATAATTCTGTGTGTAAAAACTGAGGCAGTACTCTATTAGCGAGCGTTTGAATGCGCTCTCCAGCAGGTGTCAGGCACAAGTTTCGACCATCTTTTTTCCATATCTGAGTAGCAAGTTGCCCTTCTAGTTTTTTGATACTGTGACTTAACGCAGATTGGGATAAGTGCAACGAATCAGCAGCTTTTGTTAGGGTTCCGTGATCTTTGATTGCAGTGAGTATTTCTAAATGGATCCTTTCTAACACCTGTTGACTCCTATATTTAGCTTTAAAGATGAACTACTGGCTTTAATGATGAACTACATTCATCGATTGATGAAGTTATATTATTTTTATTCATCAATCGAATCATTTACTATGTAGATAGAAACAAAGCTCATAATAAAAGTTGCACCAACATACGTAAACCAGTCAATAGTAATACTAAGGAAAAGATTCTTTTCAGTTTTACCGCATCTAATTTTGCAGCCAGTGATACCCCTACTGGTGCAAATAATACCGTTAGCGGCACAATACAAAGAAAGCCAAATAGATTGACCAAGCCAAATGTACCAGCTGGAGCATCGCTTGGTGTACTACCCAAAGTCAGCAT
>NZ_CAJXPA010000306.1 GCF_913058035.1 uncultured Paraglaciecola sp. | reverse complement strand
CACGAAATCAAATGACAGCGTTTTTCTTCAATTAAAAGAAAAACGTGTTATGGACGATGAACGAGCTCATTTTGATAAAGTTGTTTATGAATTAAAAAACGACTCTCTGAATTTGGAAAAAATGATGACTGATTTCGATATTAATTATCAAAAAGAGATAAGTAGTCCTTTTTTCGTAATAATTAACCCATAAGAAAAAGACACAGTTTTATTAAGAACGACTGGACTTGGGAACCGTGGATTTAATATTGAACGTTATCAAAGAATAATGTTTGAATTGTATCCTAAAGAAATGGAAAAGTATCGAATTGAATATATTATTCCGTTACCAGAACCGATTGAAATTAAAGAAACTGAAATGGAATAACAAATACGTTTGCTAACAGTGTATAAAAAACATAGGGCATTTGCGCTTAACCGAAAGTTTGTACCTGTTTACAAAGTCCGCTAAATATAAAATTTAGCGTTTATAGAAGAAAAGATAAAAGCAAAATATTTATATTTAGCTAAGTAATAAACGGAAACAAAAGTGCTTTTTAATTGCCCTACGTTTCTTATACTAGACGTTGTGTCCAATTAAAAAATTCCGTTTCATTCTATAATTTGAGTTAAATGATACTATCTTTGATAGTATCAAATGATAGTATCATAAATGAAACCACCTTACGAAATAACATCTTCTATATTAAAATTTATTAGTGTCCGATAAAAAAAGCCTCAATTACTGAGGCTTTTTTCGTATCTAGAAGAATTAATCTCTTACCAAAAATTCAACTATGGGTAAAAGTACTATTTTTTTCGGACAGCCGATATTCAGCCAAATGATAAGTTTGCTTAACAAGGATAAGATTACTGCCAGTGCCACCTCGCACAAATCAGATCATTATTGTAAGCGGTTTTCGACCTTTCAACACCTGATTACAATGGTATATGGAGTGACCTCTGGATGTAACTCACTGCGTGAACTGTGCGGTGGCATTGTAAGTTATGGCAACAAAATTTCACATTGTAAGTTTGATTATTCCCCAAAGCGAAGTACGATCTCTGATGCCAATAAGCGCAGAGACTGCGCTGTCTTCGAAGATATCTATGCCGATCTGGTGATCGAGCACCTCCCAGGTTTATCGGACAGCCACAAGCAATTAGTAATCGACAAAAAAGTTTATGCAATCGATTCTACCACCATAGCTCTTTTTCAGCCAATTTTTGAGTGTGTAGGGCGCAACCCCAGCAATGGTAAACGAAAAGGAGGCATAAAAAGTCATCAAAAACTGGATATGCAGGCTGGGATACCGGTAAAAGTATACCACAGTAATGCACGTGAGCACGATTCTTTATTCATACAACAAGAAGGAGTAATGAAAAAAGGTGAAGTCGCTTTATTTGATAAAGCATACAATAATTATGCGCTATTTGATACTTGGAATCAAGATGGTATTTTCTTTGTTACCCGATTAAAAAATAATGCTAAGGAGACGCTTTTAGAAGAGTTTGACCTTGAAGAAGCAACACCCGATACTATCTTAAGAGATGCTAAAATAGCTCTTAAATACAAGGATGATAGCGGATTGAAAAAGCAGGTTGAACTAAGGTTGGTGTCATTTTACCACGAAGAAAAAAACAAGGCGTACTACTTTCTTACCAATCTCTTTGATCTGCCAGCGCAGCAAATAGCAACACTCTATAAAAAACGTTGGGAAATAGAGCTGCTCTTCAAAAAGATAAAACAGAACTTTCCGTTACAGTACTTTTACGGAGATAACAAGAATGCAATACAGATACAGATATGGTGCACGCTGATAGCCTTACTGCTCATTACAGTGATGAAAAAACAGCTTACCAGACCGTGGAGTTTTTCCAACTTGGTGAGTTTATTGCAAAAACATCTTTTCAGTTATGTGAACTTTGTGGACTTTTTCAACAATGTAGATTCTTATGCTAAAGAATTTGTCAAAAATAAAGGGAACCCAGATGATTTACAAGGTAGTTTTGAGTTTCATTAGAACAAATAATTAAGGGGCTTACTTTTTTATTTTCAGATTATCGCAACGCTTTTGTTGACTTTCAAGCCGACAATTCCGTAGTTTTGATTTTTATCGGACAACAATAATTATTAATATACTCGATAACAAACTTGCCTTGTTGCATATACCCTACTCCTGCAAACTCTGAGGTATGCACGAGATATGCATTGTCATTTTTTATAAGCGCTACACCTATGGGTAAATTATTATCAAAGATTAAAAAGCCTTTGGCACTTCTCATCAAAGCATAACCCTCTTTGGACACAAATTCGTATGGGGTAGTTATTGCAGAGGCATCCACTACATTTTCCTCAAAACTAGGAGTCTCCTCAGGAACAATATTTGAAATAAGCGAATTCTGAACTGGATTTTCAACTTCTTTTATCAGCGCGCCAGGTGCATCAATTGCTGTGGATTTTAAAGGCGTATACTTATAATCCACCTCTTCCAAAGAAGTCATCGCATCTCTTAAGGCTTCAAAATAAGCTTTATCATTAGACTTTGTTTTCCCTACTCCTTCTTTTGTTGTGAAAACAGTGGCTCCTATACAGTTCTCTAATCGCAATACGAAGTTTACTCGAAGTGTTCCCGATTTATCAATTTTTAATTGAAGCGCATTACACTCACCACGATTCAAATCTGCGGGTAAAATTTCAGAATTTCTAAAAGCGGTAAAATGGAGTTTTTGAAGCTCAAAAACGACAAGCTCATTCCATCTATACTCGTTTGCTTCCCCTTGAAACTCGTACTGATTATCAACAATGATGTACTTGTAGTTATTCAATGCTTCCTTTTGCGCCATTGCAAAAAGAGTGTTTACTAAAAATAATAAGACGACTACGTTTTTCATAAAGCAAGTGTACTTCAACTATAAAAAATTATTTCAACAATAGGTTATGGAAAGATGTTGTTTATAATCACGCTTTCGCGAAAGCGGTAAAATACAAAATCCCTTTATAGAACATATACTTTAGAAGCTACTAAATCTGTGAATACGGAAGTCAAGTTATAAACAAAACTTCCAAAAAAGACTGTGAAACCCTACCTTTGAGACGTACACGCCATTCAAATCAATACCATGAAAAAATTAGAACTCCTCAAAAAATATTTTGGTTACGACAGTTTTCGTCCACTGCAAGAACAAGTCATAGACGATGTTATTGCTGGCAAAGACCTTATGGTGGTCATGCCTACCGGTGGAGGAAAATCCATGTGTTTCCAGTTGCCTTCCCTACTTCTTGACGGCATTACCT
>NZ_CAJXPA010000305.1 GCF_913058035.1 uncultured Paraglaciecola sp. | reverse complement strand
AGATAGCCTATTTCAGCCAATGCCATCAGTATTTTATACTGGTCGTTACTCACAGGATTTCTTTTAATTTCGTGTTGCGCAGCAGCCACAGCATGCTTACTTTCAGTTTTTGCATACTGCCAATGAATATCCATCAGCTCACCAATTTTTCCTAACAAGGCTGTTAAATTAATGGGTTTAGCCATATAGCCATTATGAAAACAACCGTCAGCCATATGACCTTGAGCATCACGAGTATTTGCCGAAACCATCAATACAGGCATGACATAACCTCGGTCACGCACTTCCTTAATCATTTGCCACCCATCCTTATCAGGCATTCTTACATCCATAATAATTAAGCCAACGTGATGCCCTGTTAGAAATTCAAGGCCTTTTGCAGCATGTTCTGCCAGCAATACATCAAATCCTAAGGGTCTAAGTAGGTCTGCAATCAACTGGCGCTGGTGTATTTCATCATCCACCACCAGCACTGTTTGTTGAACTTCTTTGTATCCAATCACCTTGGCTTGAGTATATTCAGGGGCATTTTCATTATTATTAAGTGCCACCAGCATTAGCCGAAAATTAAAGGTAGAACCTTGTCCTAATGTACTTTTAAGGGTGATCTCGCCACCCATCAACTCAGTTAATGAACGGGATATGGTTAAGCCTAAACCAGCACCACCGATAGCTTGTGTATGGGCATTTCTCACCTGTTCAAAAGGTTTAAATATGGACTCACGATCATGTTCAGAAATGCCAATCCCTGTATCAATCACACTGAAATTGACTACCTGATTACGATAACTTACCTTTAATGTTACCGAGCCTCGGAATGTGTACTTGATTGCATTAGAAATGAGATTAATTAATATCTGTCTAAAACGTTGTTTATCGGTCGCCACATAATCAGGAAGGTTTGAGCAAGGTAGGTAAATAAATTGAATGTTTTTTTGTGCTGCTTTCATTTGAAACATATCAATCAACTGCTGCAAAATAGCTTTTAGGTTAACCTCATCACGTTGCAAGGTTAGCCTACCGGCTTCTATTTTAGAAATCTCTAACAACCCCTCGATTAAGTCCGCCAAGTGCTCACCATTACGTTTGACGATACCCAAAGTTTCGAGATGAGCTTGTGGAAAAGCCTCATCCTGGCTGAGTAACTGAGCATAACCTAACATCACATTTAATGGCGTTCTCAACTCATGACTCAATCCTGCTAGATAGCGACTTTTAGCTTCATTTGCCGTTTCAGCTTTTACTTTTGCATCTTGCAAAGCTAAAGATGTTTTTTCATGGGCGCTACTTTCCTTCACTAATGCGTTGGCTAGAGAGCGCAACTCTTTAAGCGCTGAACGATTGCCACTGCGTGCCAAAATAAACAACCAACTGATCACGCCAATAATGATTAACAGTAAGAAAAATATCTTTAACAAAGTGGTCGCAAAAACGTCTTTGACAGCCGCATCATCGACTGGCACTTGTAGGAAAATCAGAAACAAAATACCCGCTCCTATAACACTTAAACTGAGAGTTAGACCTATAAACTGGGCCATAGTTGTGGTCATAATTCTCAGTAAATCTGTGGTCAAAAAACGTTGGAAAAAATGCTGCGACTGGTTAGACAAAGTGCCTTCTGGTCGGCATTGGTCACCACAGCGCACATCAAGCGAACAGCATAAAGAACAGATTGGCTTTTGATAAGCAGGGCAGTAGGACATATCCTCATGGTCAAAAGTATTTTCACAGATATGGCATTGTGTGCTTTGTATAATAGGGGCTTGTTGATTGTTGACTAAATAAAAACGCCCTTGGGTTAAATAACCAATCAAGGGCACAGTGATAAATGGTAATCCACAGGCAATAAACGATCCTAACGCCTTAGCTGTTTCACCATACCAACCAAAATGAGCAGTAAATCCCACAAAGGTAGCGATAAGCATAGACCCTACGCCTACCGGATTAATATCGTATAAATGGGAACGTTTAAATTCAATATGAGCAGGGCTTAACCCCAGAGGTTTATTGATCAGCAAATCAGCTGTCAACGAACTTAACCATGCTAAAACAATCACCGAATATACCGACAACATACTTTCTATCGTCTGATAAATACCTAGCTCCATTAATAACAGAGCAATAGCAACATTAAACACCATCCACACCACTCGCCCGGGATGATTACGGGTGACACGAGAGAAAAAATTAGACCACGCTAACGAACCTGCATAAGCGTTGGCCACATTAATTTTAAGTTGCGATATCACCACAAAACTGCAGGCCACAATAACCGCTACGGTAGGATTGTCGAATACAAGACTAAAGGCAAGATTATACATATGTGCCGGATCATCAGCTAAGTCCATCGACACACCTTGAGACAGAGCAAAATAAGCTAAAAACGACCCTAAGAATAATTTTAACGCACCGAATAATATCCAACCAGGTCCACCTAAAATAAGGGCTGTCCACCAACGCCATTGACCCTTTTTAGGTTTTTCTGGCAAAAAGCGTAAAAAATCTACCTGTTCACCAATTTGTGCGACTAGCGACAATAATACAGCGGATGCGGCTCCAAATAATAAAAGGTTAAAGCCCTCTCCTTGCTCTCCCGCTAGCCCAGTAAATCCTAACCATTGTTGTAGGTTGCTATCAGGATGCGTAAAGACAAAATACAAAGGAGTGAGTTGTAACACAATCCAAAAAGGTTGGCTCCAGACCTGAAAACGGCTGATATAAGCAATACCGTGAGTCACTAATGGCAACACCACTAATGCACTGATGACATAAGCGACTGATAAGGGCATGCCAAATAAAATTTGCAAAGCCATCGACATGATAGCGGCTTCAAGTGCAAAGAAGATAAAGGTAAAGGAGGCATAAATAAGTGAAGCAATGGTAGAGCCGATGTAACCAAAACCTGCACCACGGCTTAATAAATCGATATCAACACCATATTTTGCGGCGTAATAACTAATCGGTAACCCCGTCAAAAACACCACAAATATAACCGCTAAAATCGCCCAGGCTGAATTCACAAAGCCAAAATTAAGAGTTATTGCCCCCCCAATTGCCTCTAAAACTAAAAATGAGACTATTCCCAAGGCTGTATTCGCAATTCGGCCTAAAGACCAGATCCGTGCCCTTCTTGCAGTAAAACGAAGGGCAAAATCCTCCATCATTTCGTTAGCAACGAGCTTATTGTAAGTTCTTCTTGTTGATAGAATTTTTTTATTGGATTGCATAAACGACGGTTTATATACCTACTCTTTATACCTACTTTATCCCAAGCGCGGCGACAATAATTGTAGTTTATCTGTAATAC
>NZ_CAJXPA010000304.1 GCF_913058035.1 uncultured Paraglaciecola sp. | reverse complement strand
GCAAAGTATTCCTCATAAGACTCGCTTAGGTAAAGAATTTAGAATACTGACTTATCAAAGTATTGTTGATTAACATTTCAAACAAGACAGCAATAAAATCATCAATGGGGTCAACCAAGGTTACTGACCCGAATGGCACTTACTTAAGAGTTAAGTCACTGAAATAAATTGAAAAGCTGGTCAAAAATGATAGGATGTTAATCGCTAAAAAAACGCCATCAAAAGAAACCAGCCTTTACATGTATACTAATCAGCAAGCCTCTCAAGTTCAACAATCTATTACCCATTACACAAAAAAATGCAACGTCCACACTTTTATGGATGTTCTCAACAGCCCTGAATATATCGATAAAATCGAAGCCCTATTTCCTGCACAGAGAGTGAGATTATTTTCTCCCAAATTAACCGTTTCAATGTTCATGGCTCAAGCGCTCAATGAGGATAGCTCCTGCCAAAAAATTGTCGATGAAGTCGCGATAAAACAAGCGCTTAATGGCCGTCCAACGTGTAGTACTAACACAGGGGCTTATTGTAAGGCGCGTCAACGCATGCCACTGGTATTACCCTCAACATTAACTCGATACACAGGGCAATTATTAAGTGCCAACTCTCCTCATCAATGGCACTGGAAAAATCGCCCCATTAGGTTGGTTGACGGCATGACGTCAAGTTTACCAGACACTGCGGCCAATCAAGCGGCTTACCCCCAACCAGGCAGTCAAAAGCCAGGACTGGGTTTCCCCTTGTGTCGCATGGTGAGCATCATTTGCCTTGGCAGTGGTGCATTGCTAGATATGGCTTCAGGACCTTGCAAGGGAAAGGGCAGCGATGAACAAACTTTGCTAAGAAGTATGCTCGATACTCTACAAACCGACGATGTCTTATTGGGAGACGCTTTTTACGCCACCTATTTTTTATTGTGCGCGTTAAAGGATAAAGGCGTAGACGGTGTGTTTGAACAACATGGCTCAAGAAGGTTGACGACTGATTTTACTCAAGGCGAGTTATTAGGTACGCGAGATCACATTATTACTATCCATAAATCCAAAAAGAAACCACAGTGGATGACGCAGGATGAATATGATCACGCGCCAGACACGCTTAAGGTGCGAGAGCTTAAAACGGGCGGCAAAATATTAGTCACCACATTACTTTGTGCACATAAAACCCCCAAAATTGCACTGCAAAAACTCTACAAAGAACGCTGGCATATAGAGGTGGATTTTAGGAACATTAAGACCACAATGGGTATGGAAATATTGAGCTGCCGGACACCGTCGATGGTGGAAAAGGAGATGTGGATTTACCTTTTGGCTTACAATTTGATCCGCTTACTCATGGCTCAGTCAGCCTTGTTGGCGGGAGTAATGCCACGGCAAATAAGCTTCAAACATACGGTGCAGCTGTGGATAGCCTGGCAAGGTCGACACTACGAATATGGCTATTTTATCCACCCCTACATAGGTGAGTTATTTATACTCATAGCACAACAGCAGGTTGGGAGAAGGCCAGGGCGTATGGAGCCTAGAGCGGTTAAACGCAGACCAAAACCCTTTCCATTACTCACCAAGCCCAGAACACAAGCCAGAGAGGAAATAAGAAAGAATGGTCATCCCAAAAAGCTTAAGTAAGTGCCATTCGTTACTGACCCCATTTATTCCTAAGTGAAACAAGCTATGCTATGTAATCAAAACATGTTGCGACGAGCGATTTAGCAATACATATATGGATACCCTTGCGAAGTCAACGTATTAGTGTTCGCTTTTGTGCTGCGAAGCAGTACAAAAGTCTTTCTTTTTTGTTCTTTACCCCAGCTGTCTCAATTTGAATCAAGGTCTTAAGTTGGCTTAGTTCTGACATATATTCAGGCTCTTAAATTGAAATGGTTTTATCATTTCAGGCCTCTGATGAACTCCGTACCTTATCGCCTTAAAATACACCCACACGGATTAATAATCCTTGTCATAGTCTGGCTTTGATGAGGTAGGATAGACCGTTTTCTTCATCAAATATGACTTAAGCTGGTGAGAGTAAACTAAGTGTTATCCCGAGTCTTGCCTTCCACAACACCCACACAGGCTTTGTGCCTTTGTCCAGTACGGAATTGAGCAAGGCCGAGATAACGTAAACTGTTGCATGCTATGCGCTCACACCGGTTGGCGTAGCGCTGTAGTGCTCTTGCCGCGTGAGTAATATCCAAATTAAACGGGCAAGGCGATGCGCCATGGCGACTGCCACCTTATTAAACGGTTTGGTGACGCGAAGCTTCGTTGCCCATAATGATAATGAGTCTGTTTTTTTAGCTGCACGACTCACAACCGACCTTGCACCGTGTACTAATTGTTTGCGTAAATAACGGTCTCCGCGTTTGGTAATGCCGCCCATCTTGTTGATATTACCCGATGCATGTTGTTTGGGCGTCAGCCCCAACCATACTGCAAACTCTTTGGGATTGTTAAACGCTTGGCCTTTGTCGATGCTGGCTAAAAGTGCGGAAGCATTAATGATGCCGATACCAGGAATACTGAGTAATATCCTACCGCTTTCACTTCCTTCAACAAATATTCCCAGTTGTTGCTCAATTCCTTTTAGGCGCTTAAGTGTGGTTTCATATTCACTCAACATATCTATCATCATATTTTGTAATCGATGGCTATATTGAGCATTATCTATCACACCGTTCAATCCATTTAAAAGGGCTTTATGACCACAAGGAAACACCACGCCAAACTCACTTAACAGCCCCCTAGCTTGATTGCTCAGAGCGCCTTTATTTTTGATAAGTCGTTCTCGAATACGATGCAAGCATAATATCTCCTGCTGGAACTCGGTTTTCACAGGCACAAAACGAATATAGGGCCGCTGGCTCGCTTCTGTTATAGCAAATGAGTCATTCGGATCATTCTTGTTGCCCCGTACAAAAGGCGTGACATGTTGAGCGGGGATAAGCTTCACATCATGGCCTAATTTAGCCATTTCACGGCCCCAGTAATGGGATGAATAACAGGCCTCCATTACTACCATCGTAGGCGCTTGCTGGCGCATAAAATCGAGTAATTCGTTACGCTTTAACCGTTTATTAAACTGTGATTTCATATGCTCATTTACACCACATGCTTGAAATACATTCTTTGCCAAATCGATACCAATTGTTCTAAGCTTCATTTTGGATGTTCCCTATGTAAATAGTCTGGTTGAAACTACTATTTTGGCGCATTGACGCCGTAATAGGGAGTGTCCATCTCATCACCCATGATAACGAGCAGCAAAAAAATAGTTTTGCGATTTATTACGATGGGTGTCTTTATAATTTCTGATGTAATAGTGTTGGTTTAATTTAAATAGAAG
>NZ_CAJXPA010000303.1 GCF_913058035.1 uncultured Paraglaciecola sp. | reverse complement strand
TGAGCGTCAGATGTATATAAGAGAACGTATTAATCGAGAACTGCGTTCATCTATACCCAATAGTATCCGCGTAACAGACGATGGCAATATTCAATGTTTAGAATTTGTGCCTGCGGAGTGGGTAACGTTTTATACCACTTTATCAGTTGCCCCGGACACGTCATTAGTAGCGACTGTACTCGAGTTAGCTGGTAACAAAATTGAATATTCACTGGAACCTGGAGATTTTGCTGTAGTGTATCCAACGACTAATTTTGACGTGTATCATGAAGATAGCGATAAGCGGCGAGAAATCGTACCGTGTACACTGAGCCTTTGCGGTACAAGTAATACAACAATTGGTGTTGACCGGTTAAGTATATCAGAGGCATTCATAGATCATTCCCCAGCATCACGATTATATATAGCCCGTAAGGCCGTGAGTTATTGTGCTAATACTGGTGAAAATCGTATTTATCGATCTGAAAATAGCTTGCTTAATAGTGACCAAGATTTATATTCAACTGGAGTGTTAATGGCTGAAAATCTTGCTAATGTGTTGGCTAATGGTGAAGCACCTTTTTCTGTCTCTGAAGCAACACTAACCAGAAATGGTCTAGTACAGATTTTTCTGACATTTAACCGCAATGAAGAAATGATCAACTTTAACTCCGAGGTGCATATTCCTAATGTACCCTAGATATTTTCCGCCAAATAATATGGTCAAACCAATCAATCAACGTGGCAGTATGTTAGTAATAGCTTTGTTTGTTATTATTGTTTTAGGGCTTTTAGGACTGACCATGACACGCCTGTTATCCTCGTCTTCAGAAACTATTATTCACGAAGTATTGGGACAAAGAGCACTAAACGCCGCAAGAGCAGGTATCAATTGTGCGGTCGCAAAACAACTTGGTTCTGGTTGTGATGTTATTGTCAGTCCATTTATATTTGTGGGCGTCCCGGGATTAGAAAATTGCTCGTTTACATATGAAATTAGCAGTTCAGACATACAAGACGGCAGCAAAGAATTTACTTATTGGACCTTTAGTAGCGAAGGACAATGTACAGTGGGTAATACTAACGTAACACGTAATATCTATGTCGATGCAATGCAAGCGAAATGAGATGTTAGCCTTTACTGGAAAAAATCCCTTTAATTTGTGATGTAATGTTTCTTAGAGCTACGAGACGTGATGTCTATAAATTTAATCTGTACTTTATAGAATGACGTTTTATATGCGGCTTTATATAAAATGTATAGTAATCATCCCAAAAATGCAGCCAAACGAGCTAATCTACAGATAGCAATATTACAGCTGCGTTAATTACAGGCTAGTGATAATGCAAGATGTAGTTCTATTCTTAGCATGTGGTTTAATGAAAGAAATACAACGGAATATATCAATTTGAACTACGAAGTTTAGCGACACGATAGTTTACCAAAGATAGAGCGTATTGGATCCGGTAGCTTTATTATAAGCCGCTCGTTGTTTGTTGGCGCGATACATTAAAATTACATGATGAGTCACATGATAAAAGATATGATAAAATTACTTCCAAAAAGCAAAAAAGTGTTCGCTACGATCCTGCTTTTTTTGGCTTCCACAAATCAGACTATAGCCGCTCAGTGTTCAGCTGTATTTCCAGATGGCGCATCAACACATAGTGCTGACGGAAATATATCTTTTGATAGCAATTCCAAAATAATAGGGAGTAGTAATAACCAACTTCACACCACCACGATTACAGATAATAGTGGGCCAAATAGTAACTGCAGCTCAGCTGATTGCAGTGCTACAGGAACCGCATCAGCAGTTTCAGGTGTTAGTTTTCAAACCGGCTCTAGAATTAAAGATGTAGAGATGGGCTGGAATGATTCAGTCGTTGTGGGCAGCGGTATTTTTTCTGGAAACGAATTTGATGACATTAATCCCGATGGTTCATCGTCAGTGAGCATCACCTTTTCAGCGTCTCAAAACGAGTATTTTGTGGATAAGTTGAAATTGCCTTTTAACAGTGTCTTGTATCTGCAGGCTGGTGGTACATATTGGTTTAATCAACTTACGCTGGGTAGTCAGGCCGAAATTATTATACAGGGGTCGGGTACCGCCATCGTTTATGTCAACCAAGATGTAGATTTCGTCTCGCCAATGTTAATTAATTCGCCATTAAAACAAAACGCTGGTGATGCTAGTAAATTGGTAATGTATGTTTTTGGCAATGCTACCCTTGCTAACGACAGTACGTTCACTGGCAGTCTATATGCCCAAGGTGACTTAACACTTATCTCGTCTAGCTACCTATTTGGTGCTGTTAGTGCGGCAAATATTACATTAAATAGTAGCTCAACCATCACTTATCAGAGCATTGCTTTTACAAATACCGATTTTGGAGATATGTGTAGCGACTCCGCACAGGTCGATGATAGTTGCGCTGTTTATTTTCCTGACTCAATTCAGGGCCACACTGCTGATAGCGTCTTGAAATTCAAAGAATCAGGACAAGTCATGGGTGATGTTGATGCAAAGTTAACCTTTCCTAGTCTCGATGATGATGACTCAGACATTAACACTTGCAATACATCAAACTGCTCTGTTACAGGTACATATGCACCGGCACTGACTTTACCGACGACGTTCGTTACAAGTTCATCGAATGTCAATATAACGCCGAGTGCAAGTGATAGTGCCATAACGATTGGACCCTCAGGCACGTTCAACACCACACAGATAAAAGAGCTGATTGTTGACAACGATGACAACATTACGTTTTTGGCAAGTGCCAGTGAATATATTATTGATGAAGCATATTTTTATGGTGGCACAGTTACGTTTAATCCGGGCACTTACTGGTTTAATGAGCTAGAAATAAAGGGTGATGCTGTGGTCATTATTAATGGCGCGGTGACATTTTATGTTAATGGCCAGTCAAAACACTTAGATATTGAAGGTACGGCACAAGTTAATCTCGGTGGAGACGCCCAAAACCTGGCGATTGTTAGTTACAAAGAAATTCATTTAAAAGATGATAGTCAGGTCAATGCGGTGCTTTACAGTGATGGTCATGAAATTAAGTTGGAGAATAACTCACGACATATTGGGTCGATATCATCATTTGGAAAAGTAGAAATTAAAAAGACCGCCACATCAACGTATGCAGATGTCAGTGATGTACAGATTGGTGATTTGTGTGGCGTCTCGCAGAATATAGTTCCCATAATAGATTATCGATTCGATGAACTATTATGGGAAGGCACCGCGGGCGAGGTCATCGACAGTTCGGGTAATACCAACAACGGAATAGCAGTTGGAGGGATCAGCACAACCTCCGGAAAAGTTTGTAATGCGGCTAATATTCCTGGAAATGATGCATCGACGATTGAGGCCGTAGATACTAGTGGCGCACTCGATATAAATATTGTTTCTAGTGGTACTATTAGCCTTTGGTATAGCTT
>NZ_CAJXPA010000302.1 GCF_913058035.1 uncultured Paraglaciecola sp. | reverse complement strand
ACGTGGCTGAGGGGTTGGCAGAAGTCGGTGAATACCTTAAAGGATACTTTCATACGGCAGATTTAGTCGCTGAAGACCCGTCTGATGCTAACATGTCCAAATTAGAGTTCTTCCAAACTCAGCTTGACCACCATAACGGTTGGCAACTTGAGCAACGTATTCAGGCAGTATTGACTAAGCTTCAGCTTGACCCTAATCAACAACTAAGTAACTTATCTGGTGGTTGGAGAAGAAAAGCTGCGCTAGCAAAAGCCATGGCAAGCGAGCCAGATATTTTGTTATTGGATGAGCCCACTAACCACCTAGATATTGATATGATCAAATGGCTTGAAGATGCCATCATCGGTTATGCTGGTGCTGTGGTATTTGTGAGTCATGACAGGGCCTTTATCCGTAAAGTCGCCAGTCGAATCATCGACTTGGACCGTGGAAATCTGGTTAGTTATCCTGGTAATTATCAGACCTATCTTGACCAAAAAGCACATGATTTAGAAGTTGAAGAAACCCAGAATGCGTTGTTTGATAAAAAGCTGAGCATAGAAGAAACATGGATAAGACAGGGCGTAAAAGCTCGTAGAACACGAAATGAAGGACGAGTTCGTGCTCTCAAAGCATTAAGAACCGAACGTTCGCAAAGAGCCAACAAATTAGGTACTGCAAAAGTTAGTGTTAGCGAATCTAAAAGTTCAGGTAAAATTGTTTTTGAAACTGAAGACTTACATTATACCATCGCTGAAAAATTGATTGTTGGCTCGTTAACGACGACGATACAAAGAGGCGAAAAATTAGCCTTGGTAGGGCCAAATGGCTGTGGTAAAAGTACCCTTATTAAACTGTTATTAGGCCAATTATCCCCTATTTCTGGCGTGGTAAAGTCAGGCTCAAAACTTGAGGTGGCATATTTTGACCAACACCGTGATCAATTAGATGGCGAACTTAAAGTCATTGACGCTATTGCTGATGGTAGACGTGAAGTCACCATAAATGGCAAAACAAAACATGTTATGAGCTATTTACAAGACTACTTGTTTACGCCTGAGAGAGTGAATTCCCCAGTTAAGTCCTTATCGGGTGGTGAAAAAAATCGCTTGTTATTAGCAAAATTGATGTTAAGACCCAGCAATATGCTTATTCTAGATGAGCCTACAAATGATTTAGACGTGGAAACACTCGAATTATTAGAAGATACTATATGCAATTATCCAGGCACAGTTATCTTGGTTAGTCACGATAGGGAGTTTGTTGATAACGTAGTGACGTCTAGTTATTTCTTCGAAGGAAATGGAGTAGTGAGAGAGTTTGTTGGTGGTTGCACCGACATCAGCGATTGGTATTCACAGCAGTTGACACAAAAATCATCTCAGTCTGAAACTAAATCAAAAACCCAGAGTCCTAAAAACATTCCGCCAGAATCAAAGGGTAAAAAGTTATCATATAAGTTACAACTTGAATTAGAATCATTGCCTTTGAAAATTGAAAGTTTTGAAACTAAGGTTGAAGATTTTCAAAAGTTAGTGAACCATCCTAACTTTTTTTCGCAAGAATCGTCAAAATCAGATCCAATACTTGCAGATTTAGCTGATGCAGAGCAAACGCTAAAACAAACGTATGAAAGGTGGGATGAGATTGAAGGTATGACCAAATAGTAGATAACGAATAGACGTTACCATTTAACATATTAGCAGTAAGTAGGATTAATTATACATGACTAAAACAAGGCTTGCCGCCACACTATCCTTAGCCCTCATTGTGGCTCCTGTTAGCCAAGCAGCTAGGTACAGAGTAGTTGAATTACCTGTTACTGATAAAGGACAAAGTACTTTCCCCAGCGCAATTGGCGAAGACGGCAATATCATTGTCAATGTGACAGGTGCGTTTAACATTCCGATTGATCTAGATTTACTCGATTTTGATTCAGAAGCGTTAATGAACGTCTTAACTGACGTTGAATCTGCTAGAAACGGTAATTTTAATAGTACGGATTATGAGATAATATTGGCCTTAATAAAAGCCGCTGATGGTACTCAGAATTCTCAGCAAATAGCTAATTCAGTGGGTTTTTTAGCATCGGAAAGTGAAACTACTTATATTCCAGGCTTTGATCAATTTTCTGACCAAGATAATGAGTTTACTTTTAATTCAACTACGCTTGTTAGAGATGTTAATGACTCAGGCTTTTCGGTAGGCACCGGTGAAGGTTTCTACAGCAATCTTGATTACACGCTTGAAAGTGGTGAAAACGTCACCTTCGTATTACATGATTTTGGTATACGAGCATTTGTTAATCTTGGTAATACTGTTGTTGGCTTGCCAGCACCGATGACATCAGCGGGTGGAATTAGTGAAGCCTATGGCATTAATGAAAGTAATCAAGTAATAGGATATGGCTCCACATTAATCGTATCGGATTCCTTAGAAACAAGTTTAGCTAACTGCGAAGATGACGAATTGAGAGGTGATGTTCCATTAGAATCCTGTATCAATAGCATCATTAGCTCATTCACTGGTTCTGCCACCAGTTTCGCTCAGTTGAGAGGGTTAATTTGGCAATTAGACGGGCAAGGAAACCTACTCGACACCAAAGAGTTAGGCATACTCTTTGAGCCAGATGCAGATGACGCTTCAAATTATAGCAGTCAAGCATTTGCAATAAATGATAACGGAATTGCTGTGGGTGTTTCAAACGGGCAATATACTGAAAATGACGTCACAGCTGTTAGAAATTTTGCCGTCATATTTGACCAAGATGAAATTATCAACATTACTCCAGAACCTGATAGTAATGTTGCACGTTCATCAAACACTATTAGTTCAGCCGCGGATATTAATAACGATAATTTTGTTGTGGGTCATCAGGTTAAATCTGTTAACGGAACAAATAGAAGAAAGTTTTTTGTTCACGATATGTTGTTAGGTGAAACAACTTTCCCAAACGACTATTTCTTGGGCTCTTCAAGTATTGCTTTAGATATCAATAACAATGGTATGGTTGTTGGTTATGGAGAAGTGGATGCTTCTCTAACTGGTCGTCGAAATGAAGGCTTTTTATATGATATTGCTGCAGAACAGTTTTATGGTATTAGAGAGTTAATTAGTTGTGATTCACCTTACACAATAGTTCAAGCTAATAGTATTAATGATAACAACGAAATAGCGGCGACTGCATTATATTCTGGCTCTGCAAGAGATTCAAGAGGTGAGATTTTATTAGACTCAGCAGGAAATGAAATCCAAGTTGAACTGGTGACTGCAGTCAAATTAGAGCTGATACCCGGTGGTGAAATAGATAAGTGTGACTCTATAATTGATGAAATAAACAGAGAGAGACAAGGTGCTAGTGTGACCTGGATGTTAGCTTTCGGAGCGCTTATTTTGTGTTGGAGACGTTTCAAAAAGTATGTCTAAACTGATTCTAGAGTTACTTTACTAACCCGCCTTCAGGCGGGTTTTTATTTTACAATCTATTAATT
>NZ_CAJXPA010000301.1 GCF_913058035.1 uncultured Paraglaciecola sp. | reverse complement strand
CGTCCGTTTGGTATAAGTGACATGAGTAATATAATCTTCAACATCACGGACGGTGGATAGGCCGCAGCGCCTGTTTTGTCATTGTTATACCAGGCATCAAACCCCGATAAATCGAGCTTGTTTTCGACGATATAGCACAGCGCATATTCAAACGTACCGGGCAGAATTTGTTCTGAAAAGTTGACGGGGATGAACTTGTTTTGGCAGGATAAATCAGGCTTGTAGTTGGCCATGACAATTTACCGTGGGTGAATAATATTTATTAGATTACACCTAAACCAGAGGCTCAAGGTTAAAAAGCAGACAATTTATAAGTATTTAATAAGAACATGAAAATGTTCTTTGGGGAGAAATTCTTCAGCCTCAACGCCGCATTCAGCGGCTAGTCCGCTGCAATGCTTTGTTGTACGTACATTAATCGCGTATGGAATTAACGGTAGAAAGAATAAGACTATCAATTTCATTGCTCACAGGCCCAATACTGCTGTTAGTCAAGATGACATAACCAATATTTTGGTCTGTTACAGAGCGCGTTAATGCGATCCATCCACGGTTGAAACCGGCAAAGCCCAAACTATTATTTTCTGCGTCAACAATATAACTCATACTCCAGCGCCCGCTAGTATTGAGGGCAGGCTTAATCATGAGATCAACGAATTTTTCGGACAACAACGTTGAACCGTTATATTCTCCATTTTTATTGCGTAATATCGCCATATTAAAACGTGCTAAATCTATAGCGGATGTTTGTAAACCTGCTGCTGCTTTTTCATCGAAGTACACCATAGTAGTTACTTTGCCTGCTTCGTCATAAGGTGTTGCGGACCTAGTCATGACTTTATCAGTAACGTTAAAAGTAGAACTCTTCATCCCCAGAGGTTCGAACACTTTTTTCTGTATATAATCTTCAAACGTCATTCCTGATACATCTTCAATTAAAAGTTGCAGGACTGAGTAACCGCCACCAGAATAGGACCACTTTGTATCAGGCACATGGATAAGCTCAATGGAACCTGCACCATTATTATTACCATTGAGTGAATCAACAATAGATGACAATTTTTCGCGAGAGTCCCACCCTACATAGGTGCCAAGCGACAAACCAGAAGTATGAGATAAAACATTTCTTGAGGTTACTTTATTAACATCAAACTCAGATTCGGGTATTTTCCAGCGCTTGAGATATTCATTAATTGAGCTATCTAGGTCTACTTTGCCTTGGCCAACTAGTTGCATGACTCCCCAAGCAGTAACAAGTTTTGAGATAGAGCCCACGTTGAACATGGTTGTTTCGGTAATTGCTGTTTTGCTCTCTATATTTGCATAGCCATAGGAGCGAAAAGCGACAATCTCATTGCCATTAACAACTGCTAGCGCAACACCAGGCGCATTGTGCTTTTCTAAAATCTTCGGAACCTCATTGTCCAGTTGCATTGTAATTTCTGAAAAATCAGAAATATTCTTGGCATTTACAGGATGAACTAAAAATAATGTGGAAAAGATTAGAAAAAGTTTAATCATAACTATCCTTGTACGTACAACGCCCAAATAATGGGCAAATATCAGTTGGTTAAATAAGCGACGCAGGAGCAAAAAACCAACTGTTATTTGTCCTGATTAATTTGCTTGTTATGTATTTTATCGACTACTGTAATGGGTGCATCTTGAAAAACTCCCAGATCAACTTCGTTGCTGGGATTTCCATATTTGTCTTGCCTAAGCCAAACTTTTCAAGTTCGTCAGCGAGTGGCGAACCTGGCCATGTGTGCCCAGCGTCGTCTGAACGATAAAACACTACATCACCCTCACTTTGGCAGTTCCGGTGAGAAACGCGAATAACAGAATCACTCACTGTTTCTAGTGCTGGCGAACCAGTGCATTGATTTGTACTTATCCAACCAGAGAGTGCTTCTTCTACACCCATTCGCCAGTATGCGCTGGAGTCAGCTTGGTGTTTGTAGTGGTTTATGTTGTCTGCCTTACTATGAAAGGTGATCACAGGTACGGGTCGACTCGGATTACAGTCTTCTGGATACCGAACGCCTGCAACGGGACCAATCGCTGCAATAATATTGGAAAGATCACACGCCAATCGACTGCTCATCCGAGCACCTCCAGAAAAACCAGTCGAATATATTCTAGTTGGATCTATCGTGTAATGTTGGCTAATACTGGCGAGTAGTTCTCTGATAAATAGAACATCGTCAACACCCTTTTCATGAAGGTCGACATTCCAAGTTACATATCCGCCTTTCTTACGGTAGTATTTCGCTGCTGGACTTATAACAAAGAACTCTTCCAGCTCAGCGAGCTGTTCAAATTCAGAGAGCTTGGCTTGTCTATCTGGGGCCGCACCACTCCCATGAAAGTCGAGTACGAGTGGTGTCGGTTTACCTTTCTTGTACGAAGATGGAATAAATATTCGCCATTGTCGCTCCACCCCGTTTACCGTTATCGACTCCAATTGTTCCGCCGATTTAACCTGTGCGATAATTGCACTGCTGAAAATTGAAATGAGTAAAACCAGACTAACTCTTGTTTTCGACATAAACTCTATCCTCTTTGATGGTGTATCGATCAGTATTGAATGCGCTATTTGATTCAGTAGATGCATAACGCCTACAATAACGGGAAAAGCGGAGCGATTAGCGAGGCTTTTTCCCAGTGAGCGAAGCGAACGTTGTTTATTGTTTTGTTATGTTTTGCTGCATGTAAGAACACCGCTGCTCCAGCGTTTAACATCTTGGATGAAATTTTCATATGCCCCCATAGCATAATCACCTTCTTCCACATTAACAGAGGTGCCATTTCCTGTTTCGCTTACAAGAATACGGATAAAAGGTTCTTGATATCCAATGTCTGAAGCGGCTGTCCTTGCAGTGATTACGGTGACTCCATTTTCAACTTTGTTTTCAACAATAACTTTGTCTTGGAACAGTGAAGAATCTTTATTTTCAACAATAACTCTGTCTCGGAACAGTGATAAATCTTTAGACCAACATTTCTCTGCAATGTCATAAATCCTTTTTGCTTCATCTGATTTAGTATTGGAGGACTTGTAATCAAACGTTGGTTTTAGAGGAGCTACACAGCCCGTTAAAGTTAAACCAAGTAAAGCTAAAACTATCCTATATTTCATTGTTTGTCCTTAAAAACATAACGCCCCAAGCAGCCGAAAGCGCGAATGCTTTGGCGCAGCCAGTGAGTGTTTTTCCGATGACTTGGCTTGTTATGTTTCATTATTATTTATGGTGTGTTTAGCCTTAACTCTGGTATTTTCTTCAATTGATATTAAAGCAGCTAAAATACCCGCAGTGATGATTACGCCAATTGCTGCAAAAACGAGCCCTAACATAGACATGGCCATTAATGAGTTGGAACGAAAGAACTGCCAGGCAACGAATACAATTGAAAAGGCTAAAAATATATAACCTAAAATTGCTATAGCTCTAGCAATAAAAAGCAGAAAGCTGAAGTTCTTTGATTGAAT
>NZ_CAJXPA010000300.1 GCF_913058035.1 uncultured Paraglaciecola sp. | reverse complement strand
ATTTTAAATTATCTTTAAGGGCTTACTGTTAAGCCCTTAAAGACTTATATTTTTAGTTCTTAAGGTTGATGAGGCGTAAGAACCGAAGAGCGGAATGTCTAACTGAGGCGTATTCAAGAGGTCAAAACAACGTCATTCGGGCAACAACAGAATAATAATGCCCTTGGCCGGTCCTACAGTTTCATTTATCTAAATTTGAGCAATATTGTTTTGAAGGCTAGTTTTACTTGGCGAGTTCAACATTGGTATGCTTTAACTTAACTCTTAATTTTCATACACTTAAAATAATGAGTTTCAGATCACTTACGATTACTGACTAGCATTAAAGCGCCGTTATACAATGAAATTTTATAATGGTTTGAGCCCTATTGGTTAATGACATAAGTTTCTAATATGTCATTAACTATTCAAACCATTATGATTTTAACAATCCTTAACGCACCTAAATCCCCATCATAAAATGGCTACACTTTAACATTTTCAATAAGTGCCATAGCTGCGAATGGCATTAGTGGGTCCTCTTGAATGACGATGTTTTTTTCACTTGCTAGCACTTTCAGATGGGCTACATCAGAACTATTTTTATCCTTCAGGACAAGTAGGCGTGGTAAACGACGAAGCATGACACGCGTTGCCTCAGAGACTCCCGGCTTAATTTTATTAATGTCCCGAATATTGTAATCAAGCATAACCTTGACAATAAATGACGCCACGTCATTTTGACGCTTTATTTTCCAACCAGGAGACACATTGTCAATAGCAGCAGAGACCTGACCAAAACGGCTACTGACCCTATCAACGAACCAAGTACTTAGATCATCATTAGCTAAATGTGAATAGCAAATACACTGATGAAAACCAGGCACGCCATCAAGAATTAATGTACGCGATAATAGTCCTGAAACAGTACTGTTCAAGACGCCTGATGGAATAGCGTAATCATCGGCTGTAGCAATATAGTCTGCATGACCACTTAGATCCGAGATTACACAGAGTTCGTCCGAGATTTGGTAGCGACTGTTTAAATTCCAATCCGCTACAGCTTGCTTAAGTTCACGATTAATTACCCCTTTAGCCGTCCAACCATCGACAAAAATAATTGAATCCGCCGGTCGACCGGACTCGGCAATATGCTGTAGTGCAGCTTTATCAATACCTCGGTCTCGAACAATCGAAATTGAATAGTGCTTAACATCATCGGTATGCTTAGCTTTGAGTGCACGTGCTAATAAAACACCCACTGGCGTACCTGCACGAGCTAGAGACACCAAAGTAATACTGTCACCTCTAGCCTTGTACAGCTTTTTGGCTAAGAGCTGAATCTCAGAGGCTAACCGATCGCCATTAGCCTCAATCAGGTCATGAAACAGATCCAAATAGACTTTTGAAGGCGCTTCTTCATTCGAGATCATAGACGAATAATGAACACCGCCATTCTGCAGAAGGCGCTCTTTTTCAGCTACCTCGATCGGTTTAATATCGACGACTTGAAGTAAGAATTCGCAATCCTCAACGGCATAACTGCCACTAAAAACGGGCGCTTTATTTAGCTCAATCGGGTTCATTTTAATGTTTCTGCAATTTGGCTATTTGAAGGAATTATCTGAAAATCACAAACTGACAAAAAATCGGTGTCTGACAAGCTATCACCAAGTCCAATAAATGTAATCGGTTCTTTAATTTCAGTCTTGAGGATTTGCTTAAGAAAGGTCACTGCCCGTCGCTTACTGGCGTAAGGAGGCATATAAGCCAGGTTTCTGTTGTTGCAATGAACATTAAACCCCGCCGAATTTATCGTGCCAACGCCAGTCTGAAGCTTCCGAAGATGTAGGGGTTCACCTTTAACACAGACATAACAAGCATAGCCATTATCGCTTATAACACGAACGCGTAATTCAAGACCGTTTTGTTTAACGTATTGCTCTACCTCACTTTTAAGCCTAAACATACGATCACACCATTGCGGTTCTTCTTCATCCAAAACAAGACGCCAGCTAGGATGTAAAACATTGTCAGAATTAAGAATAATCGCACCGTGAGACGTTATTTTATAGCTATTAAAATCCACTTGAATGCGACTTAAAGACTCCGTGCGACGACCCGTAACAGGAATAAAGTATGAGTTGTTAAGCAATGATATTAAAGCCTGCTGCTGAGGCGTTGAATAAGCGCCCACTTCACCACTGGGTAATACAGCCGCTACTTTATGCCCTGCTACTTCCTGACACTTACGTGATGACTCGAAAAGAGTGTCATCAAGGTCAGAAAAAGTAACCACCATTATTGCATTTCGCCAAAAATGACGGCTTTACAGTTGAGCAATTTGTGCAATGGACACGCTTCAAATTGTTCAATCGTCTCATACATGATGATTGGCGTTCTATCTTCTGGAAGGTTGTACAGGTAGTAGTATGCTTGATGTGTTGGATCATAGAACTTCAACTTACTTGAAATCCCTCCTCCCTGGAGGATCGGAGAACGGCCTGTAGATTCAAATAAAACATTGTAGCCTGCCTTTTCTAGCGCTTCGGCAAAAAGGAAGGGTGCAAAAATAAACTCTGCAGTTCCTATAATCACGTACCGTTCATCTATATTAAGATTTGAAGACAAAAACGGTGCATTTTTTTCGTCAACAAATTTATTCTTTTTCAGTGCGTCAGCTTTTATGCCCATGCGGCCGGTGTCATGGCGGCAAGCAGCTTTGTTTAAACCAGCTGCCGTTAGTTTTGGAAAATCTATAATTTTTTCTGAAGACCGATTGAAGCTAAATTCACCTCGCAATAAGCTATGGAAGCTGAAGTCAAATGTTGAATAATCTTCTATGAAGTTCGAGCAAGTTTTTTCTGTCATCCAGTTGACCAAAGATACCCAATGAACTGTTTTAAGATTGGGCAAATAATCAATCATACGTTGAGTAATCTGAGTCAAGGTCTTCCCAGTACTGATTTCATCATCGACAAGAATTAGATTGTCAATACGGTTCAAATCCATGTTATCAGCCATGTCATAAATTAAGTGCTGTGGAGCATGGCTATGTTTTTCATTGATACTAAAAGCCAAAGAGCTGTTAAAACTGTGCCGTGTCGTTTGGGTGTAAAAAGTATTACCACCACACTTTGTATTTATTTCTTGGGCGACACCAGCTCCTAAACCAGTGGCTGTTTCTGCTACACCCATTACAAGGGAGTCACCCGCCAACGTCATCATGTTCGCCAAAGCCTGATATGACTCGCGCATTTCAGATGGCAAACACGGGATGTATTTACCCAATACTTTCGATAGAAATAGGTAGGCTCTATTTGGGTTTTCGCGTGACGCGAAATCTAAGAGCGCAAACATTGAATAAGCGGAAGGTTCCACAATCAACTTTAAATGACCGTTGCTCAGTGGAATTGTATATTGGCACCTACTTTGCATGACAACTTCCTGACAAAATAATGACTGAGTCAACTGTTTGACCCAGCCATTCATCCAACATATTTAGAAGTTTATA
>NZ_CAJXPA010000299.1 GCF_913058035.1 uncultured Paraglaciecola sp. | reverse complement strand
ACTATCACCAAAGTAAGCAAGAGAAGAACGATGATGGAGTAACATCATTAAGAAAAGTAGAATATAAATATATTTACAATATACCATTTCCGCCATCATTTGATGATATAATAAAGTCCGAAGCTGATAAACAAGTATGTATTGATATTTATCAAATAAATAAAGATAATAATGAAATAAACCCCAAAGATAAGGCAATGATAAATACGTTAAAGGGGATATATGACTTTACTTTTAATTGAAATATACTTGAGTAATCAAGTATATTTCAAGGTGATTGTATGAACTCAATAAATCTAACATCGTTAATGTTAGAACAAACTTACATAAGCACGTTATTAAATAAGAAGGTAGATTCCTGCCTAAGCGCACATGGCTTAAGCTTTACAGAATTCATTATTATGCATAAGTTACATAATGCACCAGGTGATGCGTTGAGTCGTATAACTTTAGCGGACTCAATTGGTTTGACTGGATCTGGAGTTACTCGGCTTTTAGCTCCAATGACAAAGAATAATATTGTTTTAAAAACTGTAAATTCACGTGATGCTCGCCAGAGTTTAGTTGGTCTCACAAGCACAGGAAAAGAGTTATATCTAGATTCTTTAATTTCTTTTGAGCATAGTTGTAGTTCTATTTTCTCATTATTAGAAGAGTCTGAAGTTGAGCAATTATTACAACTACTTAATAAAATTAAATGTTGAAAACACATATCAAGTTGCTCAAACGGTAAAATAACAGTTGGCTTTCGCTTCGCAATTATAGTCAGCCTTTATTTTCCGCTTAGCAAGACGATATGGCCAACACAAGTCTGCTATTCACTCGTCTTGAAAGAGACAAATGAAATGAACCGTGTTATTACCCTTAAGCCCAATATCGCTTCTTGGATATTTATGGCTATGGCTTTTGTACTGGCTGTGCAAGGAGTCATTGATGGGCTTCCTATGCACGGATCCAACAGAGCATACCCGATTTCATATTACATGGGCAACTGCCAGCAAAGTAGGCTTTTGCATCACATTTGCAATGATTGCTCTTATTCCCTTTCGAAAAGCGGAAAGATGGAGCTGTTGGGCCCTATTGGTTTTTACAGTGTTTGGCAACATGTCACTTCTACCATCAGCAATTTGGCTGAGAAGTGGTCCAAGGGCGGGATTTGAAATACCAATTGTAATCGGTTTAATCGCACTGTTGGCAGGATTAGAACTGAGTTTTCGTGTTGGGTTCTCAAGTAGGGAGGATACATAACAAGTTTATCAACCAACGTCACTTCGTGGCTGGACATCCTAAAGTGTGGCTTCGCCACAAGGTGTGCGTTATAAAGGCGTTATGTTTAAGGAGGAAAAATGAATAACGTACTTTTATTGATATTGTTACCTTGGCTTTCTTTTAGTTTCTGCACTAATGCAGCAACTACTGATGTCAAAGCCGAACTAGAAAGAGTCGTCATTAGTTACGAGAAACTGGCGGCGAAAGTTAAAGCTTGTCCAGATTCAGGGAATAGAAACTCCGATTCATGTAAAAGTTTCATTAAAATGATTAATTCCGGAGAGGTAAGTAAACTACTCAATACCTTTTCGTCGAATGTCAGTAACTATTTTTCAATAGACCAAAATGTAGCAATGCGAGGCGTAACCGCTATCGGTAAAATTACAGACGCACTAGGTTTTATATGGGATGAACATAACAGGTGAATCATGTCGTTCGTAAACTCATTGGGACAAATACTCGTCGGCCTGCGGCTAAAGCGCTTGCATTTTCCCCATATTCAAAGTGTTATATTTGCAAATGGAATTTGATATGAATTCAGAAATAGAAACTAAAGAAGATACCCACTTTTAAAAAGTAGCCAAACAGGCGTTATGTCTTGATTTTTAAGGTACACAAACAACCAAGGATGGTCTGTCATGCCTCAGTCACGTAAAACTCAAGTCAGTTTAATTGATACTCCCTTTTTAGCGTTGTGTTTCCCGCTGTGTACGGCGTTTTTTTGTGTGGAAAAGATAAATTTACGGGACAAAGTTACGAACCTCGCCGAGGTTGGATAGAGGAGCGTTTGTTATTTTCATCGTCAGTGTTTCGACTGGTAACGCGGTTACCGCATTTAAGCTTATGCAGTCATGAGTAATAACACTCATGTGGTGTTTTGTAGACAAAGACATGGCTGATGGCTGGTCAATGTAAGAGGTAGTATGACGGCGGTACCAATTTTACCAATGCACGCTCTTAAGTCAAAAGTATCAAAGAGGGAGTGTACTTAGTAAAGGTGAATTAATTAGCTTAGAAGAAATAGTGACGATTTACCGTCAGCGTTTGTACGATATCAGTTGGCTCATGCGCAATCTTAATGAGTACATTGCCCGTGAAGCAAACAAGGAAGATGGTTGCACAGGCAGGTTTTATTCGCTGCCATCCATGGCGCTTACCCTGCGGGCCAGCAAAAGCTGTTCTCATTTATTCCCAGTAAATTTAGTGGGAAGGGCGATTTAAATCTCAAGCCTGCTTTTACGGCAAGGAGGGACGATAGTGCGGTATAAGCTTGCATGGCCTGTGTTGACTTAAATCCTATTCGCGCCAAGATGGATACCACACCAGAAACCTCAAAACATACCAGTATTCAACACCGTATTCAGGCCCTTATCAAAGGCGAACAACCTAAAAACCTGATAAGTTTTGTGGGCAATCACAGACAATAAATGCCTAAAGGCATGGCTCACAGCTTGATTGACTATTGTGAACTAGTGGTTTGCACAGGCCGCTGTATTCGAGAGGATAAAGCAGGTTATATAGAGCAACATCATAGCACTATACTAGAGCGCCTTAACCTTGATACTGAGCAATGGTTAACCCTCACTACCGAGTTCGAAAAACACTTCAGCACGGCCGTTGGCAGTGAGCATATGTTGCAACAATTCAAACAGCATACAAACCATCAACGTATACGGGGGATGGCAAAGGCCAGAGTCTTACTTCAACACGCCTGAACAGTTCAGCTTCACACACGTTAAAAGCTAGCTTCACAAACCGTGCTCAATGGCGTTGCTGTAATTCAGTGGGATGAATGATTTAGCTGCTTTTAACACGCACCATACCCCAAAGCTCAGATTTCGAAATTTAAAACCAAGGGTTCAGAACATACCCATCACTTTATGCTTGTTGATTTGGCTGTGATTGAGCACTTTATTACGTTGGCTGTCTAATTTAAGTCTTTTAGTAAAAGTTATTAAGTCATTGCTTATTACGGCTAATAATCAGGGGCAGGGGTTGAATCAGGAATTGATCTATACCGGGCTTACCCGGGCGATGACCTATTCTATGTTGTTTGGTGGGGTAAAGTGTTGAGTTTGGGGCAGCAATGTGTCGAAGGCAGTGGGTTGGTAGAACGGTTGTTAGGTGGTGGTTAGGTGGTGGTTAGGGGGAAGTTAGGATCACATGTTATTTTATGAGTGTTTCACTACAATTATCTAGATTTGTTCAGTAATTACATACAGTTTAAGTTTTAGAGCCGTATATATAAGTC
>NZ_CAJXPA010000298.1 GCF_913058035.1 uncultured Paraglaciecola sp. | reverse complement strand
ATCTGGTCCATGGTGAGTTATATGCAGGCCGCTTTTTCAGATAGTGAGGACCCTGCGAACTAGGATTTAGGCCTTAGTTCACTGTCCAGGCAAAGAGTTTAGACAAAATTGCGCAAATTCAGTTGCCTAGGTGCTTGACACGCCGAGCTTGTCGATTCAAAATAGGCGGATAGATGCGGGAGTAGCTCAGTTGGTAGAGCGCGACCTTGCCAAGGTCGAGGTCACGAGTTCGAGCCTCGTGTGCCGCTCCAAGTTTTCATTAGGTTGTCCAACGGTTTGGCGGAATGGCAGAGTGGCCATGCAGCGGATTGCAAATCCGTCCACCTCGGTTCGACTCCGGGTTCCGCCTCCATTCAACACTCCACATGCTTTAAATAGCAAACTCGATGCCCGAGTGGTGGAATTGGTAGACACAAGGGATTTAAAATCCCTCGTTCGTAAGGACGTGCCGGTTCAAGTCCGGCCCCGGGCACCATTTGTTTTTTATGTATTTAAAAGCAAACTTCAGATGTTTGACCTTCTATTTTATTTATAAAATCCTGTACTCTTACATAACAGATAATGCGCTGAGCTTGTTGTTATCTCGTGCGCCGTCCGTATGTTTCTTCATACAACTTCCTAACTGTGCGATTTTCATTTTTTCTACAGCAACCAAAAGCATGTGCTAACGCTTACCGTCATCCTTGGTTTTTTTCAAACGAAATCCTCTGCGTCCAACTTACTTTTTTAACAGCCAAAGAATAGTAATTAAAAAAGGCTATTCGCTAGTTATGCTCTTCACCTAATAATTGGCGAACATACATGTGAGGGTAGGGTAAAAGTTAAAACGAAAACATCGGCTTCGCCGATACCTCTTTGGTAGCTTTGCCACTGCTTTTCCCGCCTTGAAAGTTTCAGCATGAAATAGCTTATTTTTGGGACAAATGATAGCGGACGCCGCGCGGAGAAGTCATTTGAGTGGAGCTTGAAAAGATATATTTGTAAAGACTCAAGAATAAGCTGATTTTTGCGGTTAAAAACGTTATTAACGGCGGTATTTTTCTGGTTACTCTATTTTTTGATATTGAAAAAAGAGTAACAGGTACGAAGGGATTTGAGACAAAAACCATCACGGATGATGGCGTGCAGCGTACTTTTTGCTTTCTATATTAGTTGGATAGCTTTGAGTCGAGGGTAGGGCAGGTGCATTGGCTTCGCTGATTGTAATTGGAGGCTATACAGCTAAACTTTCTACTAATACATTGTTTTAATCATTGTTTACTGTTTTGTTTCAATAAGCTTTCATGACCAAGTCATTAGATAGCTTTGGTAGCAGACAATTCAGAGGAACGTAAATTTTGTTTGTCGATCAGCCAAGACACGCGCCCCATAATAAACAAATCAAGTGGTTTGCTTTAGAGTAATAAGTTAGGGTTATTTATAATTTTATTTTAAATAAAAAAGTTAGGGACAAAATGCATCAGAGCCTACCAACGACAACATTAAAACCACTGCTTATTTTGTTGGTCCTATTTGTCTTTATCGCATCCTTTATAAAGTCTCAATTATCTAGTATCACTCCTCTTTCTACCGCCGCACCAGAATCTGTATTTTCCAGTGAGCGAGCGTTCAATATGTTGCAACAATTGACCTTTGAACAAATACCGCATCCGGTTGATAGTCTGGCCAATCGAGTGGTTGAGCAACGTTTGGTTAGCCTGCTAAGAGGTATGGGATATCAGGAAGACATTCAGGACAGTGAAATTTGTCATGACTCCGAGAGAGGTTTTGCACGTTGCACGCGAGTAAGAAATATTATTGTTCATATTGAAGGGCGTGAAGAGGGTAAAGGTATTCTGCTTTCTGCCCATTACGACTCTGTAGGCGCTGGCCCTGGAGGCAGTGATGCAGGTGCTGCGGTTGGCACCTTACTTGAAACTGCACGGCTGTTATCACTTGCTGAGCAACCGCGAAACTCCATCGTATTGTTATTTAATGAAGGTGAAGAGTTTGGTCTGTTTGGTGCAAAAGCTTTTATGGAACAACATCCTTTGGCCAAAAAGCTGCAACTTGCTATAAATGTAGAGGCGCGTGGTAGCTCGGGTAAAAGTGTAATGTTCGAAACCGGTGAAGACAGTGGCTGGTTGGTTAAACATTACGCTCAGACTGCAAAGGCACCTTTAAGTAGTTCGCTATTTTATGAAGTGTATAGGTTTCTTCCTAATGATACTGATCTTACTATTTTTAAAGAACATGGTTTACAAGGACTTAATTTTGCACATGCAGAACGTTTGCCTCACTACCATACTCCTTTAGACAACCTTGAAAATCTCGATCGCGGAAGCTTGCAACATCACGGTGATAACGTTTGGGGTGTGTTAAGTAACATTAAAAATGTCGATTTGGTAAAAGTTGAAAAAGGTAATTTGGTTTACACCGATGTGATGGGATTGTTTGTCATTAGCTGGAGTGAATCCACCAGTATAGCTGTGTCATGCATACTGGTTTTATTACTGGTGTTTGTGTTCGTGTTGTTGTCAAAACAGCAGCACTTGAGCACCAAACAAGTACTCTTAGGTTTATTGTCGACCGTGATTATATTGGTGGTTTCCGTTCTTGTTGCTATGGGAATTAAACTCATTACTCAAACCATTAGTGGCAGTAATTATCCTTGGTACAGCAATCAATTACCCATGCAACTAGCTCTATGGTTGGGAGTGGCGCTTTTTGGACTTTTCATTGGCCGTATGTTTGCTCGCGGTGCTAGCTCAATCAATATGTTGCTCGCGACCTCAGTATTTTGGATATTACTCAGTGTATTAAGTAGCATTTTGATGCCTGGGATCAGCTTTCTGTTTATCCTCCCAGCTGTTGCAGGTATCGCTGGCTTATTTATATTCGTTTGGTTAATTGGAGCTGATCTCCCTGAACAATCAAAAGTGACAATACACACCTTAGTTTTGATCATTAGCGCATGTATTTGTGCGATTAGTTTTATGCCTATCGCGTATGTGTTAGAAATAATGATCGGATATCAGATGAGCGAGGCGGTTGGCATGGTATTGGCTTTTGTTGTGATCTCTTTGCTACCCGTTTTAACCATGAATTCGAGTGCTGCTGGTGGATTCAAAAAACTGCTTTATAGTGTCTCAGTTCTGATGTTGTACGGAGTTGGCTGGACGAGCTTACAGGCCACATATACGCAATGGATGCCTCAGCACCTTAATTTGCAATATTTACAAAATTCCAAGGGAGAAGCTTTTATTCTCAAGGGGCATCAGCGGAATCAACCGTCAGATGAACTACTGAGTGCTCTGTCGGGTGAAGGCGAATTGACGACGATCTTCCCTTGGTCGGCTTGGATGTTCCACAGCACTAAAGTGGATTCAGAACTATTTGAGCCAGCAATAGCTGAAATCCGTGAACTTGCCAGCAACGAATACGCTAAGAAAGTACAGTTAAATTTATCGGCATTCGCTGAAAACTTAAGCGACCTCGTTATTTATGTGCCGATTGATTCGAGCTTGCAATCGATTGAAACAAACAGCGACTCCCTTAAAT
>NZ_CAJXPA010000297.1 GCF_913058035.1 uncultured Paraglaciecola sp. | reverse complement strand
AGATTAGGTATGATTATTTATTTTGTTTATTTAGCGAGCAGATAACGGCATACGGGCTCTAGTATGGTCTCGTAGGCTCGGATATGAGTATAAGAGAAAGGTATTAACCCTAAGCACATCAGGCTGTATCATTCATGTTGGCGGTCAAGATAATCATGACAACAACAAGAATGACTTCAGTAGCGTATTTGGTGGTGTCGATGTTTCAGAAAACAAACAAGTCGGTGATCTTTCTTCAGTCAACGGTAATATCACTATCCAAGATAATGTAAACGCTAGTGATGTAAACGCTATAAATGGCAATATCGAAATAGGCAATAATGTTAAAGTACACGAATTATCAACCGTCAATGGAGACATCCAAACACAAACCTATTTGTCAGTAAAACGTGACATTAGCACGGTCAATGGCAACATTACTCTTGGTACTAACTCGATGGTTGGTAAAGATATTACAACGGTTAATGGAGACATTTCATTAACTCAAACCTTTGTAAGTGATGACATCAAAACCAAAAATGGCAATATCACCCTTGTCGAAGGTTCAGTTGTTGAGGGAGATATAGAGTTTGAATCTAAGTATGATGGTGGTTGGTGGAGTGACACATCACTTGAACATAGCCCACCAGTCTTAACCATTGACGGAACATCAGATGTAAAAGGGAAAATAATTTTACGCCAAATCGTTGTTTTAAACATCGAAAACCCATCATTATTGGCAAAAGTTGAGCATAGTTATCGTAATCAAGAATAATGAAGCATCACCATAAAATATCTTGATTATTTACAACATGGGTTGTCCTTAAAGTCTCACTCAAGAAAACGATTTTACCGCTTATCAGGTAATATTTAGAGCAATCAGCACTTTATTGGCATATTACTAGCACATGACTAAAATTTTTCTATACTTCACGTACTTTAATCCTCAGTTAGTAACTTTTCATGAGACGGATAATATGAAAACTCTTCACAATTTAATGCAACTAAGCAGCATATTTCTGTTGTTTGGTTGTGCAACACCCAATCCCATTTTCCCAGAAAATATGACATCCATCGATAAAGCAGCCATATATGTAAAAGCAGCTGCTCCCTTATTTGAAGGCATGGGGCAGCATCAACATATCATCACAACAAGTGTTCCGGCTGCTCAACTTTATTTTGATCAAGGTTTGGTGCTAGCTTTCGGTTTTAATCATGCAGAAGCGATACGTTCCTTCAAAGCAGCGCAACGACTTGACCCTGAATGTGCAATGTGTTTTTGGGGAGAGGCTTTAGCCACTGGTCCTAATATTAATGTCACCAGCAAAGGTAAAGCGGTGATGTCCAGCGGTGAACGAAAGTCAGCCTACACAGCTTTACTTCAAGCCCTAGTCTTAGGGTCTAATGCTTCTATAGCTGAACAAGATTATATCAATGCGTTAGCCACTCGTTATGATGGCAACCCTGGATCTGACAGAACTTTACTTGATATTGCTTATGCAAATGCGATGCGGGAGCTAACCAAAAAATATCCGGCTGACAACGATGCGGCAGCATTATTTGCTGAAGCCTTAATGAATACAATGCCTTGGGATTATTGGGTAGACGCAGAACATCCAAAACCTGCTACCCAAGAGGTGATTGATACCCTAGAAAACATTATGGCTCGACAACCCAAACATCCATTAGCTTTGCATCTCTATATTCATGCAGTCGAGGCATCAACTAACCCTGGTCGCGCAGAAGTTGCTGCTGATACTTTAGCCAATTTAGTGCCCGCATCAGGGCATTTGGTGCATATGCCCGCGCATATATATTGGCGTGTTGGCCGTTATAATGATGCGGTTCAAGCTAATATTCAAGCAGCCTCAGTTGACGAAGAGTATATCGCTCAGTGTAACGCGCAAGGCTTTTACCCTGCACTATATTACCCCCACAACATCCATTTCTTATGGGCCGCATCAAGTATGATGGGAAACAGTAAGCTTGCGATTGAGTCGGCTCGCAAAGTAGCTCTGAATGTTAGGCTAGAAATGATCGAACAATTTCCCACTGTCGAATTTTTCAAAACAATTCCGATCTTAGCCTTAACCCAATTTGGCCATTGGGATGAAATATTGGCAGAGCCGATGCCACCGGCAAAATACCAATACTCAAATGCTATCCAACACTATGCTCGTGGTATTGCGCTATTGCGTAGAAATGATGTGAAAGCCGCACACGCCGAACTTAACGCACTACAACCTTTAATGGATACAGATATAATTCACACATTAGACGGCTCGGACTATCCAGCAAGTGTGCTGTTATCGATAGCTGAGCATTTACTTAAAGGAGAAATAGCTCTATCCGAAGGGAAAAGTGCAGAAGCCATTAGTCATTTTACCCAAGCAGTGACTGAACAGGACACGCTGCCTTACACAGAGCCACCATTTTGGTATTACCCGACACGCCAGTCTTTGGGACAAGCGCTGATCCAAGCAAAAAAATTTGCTGCTGCCGAGCAGGTTTACCGCAAAGATCTTCAAGCCTATCCAAAAAATGGATGGTCGATGTTCGGTTTAGTCCAAAGTTTACAAGCACAAAACAAACAACAAGAGGCTGATAAAGTGCAAGAAATGTTTAACATAGTTTGGAATATGGCAGATGTTAAACTCGAAGCTTCACGCATGTAGTGAAACCAATCTAGCCGTAAAACAGAAGTTAAGTGACACTATCAGCATAAGGGATAAATTCATTCAGGTTTAATCACAAAAGGCTCAGAGCACAAAGAGCTCAACAACCGAACATATAAGATGATGCTGATTTCTTTGCACCTTCTTTACGCACTTATTTGTTCACTTCCATATTGTGCACTTATATTTAAGTCCTTCTCTTAATACCCTTCACTTCTGTGTTGTGATGACTTGTGGGAGGGTATTCGATGACATAATGATCGTCTCACTTTTTTGAGCAACATATGCACAGACTTTATGATGAGACTTAAGTGTTACATACGGACAATGGCCTATCAGGGAGTCACCGAGTTGTGCGGATTAAAATACCTGTGATGCTAACCATATGTCTGACGGCGAACGTATCTGGTTAGTCGTTAATAGGCATCAAAAAGACACCTTGCCGAGATCCTAGCGTGACAACTTCTGCTACTGTTTTGATTATTACGGAACATAAATCAGCCACTGTGCAGTTAAACAACCAATTTTAGTACTTTTTACTAGCCAAGTAAGAAGAGTTTATCCAGATGTACAAAGTCCAAATTTTAACACTCACTCAAAATTAAACTATATCATTGCCTACATTCAAGCGACCAAAGCGCATGTAGGCAAAGCATCAATACTTAGCCCTCATGGCTTTATGGTAACCTATATTTCTACTCATTTTTAATCGCAAAAGGTGGGTAAGCATGGGCTTCTATTAGGCATTTTTGTTTGATCGGGATCACTAGACGAAATGTCATTAAGCTGTGTAAAAATAATGATATGAAAGTATTTAAACGCCACTTCTGTCTGCTGTTATTTAAGTGATAGGCGTACCATAGGCATGGAAGAAAACTTGTGTTTATTCGAC
>NZ_CAJXPA010000296.1 GCF_913058035.1 uncultured Paraglaciecola sp. | reverse complement strand
TGGTAGTTTGGGGTCTCCCCATGCGAGAGTAGCACACTGCCAGACTCCTCATAATAAGAAAGGCCACCTGTTTCAGGTGGCCTTTTTTTATGTCTATTGCTTAGGGATATTCAGGGGGTAGGGAAGCAAGGGGCAGGATGGGCTACCGCTGGAAACACAAACACATAACGGTGTATCCTCATTGTTATGCTCATTGTGAGAAGATAGAGCCTAGCTGTATCATTATGATGTATGACGAGCGACGACTAATCCTAAGTGCTCGTTCACAAAGGCATTGGGGGTGATGAATGGAGCATTCGCATCATTCCAACTATTTCCATCATTCCAGCTATCGCAGCATCAAGTATTAAGAATTAAGAACACTATTAGGGCTACCAAACGACCGTTAATAAATGATGCGGGTATCGTACGCATAAACGTTAACGGCAAAACTTGTGTGTTAACTGAGCAAAGTGCTTTGTTTAATTAAATGTTTAAAAATTAATAAGAATAATAAGTTTGTTCATCATTGACACTTTATTAATATATTAGATTACAGCTAAGATACTATTGTAATAAGGTGTTTAACTCCGTGCAAACATGAGAATATCCGTGCGAAGTTATAAAAAAGGCTACCATTACAGGCCGCCTCTATTACATTAAAATTAAGTGTATAGCATTATTACCTAATGAGAATGCTCACATTCACCATCAGTGTGAGGATGACCATGTGAAATTTCTTCTTCTGATGCTTCTCTAACTTCTAGGATTTCAACATCAAAATTTAGAGTAAGACCTGATAAAGGGTGATTGCCGTCAACGATAACCTCTTCATCATTGATCTCGATAATCATTACAGATTGCTCGCCATCATCTGTTGTTGCCCTGAATGTCATGCCTTCGTTAATCTCCATATCTTCAAACATCGACTTTTCTACTGCTTGAACTAACTCTTCATGACGTTCGCCGTAAGCTAAGTTTGGTGCAATATCGATAACAAATTTGTCGCCAACTGTTTTGCCTTCAAGTTCATCTTCTAAGCCTTGGATCAAAAAATGGCTGCCTTGCAAAAAGACCATAGGCTGGCTATTTTTTGATGAGTCTATTTGTGTGCCGTCAGATGAGCAAACAGTAAAGTGTATGGTGGCGATAGTATTATGGGCTATATTCATATTATTCCGGTCAAAAAAATCTATGAACTATTGTAAAGGATAAGGGAGTGCTTGAGTAACGAAGATTAGGTTTTGTAAAGATTTCACTCTAAAAGTAGCACCAACTTCAGTATCTTTTGCTAAAACAGCAAAGATCCATGTCTGCCCTGCATCGTTACCACTGCGCAGTATTTTTCCACCAGGGCGCCAATTTTCACCTATTTGATATTCTAGCTGTTCACCGCATAAATCATCAGTACTAAAATCAGCTTTCAAAATAAAGCCGGCACGTTTATTTCGACCTAAATATTTTGTCCTTGCCACAACCTCTTGTCCCATGTAACAACCCTTTTCAAAATCAATGGCATCTAAAGCTTGTAGATTAAGCATCTGTGGGACATATTCGTCTACTGTTGATGCTCGAATATCACCTAAACCAGCTTTTATGTCTGCTACTTCCCATTGTTCGTCATCTTCAGAAACATCACATATCAATGAATTTTTAGCAATATTGGGCTGAATAACTAAGTATCGCTGACTTGGTTTTTCAACAGACATAACAAGTCCATTAGAATTTGAAACGACAGCCCTATCTCCAGAAGGTAATTCTCCAAAAAGCTTTTTTATCGAACCTTCAAATAATTCACCAGAGCCACCTGTTATCTGCCAGTTATGGCTTTCGTTAGTGATATCAACTTTAGCAAACACTCCGTACTTATTTAGTTCAGAAAGGGATTGTTCTAAAACAGAATCATGAATAACTAATAAAATAGAATCTTGCCAAGAAAAGGTAAAAAATACACTCCATGTTTTGCCTTTAAAGTTGCAATGGCAAGCTAAAAGTGCATTATTATCATTTAATTCATTGATGTCAGCTGTTATTTGCCCCTGTAGGTATTTGGCTCTTTCTTCGCCTGTAATTTGAATAACACCGTTATTTTTAAGCTTATTCGCATACTGTACCGTATGAATTCTTTCTGATGATAAGTTTGGCATGGTTTAGTTCTCTTTTGCTGATTTACGCTAATAAAGATATGGGGTACGAGATTGATTTAGCAAGGAAAGATCTGAAAACAACACCTTAATACTGTTATTATCATTATCTGTGACTTGCTACAAGTTTAACCCTGAATTATATTTTGTATATGAGGTTGTAAATGTTTGATAAAAAACGATATGGTCGGTTGAAGTGGGCATGTCGCCGTGGAATGTTAGAACTTGATGTACTGTTTATGCCCTTTGCAGAAAGTGGTTTTAACGAGTTGCCTGAAAAGCAACAAGAAGTTTTTGAGCGGTTGCTCACTAGTGATGATCCTGATTTATACGCATGGTTTATGGGACATCAACCATGCAATGATCAAGAGTTTAGCCAAATGATTGAACATATCCTGAGTCGTGTCAAAGTATAGAGTCGAGTTCAAGACGTCTCGATTTCTGGTTATGATCCAGTTATTGAGCGTTGCGATTTTGATTTTAACAGTGGTATGTTGGCAACCTGAAATATTTAAGTTTGAGTTTCTACTACAATTTTTGTTTGTATGCCTGATACTTATTTCTTTCTTCAGAACGCTTCTGCTCGACTACCATAGGACTCACAACCCGGTTATTTTTTCTGAACGTGGCGAATGGACAGAAACCAATATAGACGGCCAAATAAGTTGGCAAATTACTGATAAGTCTAGGGTCAGTATTTTTCTAGTATTTATCCATTTGGTTTCACCGGTAAATTACCGTAATTCAAAGTGGCGTTTAGTATGTAAAGACCAAGTCAACGATCGTGATTACCGAAGACTCTGCCGTGCGATAGTATATCAACAACAGAGCATTGGAAAAAATTGATACACAACGATTTATGTGCTGTAAACAGCTAAATGGATGAATATTTCGAATAATAAAGTACTGTTGCTGAATGTTTCTTTAAAAAGTAATTTTTATTCTAAAACGAATATGGAATGCTTGTTGCACAAAAATAGATTTTATTATGACAATGTAATATTTGATGAAGATATCTGTGAACGTTAACTTCAAATTTTAGGCTGGGATCTTACATCTGATTTTATGCACTCTTTTATCAACATTTGCTAACATTTCCACATCACATTAACATGCTTTTATAGCTTGAAATTGTATTTCCATTGATGGTTTAAGTGCTCGTCAGGGGTCAGACTAATCAAGCAGGCTAATCAAAAAGAATGAGGCATTAAAAACTACTTAGTTCGTCTGCGCTATTAAATTAAGTCCTAATGAGTAGATATTTTCAATTAAAGTAAAATTTTTTAATGGCTGCGGAGCTGTTTGCTAGAGAAAAAGTAATAACTCGTTCCGTACTAAGCATGCTTATTTTTTATTATAAAACATAAGCATTTGAAAAACACTTTTATTGACCCTTTGACTACAACATCAATGCTAGCTACTGTTTTAGGT
>NZ_CAJXPA010000295.1 GCF_913058035.1 uncultured Paraglaciecola sp. | reverse complement strand
GAACCTGTATACAGCTGTTAGCCGTTATGTACGCCGCAGTTACCTGTGTAGTATTAATGCCCATTCCGGTAAAAACTGTGACCTGTTTTTGCTCCTCGATAACTGCTCCTGCGTTGTTCTAATTAGTTACGTCCCTGTAACGATGCAAAACAGGCATACACCGGGACGCCGGACCGTTCCATCCCTGTCAATAACCACCCTCGACGGTGGATTAAGAATCTTATTTGTATTTTATGGTTACTCTTTGCCATCGAAATTTTTAGCTATGCTGTGATGTCCAATCATTTCCATCTCGTCATAAAGTTAATGTCACAAGTGGCCGAGAGCTAAACGGGTAATGAAGTGCTCGACCGTTAGAGCCATTTATTATTTAGAACCGGCCCGCCGACCGTCCAACAATGCCGTGCTAACACATTGGATCCAACGACAGGCCATGAATTGCCCAATAGACTTATTGAGTAATTCTATATTCGTTTGGAGGATTTGAGCTGGTTTATGAAATGTTTAATTAACCCATGGCTAATCAAGCAAAGAAAGAAGATGAATGCACCGGTCACTTTTGGGAAAGCGGATATAGATTATTAAACTGGCAGGGCAGGCTCTTTAGGGTGAAGAAGCTCTGCTCTTGTGTATGGCTTAAGTCGATCTGAATCTTATTCGAGCCAATCTATGCAACACGTCTGAAGTACCAAGGGATAAAACGTCAGGGAATAAAAAAGGCGCTGTTCAATTGTTATGCGCTGTTCGAGCGCCAGAAGCTATGTAGTAAAATTCGAGACGGCGTTTTCTTAAATGATGAAGTCCCTAGTTTGCTACTTAATATGTCTTCATGATTATAAGGGGCAACTGACACAGTTTTTTCTTTTGTACAGTAAGCCATTTCCCAGTCTTTGAAATCCCTGCACTCAATAGGACGATAAATCAGTTGAATTAATCCATAATGTAGGGAGTTTGCTTTAATGATTTCGTATATCAACTCTACATTATCAACTGTCCCCTCAATACATTGCATAAAATTACCTCCTATGTACATCAAAACGCCAGTAACATTATATTTTTCATTTCGCTCTCTGGCTGATAGTAATAGATGATCAATTTCTGCCTGAGAAAGATTGCGTGTAGCAGAAGAAACATAAACTAATGACTTTAAATTTGACATTCAACTTTACTCATCAGGTTTTATTCAATAACTCGTGGGCCTACTAGAAAGTCAGGGCCGCTATTATTCAATCTCATCATGTTTATGATCCTACTCATATCAAATTCATAATGGCTGGTATGGACTGGGATCAGTCAAAAAACCACTGCAAATCGAGTTAGTAAAACAGATAATACTACTATATTTACATACTTCTTAAGTAATAACACTGGCAGTGCTGACATAAAGCTACCCTGAACATTGTTATTTTTACAAATATAGGAACCGTAATAACCCCAGCCACATATGTTAATTTTCAAGGTTGTCTCAATATTTCATAAACCTCCTCGTTACGCCCAAAACCAGGTCGGACCCACTTAACTTTTGATTTTAATCATAAATTATCACTCAAATGGCTGTTATCCCGACCTAAATCACTATTTCCGACACCGCAAGCAGTGTCGTAACGAGCTGACTATTCACTTAGTGTATGCTTTTCTACCATTGCTGTTACTTTTTATTAGCTGCTTTTGTGCCTAGTAAGGCTGGACTATTTTCAACAAAGCCTTGACTCCCCATAGCCATATTCTTCGACCATGCCTTATTGTTCTGGTTAGAGGCCAGGGTTATTCAGTCCCAGAAGCTTCAGTATCATTGGGTATAGCCAGCAATATGCTTTATCGTTGGAAAGTAAAATTGCATAGAACGCGGAAGGCAAATCATTGTTAACTGATGAACGAGAGGAACTCAACCGACTGCGTAAAAAAGTGAAGAGTTTACGCATGGTGAAAGAAATTTTAAAAAAGGCCAGTGCCAACTTCGCGAGAGAAATGAAGTAAAGTTTAACTTCATCAGAGACGAGTCAATGCAGTGCCCAGTGACCGTATTATGTCGAGTGAACCGCCCAGGGCAGTTGATCAGTCCGATGTACTGCATCTGAACCGACGAATGAAGATGCTGTTGCTGATAACTTGTTAAACCAGAACTTTAATTCTGTTGAACCGGATAAAGTATGGGTTGGCGATACCACCTATCTGAAAACAGGTGAAGGGTGGATGTATCTAGCGATTGTTATGGATTTGTACTTACGGAGAATCGTGGGTTGGTACATCAGTAAACGCATGACAACAGACCTGATTTCCAAGGCGATGATGAGGGTTTACAGCTTAAGGCAGCCACCTAAAGGACTCGTGTTTCACAGCGATCGAGGATCGCAGTACACCAGTCATCGATATCGGTAATTATTAGAAACTTAGAGTGTACGAGCCAGTATGGGTGATGTTGGCGCTTGTTGGGATAATTATGATGCAAAAGATCTAGCCCTAAAAATCTTCCTTATTTATTTTAAAATCAACAGTTATATCAGTCTGTAGATTAAGCGATTTTTAAGAGTGCCTGTTTTTTATGGGTGATTCCTAAAGTTAGTGGCTGTAGCCACGAATGATCGCTTTAACAACAACACAGACGCTGGTGTGGCGAGATATTAATTTAATGGATCTTTTTTTGACTCTAAAAGTTTTCGCCACTTCACAACAGCCTCTGTTTGATCTGGCGATATTATATCCTCACCAACGAGTTTTAAAACCTCAGAGATTGGTACAGTCCTTTTGCCATGAACAAAAACACCTCTAACTTGTAACACAGCACAAAGACGGTCAGCTCTAAAAAACTTATGCTCTATATACCAATATTTTTCGTCCCAAAAGGTAAAGCGAGTAAAAATTTCAAACCGTTGGAATGGATTAATTGGTTTAAGGTAACTTATTTCTTGTGCTTGTACGACTGGCAACCAATTACGCTTTATCATTTTAAACAAAATGCCGACTTGTCCCATATAAGCAATACGGCTCAGATCGCACAATGAAAAATAGCGTGCATTAGTTAAATGAAAATTGATGTCACAATCAAATGGCCAAACACGATAATATGAGTGGCCCCCTTCCAGAAGGTTTTTACGGCGAGCGAACAGGCTCTTTAAAAAAATCATAATTAGTCTGAAATATAAATTCATTTACCTTCTCAAATTATCCGTTTGAAAACATAGTATAAGATACAAGCCACTTTTGGGAGGACCGGTTTAAATTACAAGCACTTTTAAGTGAAGAAGCCCTGCTCACGTGTATGGCTTACGTCGATCTTAATCCTATTTGCGCCAACAATGTGCAACACATCTGAAGCGTCAGGTCACGCCAGTATCAAAGGCCGTATAGCCCTGAATTTTGACGTATTGTCTGCGGCTGATGACGAAATCAAACAGCAACGACTACAGCGTTTCGATTTACCCCTAAAGTCACTCACTTAATTCGAAGTTAACGTGACATCTCGGAAAAATCGGGGTTTTACTTAGCTCGTCAGACTACTTGCAATTAGTGCTCTCCCTTATACACATCTGACGCTGCCGACGAACCGTATACCCCACACCCC
>NZ_CAJXPA010000294.1 GCF_913058035.1 uncultured Paraglaciecola sp. | reverse complement strand
CCTACACACAGAGCGGTGAAACATAAAACCAGATTATTTTTATTACCTAAACGACCCATTACTACGCCCATAATCCTTTGAACCAATCCCAAATTCCCAGAGAAAAACCGGAAAACAGGTTTATCCCTAATGCAGACTTAATTAAATAAATCAGTAATAAACCACCTAGTGAGCAAAGGATTAAAAAAAGACTAAACACCAGCGTGCTGGTGAGTAATGAAAGCTGCTTTTCTTTACGGCTTAATCCTCTATAGTTTTTGCCCAAAAGCAACACATAATAAAAACGCCACCGGTAAAATGGTATTTTGAATGTGCCGCGCACGTCAACAGCATGTTTGCCCCAAGTTCTGGCACCTATTGCCGTTAACAAATGACTTAGCTGTTCTTCATTAAACGATTCGGCCACTGCACTGGGCATGCGTGCCAACAGTTCTCGAATAGCGGGATCATCGTGTACGGTAGGATTATGTGAAGTCAAAACAACAATGCCCTAAAACCAAGCAACAATATGCTGAAAGTGATATTGATTAATCGCGCCCCACTCAAAACAAGATACTGACTCACTGCACTGTTCTTTGTAGTTTTGGCGCATTATGCATTGACCGATTACAGGTCTGGGCTTTAATTCAAAACACACTAGGGTTTAAATTTTCAAGAGCAGGCGATAACCGTGCCATAGTCCAACTAATTATTGTGACACTAAGATGACACAGGTTTTAAAGCAGCTTGAGGATTAATATGATGCCATTGATGACGTTTGAAGTTAAAAATTTAGGTGCGCGATTGTAGAATATATTTGATCGTATTCTGGTGATATTATTCCCAATTTGGATACATTGACCTTTAGGCGTAATAAATTTTTATGCCCTATAATCTTACTGTTCAAAACACCTTTGTTGAGCAAGCGATTTTTTTTAATGTGACTAACTTGAAGACTATGTTTAATTTACACCAATCTGATTTATTGTGGCACTTGGATACCAGCTCTCATGTTGACCTTTAATCGATGTATCAGGAGAATTGTTTAAAACGCCTCGTTATATTTAACAACGTGGCGTTGATACTATGCTTCTAAAACAGTCCATCTCACTTTCAGTTATTCAATACTCTGCGCCCGTTGAGTGCTCAAAATTTTATGTATTACATTAATCAGTGCATGATCCGCGGGTAAGAAGTCAAATTACTTGTCAATGCCATGGGCAATGAGCGCAAAGGCATATTCCTCGGCAGAGTCTTTTAAGCGTCCGTATCTGCCAGTATTAGAAAAGTGCCCTGCTCCCATGTTAATTCGCATCACCAATAAGTTTTTATCTGTTTTAGTTGCACGTACTTTAGCTGTCCACTTTGCTGGCTCCCAGTAAGTAACTCGGGGATCGTTGAGGCCTCCTGTTACTAACATGGGTGGATACTCTTCAGCTTGGATATTGTCATAGGGCGAATAACCTTGAATGTATTCGAATGTTTCTTTACTCGTCAAAGGATTTCCCCATTCGCTCCACTCGGGCGGAGTTAATGGCAACGTGGCATCGAGCATAGTATTCAGTACATCAACAAAAGGTACCGCTAAAGTGGCAGAGCGCCATAACTCCGGTGCTTGATTAACGACCACTCCCATGACTTCACCACCAGCACTTCCGCCTTCGATGGATATGTTTCCTTTGGCGACATAACCATCTTCAATTAAATGTTCAGCCACATCGATAAAGTCATTAAAAGTATTCGTTCTTTTATCTAATTTACCATCTAAATACCACTGATAACCCATTTCATCGCCACCACGTACATGTGCATAAGCAAAAGCGAACCCCCGGTTGAGTAAACTTAATCGAGTGGTAGAAAAATCTGGAGCAAGACCAAAAGAATAAGACCCATAGGCATAAAGATATAAAGGCTGAGTGCCGTCTTTTTTGTAACCTTTTTTATACACTAAGGTGACGGGTACTTTTTTACCGTCGCGAGCATCAGCCATAATACGTTCTGTTTGGTAATTTCGTTTGTCATAACCCGATGGAACAGCTCTCACTTTACGGATATTTAGGGTACGTGAAATTAAGTCGAAATCATAAACACTGCCGGGCGTGATCATCGACTCGTATCTGATCCTTAGGTGTTTCTGAGTAAATTCAGGATTAGTGCCCAGACCCACACTGGCGACTTTTTCGGGTAGTGATATCTGATAACTAGGTTGTTGATTTGGCAATATGCTTATGGACTCTATACCTTGAATGCTCTGCTCAACCGCTAGATAATCTTTAAATACTTGAATGCCCTTAACATACCGAGTGTCACAGCCAGGGATAACATCTTGCCAATCCTCATAAATAGCGTGACTATCCGCTACTTTTGCCACTCGAAAATTGGTGTGTGTATCATTTGCTAGTAAATAAAAATATTCGTTGCCATGATCAGCTTGAAGCAAAAAATTTTGCTCTCGTTTGTTTAAGCTTTGTGGCGCTTGGCTTAAGTCTGCCATGCTTACAACCGAGACCTCGTTTGTAATTGAATTACCTGTTTGAATGACTAAATAATCTGTACTGCTGGTAAGATAAAAGTCCAGATAAAAAGACTCATCCGTTTCGCTGAGTAACACTTTATCTAGGTTTTGTTTTGTCCCCAACTTATGGACGTTAACACTCAATGTGCGCCATTTATCCTTTGCTAGTAAAGAATATATAAGACTCTGACTGTCTTGGCTAAATAGTACAGAGCCTGCAGCATCAGTAAGTTGATCTTCAATATATTCATTTAAAATCAAATTTTTGATTTTAACAATATTCCGTTCACTACCATCGGTATCTACCGAATAAGCAAGGTACTTATTATCTGGGCTGATATCCCAGTCACCTAAAGAGAAGTATTCATGTCCTTGTGCTAACAGGTTTTCATCAATAAATATTTGTTCAACAATACCGTCTAGCTTGCGCCTAACCCAAGTTTTATACTCTTTACCAGGCTGATAATACCAGCGGTATTCGTACCCCTCTTTTTGCCAAGGAACGGAGGTATCAGCCTCATCAACTCGCCCTTTAAATTCCTCAAATAATTTATCAACCAATGGTTTGTGGGGGGCTAAAAAGTTTGCGTAATAATCATTCTCAGTTTTTAGATAATCCAGTACTGGTTTATCGTTTACTTCCGGATACCCCTGATCTCTTATCCAATTGTAGTCATCGGTTAAAGTTACCCCATGGTATTCTGCTTGGAAGGCTATGGCTTTTGCCTGCGGTACGCTACCCTCTAACTGTGGCAAACGTGCAAACAACTCAGACTTTTTTTCAATACTGCAACCTGATAACAAAGACGACATTATTATTCCTAAAAATAAATTAAAATATGACTGCAATTAATTGTGACTGATAGAGAAATTTAGTGATGATCAAGCCATCTATATTCATTTTTTGCAAGATGAAATAATTGCTCTATGTATTAGTAACTCAATAATTCTTAAATAATCAGCGGGAAACACCTGTGAACATAGGTATCCTAGGCACCGTTATGCAGATTAGGTAATTATCTAGCTAGGTTTTTTGACCTTCTAATGATTTTTCGCAGCGAAGCAGTATTTTTGCTTTGCTCATACTACACTGATAAATGGTCAAAAAGTGGTTGGTGATTTTATCTTTATCGTAC
>NZ_CAJXPA010000293.1 GCF_913058035.1 uncultured Paraglaciecola sp. | reverse complement strand
AGTTTTAGAGCCGTATATATAAGTCATCGTAAAATCTTACTATTTTTGTAATGTCGAAATGCATTAATTAGAGAAAATTGTGGTGTGACGATTGAAACAAAAGGACGGTTCACAAGGTTGAGCGATTGGTAGACCATATATAATCTAGTTACCTTGAGCTTATTAGTTTACGATCTTCACACAGTTGCCATAGATTCAGTCAAAGGTCCTCAGAAGCAACGTTAATTTTGCTCCCCATTAAATCATTATTAAAAATGCCAAGACGACCGACTAATTCTGAGCTCAATGTTCTGAATAACAACCGTATAAATGACCGTTATTGAACTAGAACTAAAATAATTGTTCTTCTAAGTCGTGTTAATGCGCATGTCACTCCCCATTTGGTTTCTAGATAATTTCACCGTTATGCTAAGTTATTTTCCAAGGGAACTTCAAGACTCACCTTTGTTTTTTCCATAACAACGGATGCGCGAAACTGTTTCACGTTTGGATTATCAATTAATAATACGCTCCTCAAATCTTCGAAGTCCTCCATATCACGAACATTGCAAATTAATGTAAAGTCACACTGTCCTGTTACGAAATAACACTGCTGCACTCTGTCTTCCTTAAGCACAACTAGCCGAAACGAGTTTAATTGTTGCAGACTATGGCGCTCTAGTTCAACCAAAATAACAAATGTCATTTTCTGACCTAGTATACTGGGATTTAATATAGCAACTTCCTTATCAACTATATTCAGCATGCGTAACTGTTTTAACCTGCGCTGCACAGAAGGGATGGATAAATTGCACACGGCTGACAACTTTTCCAAACTTAACGTGGCATCTTTCTGAATTTGTGACAACAATATTCTGTTAGCTCTATCTATTTTTTTAATCACGATTTCCTTATGTTGAAATTAATCTAAATATTTAACGTTTATATCATAGATTGTATTTAATGGACCCATTCATATCAGACTTAATGCGTAGTATAAGATCTAATTCATGTTGATTGTATCATCGACGTATCAGCATGAAGGACAAATAGCTTTAATCAGCTTATGGCAAATTAAAGATTGAATTACACTTGTAATAAGTAACTGGATAATAACATTATGTGCTTCCTCCTTTTGGGTTTTATTGGTGTATGACATTTAGATTATCAAGTTTTTTGAAGTTAAAATCTGTTGACTAATTATCAATTTTAGAAAGTAGTATAGGCTTAACAAATAAGACTGCTGTACTAACAACTAAGCCAAATAATTCAGCAAATGGGTAAAAATTTTATATGTCAACAATGCTTTCTGTCTTCAAGCTGGATATACCCAAAAAGACTCTATAAGTCTGACACTGGCAATTTTGCAAGGCCCTGAAACTTGTTCAAATGCCTTGTCGCATCTAGGGCAGGCTATCAAAAAAGAACGGCTAGGTCATTGGAAATGAGTAATTATACTAAAGGCAACGAGCAGTAATGGATAGACTTATCGGATATACCTAAACGCTTAGAAACATCAGGTACGGAATAGCCTTTTTCAACCACTTGGCGAACAGCTTCTTGTTTGCATTCATCGAGATATTTTTTATTCGTAACACGTTCTACCTTACTTCGGTTTCTAAGTAAAAAGTGTCTACAAATTTAGGGGACGATCAGTGGCTGACAGTGGCTGAAAACCAATTTGATTTACTTAAACAAGCTTACCTGGCACTGCATGGTCCTAAAGTACATCGTAAAAGTGATATCTTTTTTTAATTTACAATTCCAGCTTAAATTAATACGACGTGCAAATCTTGAAAAAGATTTACAAAATGGGATTATCAAGAATGGATTGTTTTTAGTTTACCAACCTAAAGTCAGTCCTGATTTGGTTTGATTGAGTACTTTATTACTTTTGGTGTCTAGTTTACGTTTAGTTTAAGTCCCTTCAGTATCGCTTTAGGTGGTGAGCACATGTTACAACAACTCAAACAGCACACTGACCATCAACGTATATGAGGTAAGGAAAAGGCCAGAGTCTTACCTCAATCCGCTAAACAGTTCAGCCTTACACACATTCAAAGCTATCTTCACAATCTGTGCTCAATGGCGTTGCCTGAAATTTGAGTCGGAGATATTATTTAGCTGGTTTCAACATGCCACATCCTCCAAAAATGCTCAGGTTTCGAAATTATAAAACAAGGGATTTGAACATACCCATCACTTTATGCTTGTTGACTTGGCTGTGATTGAGTACTTTGTTACTTTAGGTCTCTGGTTTGAGTTCTATGAGGGTCACGGATTGTTACCTAGCTGTTCACCGAATATAGAAACAGTGTACGCTATGACTATCCATAAAAATCAAGGGTCAGAATTTGAGTCTGTTTATTTATGTTTGCCGTTTATTACGGCTAATAATCAGGGGCGGAGGTTGGATCGGGTTGATCTATACTGGGCTTACCCGGGCAAACGTATTTTATGTTGTTTGATACGGATAGAGTGTTGAGTTTGCAGCTGCAAAGTGTGATAGACAGTGCGTTGGTAGGACGGTTGTTAGGTGGTGGTTAGGAGGCGGTTAGGATCACATGTCAACATATGAGTTTTTCACTACAATTTCTAGATTTGTTTTGTAGTTACATACAGTTTAAGTTTTGAAGCTGATCATATACAAGATATCGTGAAATCTTGTAATTCTTGTAATGTCGAAATGCATAAATAAGAGAAATCGTGCTATGACGATTGATCCAAAAAGACGGTTCGCAAGGTTGATAGATTATCTATGGTCTATTAACCCCGAACTTATCAGTTTACGATTTCCATAGATTCAGTCAAAGGTCCACAGAAGCAACGTTATTTTTGCTATCCATTAAATTCACAATTAAATATGCCAAGACGACCAAATAATTCTAAGCTCAATGTTCTGAATAACAACCGTATAAATGACCGTTATTGAACTAGAACTAAAATAATTGTTTTTCTAAGTCCAGTTAATGCGCACTTAACTACCCATTTGGTTTTTAGATACTTTCACAATTTTCCAAGGGAACTTCAAGGCTTACCTTAATTTTTTCCATAACAACGGATGCGCGAAACTGTTTCACGTTTGTATTATCAATTAATAATACGCGCCTCAAATCTTCGAAGTCCTCCATATCACGAATATTGCAAATTAATGTAAAGTCACATTGTCCTGTTACGAAATAACACTGCTGCACTCTGTCTTCCTTAAGCACAAGAAGTCGAAACGAGTTGAGTTGCTCCAAACTATGGCGCTCTAGCTCAACCAGAATAACAAATGTCATCTTCTGGCCTAGTATACTGGGATTTAATATAGCAACTTCCTTATCAACTACATTCAGCATGCGTAACTGCTTTAACCTGCGCTGCACAGAAGGGATGGATAAATTGCACACAGCTGACAACTTTTCCAAACTTAACGTGGCATCTTTCTGAATTTGTGACAACAGTATTCTGTCAGCTCTATCTATTTTTGTCATCACGATTTCCTTATGCTGAAATTAATCTAAATATGTAACATTTAGATCATAAATTGTAATTAATGGACCAATACACATCACACCTAAAGGGTAGTATAAAACCACATTCTTAATAGACTCAATTTTTAATATTTTTAATATTTTTATATTTTTTATATTTTTTATATTTATTTTAAGG
>NZ_CAJXPA010000292.1 GCF_913058035.1 uncultured Paraglaciecola sp. | reverse complement strand
GTATAAGCTTCTATAAATAAGTTTAGCCAAAAACCCATTAACATTAACATTTCCTATTAATCGCCCCATCAATGTTCCGACAGAATTTTCTTTACTCAGTGAAATTAATGAGCCTCGATCAACATATACAAACGAAATTAAATTCTTCTTTTTAAGAAGTCTTTCTATATTGCCTATTAATAGGCTTGCTTGTTGATGTGCGGCTTGTGCTCTAGGTGGAACAATACCGCTCTCCAATTGGCACATAGCGCAATCGCCAAGAGCAAAAATACTGTCATCTTGGGTTGTTTGAAGGGTGGTTTTTACGACTAGTTGATTTAACTTATTTGTCTCTAGATTATCAAGGCTTTTCAGAAGATCAGGTGCTTTTATACCGGCGCACCAAGCTTTTAGTGGTGAAACAATATTTTTCCCGCTACTAGTTCGGATATCGCTAGCGGTGGCTTCAACAACCTGCTCACCCGTTAACACGCTAACGCCAATTTTAGATAATTCTTGAGTGGCCTGTAGCGCAATTTTTTCTGGTAATGCCGTTAAAATTCTTGGAGCCGCTTCAATTAACGTAATACTCAAATTTTTCGATGTAATTTCACTTAAGCCCAATTTCATATATTGTTGAGCGGCATAGTGAAGTTCAGCGGCCAATTCAACACCGGTCGCGCCCGCTCCAATAATCACAATTGATAACTTTTTGTCGTTAATATTGTGAGAGGCTAAAGAGTGCGCTGCAATATAGTGCTCGAGAAATCGCTGATGAAAATGCTCAGCTTTAACTCGGGAATCTAAATAAATACAATGCTCACTTGCACCAGGTGTATCAAAATCATTACAGGTACTGCCGACCGCAATCACTAACAAGTCATATGACAACTGTCTTTCAGCCACTATGATTTCGTCGTCGTCATTTATTATTGGAGATAATGTAATAAGTTTCTTATTACGATCCAGTCCTGCAAGTGATCCTAATTGAAATTCATAATGATGTTTTGCTGCATGAATGAAATAATTTTGTTCATCGTGAAAAGCATTGATTGTGCCGGCGGCTACCTCATGTAGAAGCGGTTTCCATATATGGGTGAGCATTTGATCAACCAGTATTATTGACGCCTTTTTTTTCTTACCCAACTTTTTACCTAACTTAGTTGCTAATTCTAAGCCACCAGCGCCACCGCCGACAATTATAATATTGGGAGTAGTCATTTATCGTTATCCTTTACTTAAGCGTTGGTTAATTGAACTCTTGATCCGTTGTTTGTGTGTTGGATGCACCGCGTAGCCATCATTGGGTTTTGTATATAAGCATACTACCGATATCAGTTGGCCATGAATTTTGTATGCCCAAAACTTATCTGTGAACAATATAATGACAGGCACTCTTACAAATCACCTAACCTTCAACCGTGAAAAGATTGTCAGTGTCAGAAAATAAATAATAACGGCCAGTTAAAATGCAATCTAACCTAAGAACGTGTTTTACAAATATTTAGTCTGCCCTGCCTGTTGAGTGATCTATGTCGGCTTTCCAAAAAGTAATGGGTGCATCCATTTTTTTTGCTTGACGAGCCATGAGTTCGTCAAATTATGTCATAAACTAACCCAAATTTCTTAAACGCTTAGGTATTGTTCAATGGATCTATTGATGTTTCCAAGGTCAGTCTGATTATCCAAAGTGTCGACACGCCATTGTTGAACGTCAGGTGAGTCGGTTATAAATCCAAACGGGTTCAACGGTCAAGAGCAGCGATAGCTTTTCAGCTATCGGTTTATTGCGGCATCAACTTTACGCCGAGAAAAACAATTGGACATCACGGCGTAGCTAAACTTTTGATGATAAAGTGCGAATATGATACTCAATCCACCATCGCAGGTGTTCACCGCGACAAGTATCATAATAAAATTGCGTGCATTAAACGGCGACAGGTTATTTTCTGGGTAGGTTCATCGTAAATTCTTTCAACGATTGCGGTATATTTTTTTTCTTGATATTTGATTCAAAGTAGCAACAGTAGATAGTGAATTGAAAAGTACCTATCCTTTATTTTCTACAATATTAAAACGTCATAATGTTACTGCAACCTTCTGGCAAACAACTCCACAAGACACCGTCTTGTATGGGTAGTTCAAATGGTTTGCCTCTTCTCTTGATTTGTTAAAACACTTTTCACACCTGAGAAACTTAATAGTTTATTGTTGGTCATTAGGGTATCTGAGGTGGTAAATCCTGCCTTGTTAACCCTATAAAGGCATTTTTAGTGAGTCATTATTCATCTCAGGCACTTCGCGTTGTCAACGCACTTAAGACACAATTTATTGCTGATGCACTGGCGATGCCAGTGCACTGGTTCTATGACCCATTAGACATCGAGTTGGCTTTTCCTGGGGGTATTCAGCAGTTTGAGGCAGCCCCTAAATTTCACCCTTCTTCTATAATGTCACTGCATTCCAAGCGCAAAGGAGGCCGTCAGTCTAGCGATACATCTAGCAGTAGTGCTACTGAGGTTGTAGGTGATATTATTTTAAAAGACAAAGCTCAGTTTTGGGACACACCTAATGTGCACTATCATCAGGGTATGCCCGCAGGCGAAAATACTTTAAACGCACACTGCGCTCGGGTTTTAATGCGGGTCCTTGCCGATACAGCTGAAAGCTACAACAGACAAACATTTGTACAGGCCTACATTGATTTTATGACAACACAGCCCCCTGCTCATCCAGACACCTATGCAGAGTCATATCATCGAGGATTTTTCGCACATTTTGCACAAGGCCGAAAAGCAGACAAGTGTGCAATGAAAACTCACGACACTGCTTCAATTGGTGGTTTAGTCACAATAGCCCCATTAGTTTTTTCTGAACGTCTTAAAGGTGTCAGCGAGTCTGCAATACAAATTACCTGTCGCGAACATTTAGCGCTAACGCATCCTGATGACTCTTTGATGCTTGTCTGTGATCGCTATGTAAAACTACTTTGTGGTCTTATGGAGGGTCCCAACGAAGAGGGCGTTAAAGCCCTTTTAATAGACGCTGGTAATGGCCCATCAGGTTTGGATATAGTAGGTTTAGTTAAACGTAACTTACCCGATCATCAAGTAGTAGGACAGTTATTTTCACGCGCCTGCTACATCTCAGATTCTTGGCCTATTGTCTTATATTTAGCTTACAAATACCTAAATGATCCTTGGCACGGGCTTAAAGTGAATACCAGTCTAGGAGGTGATAACGTGCATCGGGGTAACGTACTTGGCGTTTTATTAGGTTTGCAAAGCGATACTGTGGTTACCCACTGCTTTGATCAACTGCAAAGCTATAACGTAATCAGTCAGGAGATTGATGCGCTTATTAGCACAGCAACCGCTAACAAGTCTTGAAATTCGCCCATGTTTTTTCACTATTAATTGAAATTGCTAGATGAATACTGAGCGAATGTATGCAGCTAAAAAATTTTAGAGAACAATATTAATCAATCAAACCATATTTATGGCTAGGCAAACATTTTTTTATAAGTGATAGGAAAAATTTTTGATGATCAATTGAGGGTGTAAAACAAACTGTGTAACTGCCCGGTTTAGATATGAGGCGTTAATTCTTCCTCAAACTCAATCATAAAACGATTTAACGCAGGTTTCCAATCTCTAATTGGCATTGTCCATTTTTTAGACGCA
>NZ_CAJXPA010000291.1 GCF_913058035.1 uncultured Paraglaciecola sp. | reverse complement strand
AATGTGCGTAGCAAAAATATTTTCAGAGATAAGGACGTTCAAGAGAAACAGCTGACGTAAGTAATCATCAATGGGTGATTTACAAATGAACTTCGGGTGTAGTCACGCTAACTAAAGGTAGTCGCTCGTTTAGTATTACTACTAAAGGAAGTATTAGTACTAATAATGCAGCCGCCCGTACCGCGTTTGTTGAAGCCGGTCATGGTCTAGGACGTATTCCGATTTATGATGCTTGGCCAAAAATTAAGACCGGTACTTTAGAAACGGTGCTTGATGATTACACTCTTAGTGATATCAATGTCTATGGTGTATTTCCTCCCGGTACCGCCAAATCTAAAAAGCTCAGGTTGTTACTTAACTTTTTGAAAGAATATTTCAACAGTCAGATAAACCCTAAAACTTCTTAATAATACGCGCGGCTGTTCCTATTCTGATGATGGCTTATTCCAGTTAAACTCACCACAGTGATTCATACAGTAATAGATTTTAAAAAAAGATAATAATTGTTGTAAGTGTCAAACTAGGAAAATGTACAAAATTTAGATTGGTCGCTGCTCGGTGGGTAATGGCTAAATGAAGTTCATTGCCGCAAAACATGAAAATGAGTAAATTCGTCGTAATACTGTTTGGTGTTATCTTAATAATGAACCAGAGTAGGACTTAGGCGATAAGGCTCTGACACTCAAAAATACGCTTATTAAGTGAGCTCATTGAAGATGATTTACGAGTGCTTGATAAATTATTAACACCAGTAATGATTAGAGTTACTTTAACCGCGTCAGAATATAACCATATTCACTTAATTTTTTATTAGCTGCTCAAAAATATTTGTTCATACCGTATCTTTAATTACGGTTGTTAAACATAGTTTTCATCTGATTAGCGAAGGCAACAAACTTCTCTTTAATTGTACGTTTTATCTTGATGTCCAACGCTCCAAACATCACTAATCCTCCAATTGTAAGGGTAGGAGCTTGTCGTGAGGCGATGGAAGGTGCTGAATTATCAATGCCACCTAAAATACAAAAGGCTTTTGAGATGATATTGATGTCTTCTGGTACGGAGATATCGGTACCGCCAAACAGGCATAATACTTTTATAGTGACGTTTGGAGTGGTGAATATAGCGTCGGTAAAATCGATGTCAGCCCCTCCGAATAACGTAATTATTCTTATTTCGCCCGGCACTGTCCACTGACCGCTGCGACAGGATCCACCAAGAATATTGATTATGGTATCGGTCTCGTCGTTGTCACTGGCTGCATAGTTGACGTTGAATTGGCGTTCTTTTTGTGAATTGAATTCTGAGTCTGTGGTTTTGTCTAAGTCAGCAGCTAAATTGAATATTTCCTGATGGTTTTGACTGGCCATGGCTTGGTCTAATCTGCGTTCGAATGCTTCACTAGAAATCACTCCATGACTGTAGTTATAAATCAGTGTATCGATAACTTCTTCACGTACTTTTTCAATCGGTCTGTCTTCGAGTATTACGGCCATGTAGCTTCCCTAAATTTTAGTCATTAATATTTTTAACAGATAGAGCAGATACCATGCCATTTGAGAATGTATTTAAAATCAATGGATTAGCGTTTTCATATATGTGTCAATGTGACGAATTAGGCACTTTTTAGTGAATTTCACACTTTAGTAGGAAAAATCAAAGTAAGTTTAGCACCACCTAAATCACTCTGTTTGACTTCGAGTTGGCCTTGGTAAGCCGATACTAAGTCTGCCACCACAGCCATACCTATGCCTTGACCTTCTTTGTAACTATCTAAACGGGTGCCTCTTTCTAATAGCTGTTCGCGCTTGTCTTTTGGTATGCCGGGGCCGTCGTCTTCAATATGGATTAGTAATTTATTCAGGCTAGTAAACGTTGAAAGTGAGACTTGTTTGACGGCAGCTTTACAGGCGTTGTCTAACACATTACCTAATATTTCCATCAAATCAGTCATGTCGCCGTTAAAGCCTAATGTTTGATGTTGAATATCATGAGTGAGGGTTAACTTTTTGTCTGCGTAAACTTTGTCCATAGCGTTAAATAATTTTTCGACCACAGGTTTGATGGGGATGGCTTGCCCGAATGTACTTGTGGTGCCTGCTACTGCGCGTTTCAGCTGTCGCTGTATTTGAAGATTAATTTGACTAATCGGCTCTTTAGCTTGCTCTGGAAGCCCTGCTGTTCCAGATAACACTGCTAAGGGGGTTTTAAGACTATGAGCCAAATCGCTGAGGCTGTTTTTATAGCGACTGCGCTGTTGTTGTTCGGTATCTAATAAATTATTAATGCTACTTTTAAGTTTTTCCAGTTCGGGTGGATAACGCTGATCTATGCGATCGAGTTGGCCACTTTCAGCTTGGCGAATTTGCTTGTTCAGTCTGCTTATCGGAAGTAAAGCAGCGTTGAGGCTGACCAGTAATAAAATCAGCAATAACAGCGCAATCAGCCCTAACCAATTCCACAAGGTATTGGCGAATTTGCTCTTCTCGGTATTAAACACTTGTTTATCTTGAAGAATATAAAAGCTCACTGGCTGGTAACCCTCAGATGTTTCAAACTCAGCGGTATAGGCATATAAAAAGTAGTTGTTTTGCATCGAGAAATCTTCAATAAATACTTCCGCGCCTATGTCTGGCGCGACAAATTCAGGTTGTTGCTGCCAATTGAGAGTAGAGAGTGACTGCCATAACATGCCGTCGTGGGATTGAATAAAAGCGTACAAGCCAGAGCCTGGAATATTGAATTGATCATTATACAGCTGCTCAGGCATCTCGGCTTGGCTACCGGTGTTATCTAATTCAAATTCAGAGATTAGGGTTAAGCTTTGAACCCGCAGCTGTTGCAACATTGATTGACTCAAACTGCCGTTGAAAGCTTGCTCTAAGGTCACCGCAGTAAGAGGAATAAAAATCAGCAACGCGAGTACAGCGGCAGCAAAACTCCTTAATCTAAGGGACAGGTTATGCACTGACGTTTCTAATTAAGTTAGAGTTCACGATTTATTCGATATCCGCGGCCTCGCAGGGTTTCTATGGGATTAATGCTGCCATCAGGATCAATTTTTTTACGTAGTCGTCCTACAAAGACTTCAATTACGTTACTGTCTAAATCGAAGTCTTGATCATAGATATGTTCGGTTAGTTCGGTTTTAGAAATTACTTTTTGAGGATTGAGTAACAGATATTCTAATACTTTGTATTCGTAAGCGGTGAATTCGATGTATTGGCCGTTAACTAACACCTCTTCACTGAGAGTGTTAAGACTGATAGGCCCTTTTTCGATGGTCGGATGTGCTTTGCCTGCAGCGCGGCGTATTAGTGCGTTAATTCTGGCCAATAACTCTTCATTATGAAAAGGCTTAGTTAGGTAATCATCTGCTCCTGAGTCTAATCCTTCTACTTTTTCTTGCCATCTGTCTCGCGCAGTCAAAATTAATATTGGGCAACTGATATCATTTTTACGGGCTTTCTGTATCACCTCAAACCCATCAATTATAGGTAGGCCAATATCAATAATTGCCAAGTCATAAGTATGTTCTTGTAACAAAAACAATGCTTTTGCTCCATCATCTGCCAAGTCGACACTGTAACCATTTTTTTGCAATAATATGTCAAGCTGGGTAAGTAAACGGCTATCGTCTTCTACTATTAATATGCGCATTGAGTGCCTATATTTCC
>NZ_CAJXPA010000290.1 GCF_913058035.1 uncultured Paraglaciecola sp. | reverse complement strand
GTGTAACGATCAATAGATTCACAACAACAACTGACAGTATAATTCCTAATTCCTTTGTTCCAAAGTTACTGTTGCATATTGACGACGTTTTTAGACATCCGCTTGGCACAGATCCAATCTAACAGGACTACCATCTGCAAGCACGCTGCAAACCGCTTTATAATCAGCGCAAAAGTTATTTAACATCCAAGACCAATTTCTTGAGACAGCTGACCCAAAGAGGGTGGTCGTTAAGACTTTCTACTAATTGGACATTTTCACCGCCATTCTGGGTGAAGATCTGTTGGTATTCATCCCCTATTTCTATAACTGTTTCTAAACAATCGGCGGTAAAAGCTGGCGAGAACACCAGCAATTTTTTGGCACCTTGTTTCGCCAATGTCTCTACAACTTTGTCTGAAAAGGGCTCCAACCAGTTCTTGTCGAGACGCGACTGGAAACACACAGTGTAATCGTCTTCCGCTAGCCCCAGCTTTTCTGCCAGTAGTCGAGTTGTTGCAAAACAACTGGCCTTATAACAATACTGATTCTCTGCGGTAATCTCATGTTCACAATCTCGGTCTTCGCAAAGGCCCTCCTCATAAACCTTGTCAACATGACGCATAGGCAGGCCGTGGTATGAAAACAGCACATGATCATAATCACCCGGGTCATACTTGCTGGCCCGATCAACAATAGCATCAATGAAATCAGGGTGGTCGTAATACTGGCTGATTATTTTTAGTTCGGGGATTGCCCACCACTTACCGATCTCGGTCATCACCATTTCGAGTGCTGATCCGGTTGAAGCCGAAGCGTACTGGGGGAACATGGGCAACACCACGATGCGTGAATAATTGAGCTTCTTCATCTCAGCTAAAACGTCGGGAATGCCAGGGCTTTTGTAACGCATTGCTAAGTGTACGCTATAATCTTGACCCAACTCGTCGTCCAATAGCTGGCTGACTTTGTTACTGTAATAGAGCAAGGGTGAGCCATTTTCGGTCCACAGCTGTTGGTAAAGTTTGGCTGATTTAGGCGCTCTGAACGGTACAATAATCAGGTTCACCAAAATTTTACGCAATAACCAGGGTAAATCTATGACTCGCGGGTCATTAAGGAACTGGAAAAGATATGATCTTACATCGGCCGTTGATGGGCTATCTGGGGTGCCGAGGTTTATTAATAATACGCCGGTTTTATTTTCCATATTGAGTAAGGCCCTGCTTTGTTGGCGATAGTTTCGGAGGCTTCTTTAAAGGCTTCTTAAAGAGTGGCGAGTTTGAGCTGGTTGAGATAGGGGGTCTGATGCCAATAATGTTTTCATCAACTAAACAGCGACGCATAAAGCTCTGATACCTTAAATTCAAACAACTATTGTAGTACAAACAGAGACCAATAGAAGGAAGTCATGTTCAATGAAGCAAAAAAGTAGGCACTTCAATCGATGTGTTTAAATCATCACATGAGTAATGGGCTTTTCGCACCTTAAGGTTAGTCATAAGATTTCGGTATTGTTCAATAATAGCGCCCAGGATATAAGTAGATTACTAAGCGTTGTTCAGCGCTTTAGCAGGCCCTAGTAAAGGAACCATAATCAAGCTCAGCTAGTTGCATTAGTTTTGGGTGTTCTCATAAAAAACAACAACGGTATGGCGCTAGAAATAGACTCCTAAACATTAGGTTGACATAAAAAACTCACATGCAGTTATGAAGTGGAGGCAGCAATAGCGCTTCAAATCGATGACCTTGCGGGTTTGCTTCGGCCCAAAAGCTCAACTCAAACGATTCATTAACTGATTTACGTGCAAAGATATTTAATGTTTATGTGCAATTTGACATAAGACAACTGATTTGGTTTAGATGTTTTTGTCTAAACTCTTAGTTAAGGGCAGTGCCCACGATACGTGCTCGACAATACGTTGAGCATGAGCAGTAATCAAACTGAGTGCAAAGAGTTTAAGTGAACTAGACAGCCATTTTTGATGCAATAAATAAACCAGCACATTTAAAGTTAGGACACACAATAAGCCTATATGTCCATGCCAATAAACATCGTAGATGGTTTGTTGATTTTAAAAAGCACGTAAATAGCGAATAAAGCGACATTTTTTCCACAAAATATTTAAATGTTACTGATATAAATTCGAAAAGCCTAGCAAACGTAAAGCACTCTGGTCTGATCAACTTTATGATGCTGAAAATTTAGCAAAATAAATTAAAGGCAATTAATGCATCATAACTTTATGCAATCTGTTTTCTTACCTTGACAATATTAATTCAGTATGGCGATTGCTGTTTGCATCCGCTACAACCAAAAATTAAAAACATAGGGACTGGAATGGCGATTCAAAAATATATATTTCTGCTTTTAGCTGTTTTTTTATATGTTGAGCAGGTCTCAGCAAGCACAGATAAAACAATTACATGGTATAAGCCAGAATTTTCAGCTTTAAGTATTGTTAATGGGTCTGACGTGGGAAAAGGATATTTAGACCAGATTGAGAATTATTTGACTCAGGAAATAGATGGTTTTGACCATTAGGTACTAGTATCAGCGTTTAAACGCACTTTGCGTGATATGAAAAAGGGTCTGAATGCCTGTTCGGTTACCTTACTTAAAACACCTGCACGTTCTGAATTCATTGCTTTTACCAAACCCGCACGTTTATTGTTACCCAATGATCTCGTCGTTCGTAAAGGCGATTTGTCGAAATTCAATGACTTTAAAAATGAGTCAGGACGTATTTCACTTGAAAAACTAATTCAATCTGGAGCTGTGCGCTTTGGGTACTCAAATGGCCGCTCCTATACCAAACCGATAGAGGCTCTTTTAGGTCAATTTAAAGGCTCTAATATTCTGATTGAAAGGTTGGGTGACAAAGGACCAAAAGGCCTGTTAACAATGTTAGCTAAGGGTAATATTGATCCTATGTTCGCTCAACCGGTTGAGGCCCAGTTTCATGGGCGTTTCATCGGGGTTGCCGCTGAGATTGCCCAATTGCCGATTAATGAAATTATAGAGTATACGGTCTGGTTCATTGGTTGCTCTAAAACGCTTTGGGATGAAGCAGTAATAAAAAACTGATGCTTCGCTAGTTGAAGTGGTGAAGCGTGATGATTTTAGACGTTTCTATGAAGACTTTTTAGATGAAGATTCGAAAAAACGTTATCGAAAAATCTATGAGGGATACTTTAAGCTTAAATGAGGTGACTTCTCAGCTTTCAACTTCAAAAAGTAAAGCGCTGTTACGAGACCAAATTTGGTTTCGCCAAACCGTATTTACCCTTTCTCTCACCTTTATTTTAGGTCTAATTTTGAGTACAAAGGTAAAGAAGCAGAAAGAAACACCGCTAATGAAACAGTACGGCCAGATCAAGGCTGAGTACCCAGGTACGTTATTACTTTTTAGAGTAGGTGATTTTTATGAAATGTAAAACTGTGACCATCTTCCAAATAGCCGCTGCCAATGGACTTGTAAGTATTTATACAAGCCAGCCCGATTTTTTCTGGATTACCAACCGAGAACAGCATTTCACGAGATTCCTCCAAGGCTAACTGATAAGAATCAAAAAAAGCTTTGATATCTCGTTTCAAACTTTCTGGCATTTTACTTTGAGGCTTTCTCCTTTCGAATTGGCCTAAGGCAAAATAAACGATAAGATCCTCTTTTCTCTTTAACTGCGCTTCGTTGTATAT
>NZ_CAJXPA010000289.1 GCF_913058035.1 uncultured Paraglaciecola sp. | reverse complement strand
ATTCAATACGCACGATAATCACTGCTGGATCAATTTAATTGACATATTTCTATATTGTAGAAAGTATTTTAAGCTTTAGAATGTTTAGGTTAATCAAAGTAAATAAAGATAGTGTTATAATCTATATAAATCAGTGACTTAAAATGTTACTTAGGGTTAAAAAATATTTTAACTTGAACGAAAACAGCAGTATGGATCCCAGAATGAGAATAGCTTTTGGCTTATTAAAAGTAATTTTTCAACTAAAAAGCTGCGTTTCAGCTCTTAAACTTGTAAAGCCCGCTATATAGCGGGCTTTACAAGTCAATTAATAGTAATTGCGAAGTTAAGGTGAAAATTTATACAGAGACTAATCATCCTAGAATCATTCAAAAAGTCTCCCCTAGCCCAAGAACAAGAAAAAAGCTGGTTACGATAATTAAAACTAATCAGGTCTATTTCGTGATCACTTCTGGTCCCATCATTAATGTGGGTAACCATGTTGATATAATCGGAATGTAAGTCACAATAATTAAGAACACAAATAAAACAGCACAGAATGGCATTGCGGCCTTAACCACACGTTCCATACTCATGCCTGTTATGCCCGATGTGACAAAAAGATTTAACCCAATCGGTGGCGTAATCATACCTATCTCCATATTAACAATCATCATAATGCCCAGATGTATAGGATCTATACCTAGCTGCATTGCAATCGGGAAGACAACGGGTGCAACAATCAGTAAAAGACCTGAGGGCTCCATAAACTGCCCGCCAATTAACAAAATAATGTTGACTACTATTAGAAATTGCCACCATTCAAAACCAGCACCTAACATTAAATTGGTAATTAAATCGGGGATGCGCTCGGACACTAATACATGAGAAAACACAAGTGCGTTAACAATAATAAACATCAGCATAATGGTCGTTTTTGCACCAGCAACCAGAACACCGCGCGTCTCACTGTGAAAAAATATTACAGGAAACTTGGTTACAATTGCGCTTAAGTTGCGTAAGGCCGCTTGAGAATAACTTTCAACATCTGTTTTCCAAGGCACGTTCTTAAGTGGGCCCATATCTCTGTAGATAAGTGTTGCAATCAAAAAGGCATAAACAGCGGCTACTGCAGCGGCTTCTGTTGGTGTAAATACCCCGCTATAGATACCGCCTAGAATAATGATAATTAATAGTAAGCCCCATGAGGCAGATGCTGCAGACTCTAAAATTTCTTGTGCACCAGCAAATTCACGCCTAGGCATATTTTTAATTCGCGCATAGATATAGATCACCGTCATTAGCATGATACCTGCCATTAACCCCGGTATGACGCCACCTAAAAACATACGACCAACAGAGACATCAGTTGCCGCAGCGTAGACCACCATGACGATTGAAGGGGGTATTAAAATCCCTAAGGTACCCGCATTCGCAATAACACCCGCAGCAAAGTCCTTGGTGTAACCTACCTGGCGCATAGCCGCTATAGCAATACCACCAATTGCAACAACGGTTGCGGGCGATGAGCCGGAAAGGGCTGCAAACAACATACATGCAAACACACTAGAAATGGCTAAGCCACCTCGTAAATGACCCATCGTTGCCACCGAGAATCGAATAATTCGCTTAGCAACGCCTCCTGTCGACATAAACGTTGATGCTAAGATAAAAAACGGAATGGCTAACAAGGTATATTTCTGTGACGCATTCAATAATTGCAGTGCAACTGATGAGACAGAGTCAACCGATAAAAATGCGATAACGAGCACACTAGACAATCCTAGCGATACTGCGACGGGTACACCTAAAAATAAGAATAGAAATAAAAGGCCAAATAAAACAATACTTTCCACGGTGAATCTCCTCTAAATGTTTTATTGGTTAATCAGCAACAATATTTCTATTATTTTCAATAAGCTCTTCAGCTTCGTGCGAGGCAATAATCAATTCACGATCGCCTGTAATAATGGCATATAGCGCTTGAGTACAACGAAAAACAAATAAGACCAAACCTATGGGTAACATTAAATAAGCAACCCATCGCGGTAAGCGCTCATCAGGTCCATAAATAAATTCAGGCAACGAAATTGCTTCCATAGAAAAACCAGCATCGTAAAATAATTTCCAGTACTTCCAGGCACCACCTTTACCCGATTCGAAACCAAACAAACTAATCCACTCGGCCGAAATGAAAGTTATACCGTAGACAATACAGGCCAGGGCACCGAATATAGCGAGGGCTTTAAAAACCGGCTTAGAGAATTTGCGAATAAGAATGTCTACCCCCAAGTGAATACCCTGTTTAATACCGTAACTCATTCCAAACAAAATTAGCCATGCAAACAACACCTGCGTGATTTCGAGGGCACTGCCCCAACCTGAATTAAAGCCGTATCGGGCGACCACCTGAGTAAAGGTTACTATCACCATCAACCCTAATAAAATGGCAATGAAGTCTTCTTCAAGTCGATCAACAGTTTTAGATAATTTGTTCATAGCTTTATACTTTTATAATGTTTGATCATGAACCAGCATGGCCATATTGATAGTGATTATCCAAAAAGCTAATGTGTCATTAAAGAATTGGACTATTTAGTGTTTTGTATTGATCGTTTAGTTAATTAACCCATCTGGAATAAAGCTTGATTAACTAAAAAATAAATAGTTAAAAGGCCTACTTAACAATGTAGGCCTTTTAAGATCAGGTGGCTATTGACCTGCTGCTACTGCCGCATCAATAGTATCTTGACCAACATCTTTAGCAAATTGACCCCAAACAGGCTTCATTACAGTTACCCATTCTTCGCGCTGAGCCGGTGTTAAAGTAACAACTTTGCCGCCTGCCGCTAAAATCTTTTGCTTACTTGCTTCGTTGACTTCAGTTGAACGTGCATTCGCTTTATTGGTTTCTTCTTGAAAAATTGATAGAAACTGCTCGCGAACATCATCAGGTAAACTATTTAACCAGTTCTTAGAGGTCACCGCTAAATAAGTTAATAGCTGGTGATTTGTCTCTGTAGTGCCATCTTGTACTTCAAAGAATTTTTTAGTGTAGATATTTGACCAAGTATTTTCTTGTCCATCTACAACACCTGTTTGTAGAGCGCCATATACTTCTTTAAATGCAAGTTTCTGCGCATTACCGCCAATGGCTTCGATCATTGCGACAGCAACATCAGAAGTTTGCACGCGGTACTTAAGGCCGGCTCCATCAGAGGGTAGTATTAAAGGCTTATTAGCCGAAAATTGTTTTAGTCCATTAAATATGTATGAAAGACCCACATACCCTTTGCTTTCAATTGCACCTAACAGTTCTTGTCCTTTAGGGCCTTGAGTAAATCTGTTAACGGATTCCATATCGCTAAACAAGAATGGAAAATCAAAGATACGATACTTTTTCGTAAACGACTCAAACTTGGATAATGAGGGTGCGGCCACTTGAACGTCACCCAAAAGCAAAGCTTCCATTACTTTGTTATCGTCAAACAACTGTGAACTAGGGAACAGTTGCATGCAGGCTTTACCGTTCATTTCAGTATTAATTCTGTTTGCAATCGCAGTTGCAGCTTCACCCTTAGGGTGACCTGTTGAAGCTGTTACAAAACTGAATTTAATAATGCGTTCACCTGAATCGCACTGAGCATAGGCACTGGCACTAAAAAATGTTGCAGCAATCAGAGCCGCGCTAAAAAGCTTCTTCATAAAATTCTCCGCCGAGATATTAT
>NZ_CAJXPA010000288.1 GCF_913058035.1 uncultured Paraglaciecola sp. | reverse complement strand
ACGTTGAAATAGTGATCCCACGCTCACGCTCTTCTGGAGCGTTATCAATTTGATCAAATGCTGATGCATCGCCACCGTACGTTTTAGCTAATACAGTTGTGATTGCGGCTGTTAATGTTGTTTTACCGTGGTCAACGTGGCCGATAGTACCGACGTTTACATGCGGTTTAGTTCGTTCAAATTTTGCTTTTGCCATTGTCTATTCCCCAGCAAAGTACATTAAAAATATTTTTAAATGAGATGTGGAGAGGCAAGTGGTGCTGATAGGCAGATTCGAACTGCCGACCTCACCCTTACCAAGGGTGCGCTCTACCAACTGAGCCATATCAGCATTTACAAAATTGGAGCGGACGGCGAGAATCGAACTCGCAGCTTTAGCTTGGAAGGCTAAGGTATTACCACTATACGACGTCCGCACAACTTGCTCTCATTACATATCAAGCAAAAGTGGTGGAGGGGGCAGGATTCGAACCTGCGAAGGCTGAGCCGTCAGATTTACAGTCTGATCCCGTTGACCGCTTGGGTACCCCTCCAGATTGATGGTGCCGACTACCGGAGTCGAACTGGTGACCTACTGATTACAAGTCAGTTGCTCTACCAACTGAGCTAAGTCGGCTACATCAAGTGGATGCGGATATTAGAGTAATGATTGGGGTCGTGCAAGGGGGAATTTAAAAAAAATTGTTTTTTTTATGCTGTTTGTTTAAATTAACGACTTAATGCGTAACTTTCATGCATTACGCATATAATTCCACCACCTTCGTCAACTAAATATTATTCAATAAAATCAAATTAAACGAAAAAGACCTCTTAATACTAAGTTAGGAAAAAACATTATTTTTTTATTATTTTTTAATCCGAGTGAATGTTGACCACCACCTGTCACTAAGATTAAATAATTTTTATATTGAGTGTTTAAATATTGTTCCGCCATCATTACAAATCCTGTTTGAGATGCAAGGCAACCATAACTTACACAATTTTCAGTGGTTTCCCCCATATCCAATATATTAGGCATCTTTGTGTCAGCAAAAACCTTCTGTGTATTACACAGTAAACTTTCACGCATTAATGAAAAACCCGGTGCTATCCATCCACCTAAATGTTTATTATCAACCACAATATCACAGGTATTTGCGGTACCAAGATCGAGCACAGCTACAGGTAATTGAGTAATTTCACGTGCGGCTAAAATTGCCAACCATCTATCTACTCCTAAAGTCTGATATTTTTCATAGGCACAATGAATACCCAGAGTGTTAGCCTCTGTATTTATTATTTTATATGGTTTATTGAAGCGTTTGCACAAGCATTTCAGATCAGATATTAAAGAATTGTGTCCTACAGATGAAATTAATACCTGATAAGCTAGACTGAAATATGAAATTAATTCATCTATATGTTTGCAATACCTAACGTCTATTAAATCTGAAGTATTATCAACAAGTACATATTTAATCTGTGTATTACCAATATCAATCAATAAAGACTTAGACGCTTCTGACACTTACTTCGCCTCCATGATAGGCCTTAATACCTTGCTCTGTTTCTAGCAAAATTGCGCCGTTTGCATCTATACCCTTATTAATACCAAATATTATTTGTTTTCCCATAATCAGTTTAATAGCTTGGTTCGAGTAAACATCTAAGGCGCGCCACTTATTAATAAATGGACCAAGACCATCATTTTCGAATAAAGTCAGACCCTTACTCAGTTCACTTATCAAAGTGCCTGCTAATATGTTTCTGTTTACTAGCGGATGACTTAATTGGCCTAAATCTGTCCATGGCTGTCCAATTTCATTAACAATATTCGGAAGCGAAACGTTAATGCCAATACCGATAATAGCTTGACATCCACCTCCAATTTGCCCTTCAACTTCGATCAAAACACCCGCTAATTTTTTTCCATTGGCGTAAATATCATTTGGCCATTTTAATTGTATATCTTGCACTTCGCATTGGTTTAGTGCTTCTACAATAGCCACTCCTACAGCCAAACTAAGGCCGTTCAATGCAGAATATCCACCATCAAACGACCAATGCATCGACAAATAAAGGCTAGCAGCATAGGGGGATTCCCATTTACGTCCATGTCGGCCTCGTCCAGCAGTTTGAGCTTCAGCTAAACAAGTGTGACCGTTTTGAATACTTATTGATTTATCTTTTAAGTACTGATTAGTTGAGCCTATGACATTTAAAATTTCAATATCAGAAATGTGAGATATTGTCAGACTTGCGCGAATTTCGTCGAGGTTCAATAATGTTAGTGGTTGAGCTAAGCAGTAACCTTTTCCTGTAACACTATAGATATCAAGACCTAACGTGCTGAGTACTTTTACATGATTAGATATCGCAGTTCGACTTATACCCATTGTTGAGCCTAATGTTTCGCCTGAGTGAAACTCATTATCTGCCAAAATTGATAATAATCTACCACGTACTAATTCTGATGACTTGCTCATAAAACTATTGGCCCTTTTTTACCTATTAATCTGACTTCGTTCTCCAGTTCAATTGTAAATTCACTTAATACAGCAGTTTTAATAGCACGTGCAAGCTGCAAAAGTTGTTCACCTGTACCTGAACCATCATTAGTTAAAACTAGCGCTTGATGTGGGTGGCATCCTATACCACCTATCTTTTTACCTTTAAAGCCTAGTTGCTCAATCAACCAAGCTGCAGGGATCTTTACGCTCACATTATCAACAGCGTAACTTGGAATAGACGGCCATGATTGCTGTAGTTTATTATATTGCTTAAAAGCTATAATTGGGTTTTTAAAAAAACTGCCTGCATTACCAATTTTAGATGGGTCAGGTAATTTTTGCATACGCACATCTACAACTTTATTAAATATATCCTTAGCGCTAGGTTTTAACAGTCCCTTTAACTCTCCGTAGTTTGTGACGGGTCGCCAATCCTTTGGAATGGCAAAGGTAACACTAGTGATGATGATATTATCTGATAAGCGTTTTTTAAAAACGCTGCTACGGTAGGTAAACTCACAGGCTGTTGAACCAATACTGTTATGACTTTTTGTATTCAGGTCATAATATTCGACGTGATGAATAAATTTCTCAATTTCAACTCCATAGGCACCGATATTTTGAATTGGTGCAGCACCCACTGTGCCCGGTATTGATGCTAAGTTTTCAAAGCCATCGATATTACGTTGCATACACCACAACACAAGATTGTGCCAATTCTCGCTTGCACCGACCTTAAGGAGAAAGTAAGTTTCAGTTTGCTTAAGATCGATTCCCATAAATGCGGGTTTAATTATGGTCCCTTGATAATTCTCTAAAAATATAGTGTTACTACCTTCTCCCAAAATATAGAAAGTAACGTCACCCAATTCACTCAATTGTGCCTTTAAATCAACAGGAATATTGATAGATAGGAATTCACTAGCTAATGAAGGTAGACCGAAAGAATGATGAGGCGCTAAAGAATACACACAAAGACCCATTGAAAATTTGTCATTATCTTAATCAAGTTCAAAATTAATACCAGAAAATACCACGCCTTAGCCTTGAAATTAATAGTTAATCAACTTTTTACTAAACGCTACACCTTAAAATCATAAAAACCTTAGCTTTAATAGTTTTATCTTCTTAAAATATTGTTCCTAATAACAGTATTATTTCAATTTTATGACCTCAAATCGACTGCAAAAAATAATATCTTATCGCAACGATTTGCTCGGAGACACCAGATAAGTATCATATATATTTACTTAAGACTTTTTATGATTGTCTGACCAGCCATCTTTTGCTTTTCTTTATGGGTTGTCTATATTAAGACTT
>NZ_CAJXPA010000287.1 GCF_913058035.1 uncultured Paraglaciecola sp. | reverse complement strand
ATAGCGCTACTTTGATTGCTGGTCCATGCCCCTATCTGGCTGCCTCGTGGTCTGGAATGAAAATAATCTAAGGACTTTTCTCTAGAGACCTTTTTCACAGTTCCTTTAATTATAACCTGACGTTCTAATGACGGCCAAAAAAAATGAAGACTTACTTTATCATAGGCTTGCATAGCAACTCCTTTTTCTGAAGTATAATTGGAATAAAACAAAAATTTCCCTTCTAAAATCTCCTTTAAGAGTACGATACGTGATTTAGGAAAACCATCAACACCGAGAGTACAAAGACTCATTGCATTTGCCTCATCAATTTCTATAGATGATTTGGCTTCTTGAAACCAAGAATCAAATAATTCATAAGGGCTTTCTGGTAACTTATTTTCCAGTAAGGCATCTTTTTCATAAGATTTACGCAGGTTTTGAAGATCTCTTTGCATGTGACTATATATTACCTTGCAATGTACATTAATTGCACCTTTTGAAGTGGCAAACAATTCTTAAATATATCAATGACTTTAGAGAATTCCTCTTTTGACTAAGGGTGGTTAGGATTTAATAATTGAGTAAAAAACGGATCAACCATTATTTTAGGGAGCACTTACAATTAGGCAAATAATTTAGTCAGTCTATAGAGGAAGAATTTCACATCTCTAACACCTCTAAATTGCGCTCTGAACTCTTTAATTTTGGCGTTGAAAGATTCTGCAGACGCATTTGTACTTCTATTATTAAAATAGTTCAATATTGGAATATAATGGATTTGTATAGAGCGAGAAATCGTGTTAAATGATTTGAATTGAGACTTCTCAACCTTATTATACCAATGAGCTAATTTTAATCGGGCTGTATCCTTATGAGTGTTGTTTTCAAAGATATAGCTTAATCCTTGCGCTAAATCGTATGCTTTTTCAATGGTTGGATATAATTTGAATAGAATCTCAGCTCTTTCTATTTGTCTTACGGTCCATTTGGATTTGCTTTTAAATAATAAATATCGGCTTCTTGCGAGTAGTTGTTTTTGAGTATCCCCATTGTCTAGAAGCTCAGCTTTGTATATAGCCCCTTCTTTGCGAGCCTTCTGTATGGCGTTATTTTCTAGTTCTATGCTTTCCCATCGTAATCGGATACGTTCTTCTTGTACCGCTTCTGAAGCCAGTTTTTGAACATGAAATCTATCGGTAACTATTTCGGTTTTAGGGAAGCACTTCTTAGCAATTAAATTCATACTACCTGCCATATCAACGGTAACTTCGTCTACCATATTTCTTTTTTCTAAAGGAATTTTATCAAGTATATGAATCACGTCACTAGCCTTAGTACCTTTTACAATAGCAACGATGGCACCTTTTTTACCTTGTGCATTCTTGTTGGTTAAAATTGTGTAAAGTTCTCCATTAGATAAAGAGGTTTCGTCTAGGCTTAAATATTTACCAATGTTTTCACCGTAGAGCAGCCAATCTTCTGCGTGTGCTTTTTGTGACCAATCTTTAAAATCACTCAGATGGTTTTTGTAGTGGTACTGAAGAGTATTACCATTTATTTTATAATAATCTCCAAAACGTTTAGCACTTACAGAATGGGTATCAAGTGATACCTTTTAAAAAAGAGGCAAACTCGCTAGTGATACGAGTGCCTTTAGCTACTAAATTCCAATCTCTTTTTACAATTTTACCAGTAGTAAGAAGTGTCCAGCGCCTACGTTTTATGTGAAGTAATACTGGTTTACCTCTCAGAGGAAAATCCTCAACGGTAATCTCTGGAGAGAAACCTTTAGATTGTGATTTTTCTGATTGATACTCCTCAGGAATTATATTTCTCTCTTCTAAATAAAAATGTACGCGATCATTTTCAATAGTATCAGCTACTATTTCAAAATAATCTAAAATTCCTCTGGGCAATAAATATTTCGCTAAATCTTTATTCAAAATCGTATGTTTTAGTGAAACAAAATTAACTCTTTTATACGCTGCTCCCCAAGTTTATTAGTTGATCCTAAAAAACCTAAGGAAAGCAGGATGACAGAAAAGGTACTATTTGATTAACTTGAAAGTTATATAAGTACTCACAACTATCCGAAAGTCGTGAAATAAAAACAGCTTGAGAATCCCGTATTTTTGGTTTGCAAACTTTAAATACATTTTATGGGACTCTACAAGCGCACTAAAAATACAAATACTCCACTACTTCGCCAAATCCTAGATTTAGTGCCTAGGTGGATTTTTTCTCGTAGCACTGCACAACACAAAAGTGACAAAGGCTGTAGCCGATATAAAGCTTATGATCAATTTGTAGCATTAACTTTCGGACAGCTGAATAAGTGTTATACTTTAAGTGATATTTCTACTGGTATCGGGGTTAGCGAGACCTTCATCTCCAGTTTAGGTCTTTCCCAAAGTCCGGCAACATCCACGATGAGCGATGGTAATAAGAATAGGAGTTATAAGGTGTTCGAGAGCCTTTATCATGGACTATTGACACATTATACATACCTATTATCAAAGCGTCATGAATCCCATATTATCAAAGAAATCAAAGACCACAGTATAAAACTTATAGACAGCACCGTTATTAGTCTATGTTTATCCATGTTTGACTGGGCAAAGTTTCGGACAGCAAAAGGAGGAATCAAAATACATACCTGCTGGGACGACACAATGATGATTCCAAATGTAGTAAACATTACCCCTGCTAAGCTCCATGACAGATATGGACTTGAACAATTGGTCTTTTCAAAAGGTACTATAGTGGTTGAGGACAGAGCTTATTTTGATTTTCTTTTAATGCTGCAAAGAATAAGGGCAGAGAATGTTTTTGTTACGCGTATAAAGACCAATACCCTATTTGAGACTGTCCGAGAATTTGAACTTCCCCAAGGTATTGACCAAGACATCTTAAAGGATGAAATTATAAGGCTCACCAGCAAGAAAGCTGTTGGAACAGGAATCAACCAAGTAAAACTACGACTGGTTCATGTTTATAAACCCGATCAAAACAAGGTCATAGAAATCATTACTAATCAGTTGGACTGGACAGCCAGAACCATTGCTGATCTTTACAAAAAACGATGGGATATTGAACTATTCTTCAAGGCTATCAAACAGAACCTTCAGATCAAGACCTTCGTCGGCACAAGCGAAAATGCCGTAAAATCACAGATATACATCGCATTGATAACCTATTTGTTGCTTCAGCTCATTGTCAGGACGATAGCAAAGAAGAAACATGCATTTTCCAATTTCGTGGAGAAAATAAGGATTTGCTTGTCTTTTTACCTAACCCTAGACTATGTCTGTAATCAGGTAGGAGAAGGTGCAAAGAGAATAAGAGGTAAACCTCAAGCTAATTTGCGATTCAAGACAGACTTATTTTTTACATAAACCTCAATATTGAGCCTGATTATCGAGACTCAAAAGACTTTTATGTCTAAACTGAAAAAATTTCGGATGGCTGTGATTTTTAATAAGAAAAAACATGCAGTTTTCACAAGTCATGTATAGTTCTTCTGTCTACCTACGACAGGCATTTCCACTTGAAACTCTTGGGAACAACCCTCCAAGACTCCTTCCATAAAGCCAAAACTGAACGAAACTCGACTTTGTTAAAAGGCATAAAAAAACCCGATCTTTCGATCAGGTTTTTGTAGGGTATAAGTTTAGATAAAACTATCCTCCAAAGTCATCAAAACGTATATGCTCATCCGGAATACCGTAATCCTCGCCCATTTTCTGAACCGCTTGGTTCATTAACGGTGGCCCACAGAAGTACAACTCAATATCCTCTGGAGACTCGTGAAGATTTAAATAGTTATCTATAACACAATTATGTAT
>NZ_CAJXPA010000286.1 GCF_913058035.1 uncultured Paraglaciecola sp. | reverse complement strand
CAGCTCAAGGATGAGCTGTATTGCGTTATCTTTTTTGATTGAAAGCTTAGCGGTTGATGAGTGAATTGGCGTAGGACCCATTAGTGCCATATTTCCTTATTTGATCAGGTTGCCCAGTTCTCTAACTCAACACACACAGGGACAGGCACTCTTTAATTGATAGTGGCGTTTTGATTTACCCCTAAAGCCACTCGCTCAGTTCGACGGTAATATGACTGTTCAAGAACAATCCGGTATTTTATTTAGCCTGAAGGACTATCTGCAATTAGTGGACACAACAGGCCGAATGATTCGAACCGATAAACGCGGTGCTATTATCATCAACCTACCCCCAATACTTGAAAGGCTATCGATTAACCGGCAACAGTGGCTCCAACAAAGCCAGTAGTTTGAAAAGCTTTACGCCTCACAATTTGCTAAAAAGCGGCGAACTCTGAAAAAGACTGCCTGACTAACAATAATCAACCAATAAATAAGAACGCTTCGAACGTTTACGGGCATCTATACCTAGAAAACGGGTTTTTAGGTTAAATTCCATTTTTTAATCACAAAACGTTATTTATTTTCTGAAGCCGACGATTTATTCCGGTTGTAGATTAGGTGATTTTTAAGAGTGCCTGTCCTGTTATTCCGATGCTTATTCCTGAATGCCTAACGCCACGTTAAGTTTAGAGCATACCAATACCAGTTCTGAGCGTAGCGAGATCGGCACGCGCTTAAAAATCAGACTTGTACGTTATGTTATGCCTTTTCTAAGGCTTTCAGCGTACTTGGGACTATTATTTTATGAAATGGAGTAACGAAGAACATGTATATTTTCCCGAATACATTATTCACATGAACCACTGTGCTTACATGAACTATCGCGGCTTCCTCTTCAGGCTCAACTAAAAAAGAAACTCGGACGTTAAGGTGTTTATCACAGTCTTCTAATACAACTTCATACCCCTTTAAACTTAACAGCGTAAAAATACCGACTCGTTCACCTACAACATATTCTGTACCTAGTTTTTCCCTGGATACGTCTTATTAACCACCCAAATCTTTCAAGCCGAGTTTGGATACAATCCAATTTCTCATGGACATCAGAAATTCAATCCAAGCAGGCATTTGAGTAGCTATTTCAAGACATACTTCAATAGAAGTTAGGTTGTTATACTTTATTTTTTTCGAAAAGCTACCACAGAAATACGAATCCTTTGAATACTCATTCGACATTGATTTATTAGGTATAGACATAAACTCTCCTTCAAAATGCATATCACCCAGCTTACCGGCACATATTGCGGAGAGCGTTTTTGTGTACAATGGAAAAACGCGAAATATACAATATAGAGTGTGTGTGTCTAAGTTTTTGTTCTCTGTGTAAGCTTTGTCTGTTTTGTTCGCTCGTTGATAGAGGATTTTACACCCCTGACTAGAATGACTTATTCGATCCCGATGCTCCGCCACAAACGCAACACTCAATACGGGTGGCTGGCTAAACCGTTGCCCGACAGGGACTTTCACCCTGCAAGATGCTCCAAGCTTGGTTTGTCGCACTAACGCCGCGCTTTGTGGAGAGTGTAGCGATTCCATACGAACTGCTTATAGTTCTTCCGTTCCACTAATTAATTATTTCCATAGTCAGTTATTTGGTGGAACATACTTCTGCTAGTTACGAATAACGAGCTGCTAGCGCAAGACGTTCATAACAAGACATTCGAACTAGCAGAAGTCTCTCGTTTCAAGACGCATACTCAGGGATTGTCGCACCACCGACTATCTATAAGACCTGCGAGAAGCGAGTAATAGTTATGTTCCAAAGCTAACTTTACACCTTGGAGGTGTTCTATGAAAGCGCCCTGTATTACAAATTTCTCAGTTTTAATCGGTATCGATTGGGCCGATAAAAAACATGATGTTTGTGAGATCGATTTAAAAGTAAAATCTCCACGTTATTCCGTCATTGCTTCAAAACCAGAGGCGATTCATGACTGGGCAATGTCACTTAAACAACGTTTCCCTGATAAACCTGTAGCGGTTGCTTGTGAGCTCAAAAAGGGGCCTTTGATTTATTGCCTTGAGAAGTATGACCATATTGTTATCTTCCCCATTAACCCTTCTACTGTCGCCAGGTATCGTAAAGCATTTACACAAAGCGGTGCCAAGGATGATCCCAGTGATGCGCTCATTCAAGCGGAAATCCTCGAACGACATATGGATAAGCTAAGCTGCATTGAACCAGAGAGTTCTGATATCAGGGCGCTAGGACTACTGGTAGAAGGACGACGGAACATCGTCCAGAATCGAGTCGATCTATCGAATAAAATCACCGCCATTCTCAAGTTATATTATCCACAAGTACTTGATTGGTTTGATGAAAAAGACAGCACTATATTCTGTGACTTTGTCGCCAAGTGGCCCTCGCTGAGTCGTGTTAAAAAGGCTCGCAAGCAGACGCTGTTGAATTTCTTTAATCAACATAATTCACGATACTCCGAAACCAATGAACGGCGTATCAAGGCGATAAGCAACGCCTTTGCGCTTACTGACGATGCCGGTATTATTGAACCCAATCAGTTAATGATTGAGATTCTAATTGCTCAGCTGAAATTACTTGTAGAAGCCGTCGGGCGAATGGATAAAGAAATTAGGAATCGCTACAAACAGCAAAGTGATCATAATATTTTTGATAGCTTCCCTGGCGCAGGTCCACAACTAGCACCTAGATTACTGGTTGCCTTCGGAACCAATCGAACACGCTACAGTAACGCCTCTGAAATGCAAAAATATGCAGGTGTTGCACCAGTCATTGAGCAAAGCGGCCAAAAATCCTGGACACACTGGCGATATAGTTGTCCTAAATTTCTAAGGCAAACATTCGTTGAATGGGCAGGGCAATCAGTGCGTTTTTCCTTTTGGGCCAAAGCCTATTATGATCAACAAATTGCAAAAGGAAAACCGCACAATACGGTGATTAGATCGTTGGCTTTCAAGTGGATACGCATCGTATTTAGATGCTGGAAAACGAAGACGCCCTATGATGAATCAAAATATCTAAGTGCTCTGAAGGCGAAGAAATCACCGCTTTTACAGTATGCGATTGAAGGTTAATTAGCCTTGCTGTCCACCTCAGGGCGTGTTGTTATAACTGTGATGATTGATGTTGGTGATGAACTTAGAGACTGGGGTTTTTCTTTTATGTTGACTAGATACTATCGCGCTGACATTGCTTGCCAACAGCGCTGATAATTTTTGTTGCTGTATTTCCATTTCCAAACTCCCTGTTTCCTAAATGCCTTTTAATTTCTCGAAGCCGTTAAAGAATAACACCTTCGCTATTTAATTTGAAACTTTTGTAACTATGCCTCTAATCCTTTGAAGTTATAACAGTTTACTAGAAGGACGCCTGAATAGTACCTACTATACAGGCGTCCTTCTAGTTCTTGATTTTTCAATCCAATGTAAATCATATCGATCTAGGTTACGGCAATCTTAGGTCGTTATCAATTTTTCAAAGAAGGGCAGCTATGTGCCGAAACGTGCCTAACGATCTCGTGATTTGAATGGCTGCTTACGAGGAGCTAGAAAAGGTATCCATATAAAAATGCACTTCAAAACAGACATAACGACCCATTTTCATAAAAATAAAATTTTCGCGCGTTGGGAATGCTTTGTAGAACGGAACTATCTTGTTTAGAAATTGGGGGTGGGGGTTATGTTTCCTCAAAAGAGTCACCCAGGGCTGGATTTTTTTTAGAGTATCAAAAACAGTAATGAGTACATTTCAGGTGGGCTTTTATCATGGGTGAGAACTATCCCAACGTGAAATTTTGTTGTTACATTTGTTGGTATAAATGAAATCATCTATAT
>NZ_CAJXPA010000285.1 GCF_913058035.1 uncultured Paraglaciecola sp. | reverse complement strand
ATGGATATCATCAGATAATCTACAACTTTCGTATCAATACATATTTGAAAAAACATCAAACACTGAATTTGATCGATAATTAATTTTTGGCCTGAGCTTTGTTGAAATGTTAATTCAGTGTTAACTGTAGGTTAATACGAAGTAGGTAGTAAATTGTCACTATTTATAATATCCATTTACAAATATTTGTGATGGAATACAAAAGGAACTTCCAATGAAAAATATCGTATTAAAAACATGTCTTACTAGCTTATTTTTGTCTATGAGCGCTTTAGCAGCAGCAAACCAAACGTTTACAGTCCCTTCCACAGCTGATAATTTTTATCCAAAGCATTCAGCAATAGCTGGTGCAGCTTTGAGTGTTGCCGCAGGATCCTGCATAGAAAAAGATGTTGCGGCACAAGCTGCAGTTACTATCGGTGCTAATGCTACGGCTAATCACCTCTATGCTGGCGCTGCCGCTACTGTAGGTGCAGATTCTGCCGTTAAAAATATCTATGCCGGCGCCGCCGCAGGTGTAGCAGCTAATGCTACAGCTGAGAACATCTATGCCGGAGCTGCTGTTACACTAGGCGCGCCTAGTGACGCTCATGATATCGGAGCTGGCGCAGCCATTACTTTAGGCGCAGGTTCAACTGCATATGATGTGTATGCGGGCGCGGCGACCACTGGCGCTACGGTACGAGCATACGACTCGGATGATAATATTATTAGTGGAAACGTTGATTCCATTGGTGATATTAACAAAATCGCGGCCATGGCCGCGTTTCAAATGCAAGTCGCATTGGACGCTATAACTACTGTACAACGTGAGTTAACTGCTCTTGCGACTTCTGACATCAACGGTGATATTACCGATGCTAATGAGTACGTATTAGGTACGTATATGGGCAGTGCAACTGAGACTACTGAATTAGCCGGTGGCGTATATGAAGCAAGTGCTTTGAATATGCCTGCAGACGCAACCATTGTATTTACTGGTAACGCAATTATTAACCTTAGCGATGCGCTGACACTGGGTGCAAACACAACAATAGATGATGGTGGCTATATAGTTATCTGGAATGTCGGTGGTGCGCTTAATCTGGGTGCAGGCACTAATTTTGCTGGTACGGCCTTTGTAAACGGTTCAGTCAGCGGTGCAACATCAGACGTACAAGCTGGTGGTCGCTTGTATGCTCAGGGCGCTGTTGCCATCGGTAGTATAGGTAATACAATCACTGGTTGTAGTATTTAACAATACTCAAATTAATCACTGCACTTTATCAAACGTAAATGGTCGGCCTTAAGGGCGGCCATTTTTTTGCCAAAAAAGTAGAGAAGCACCAAAATGCCTTACTATTTTGCTAAAAAACCGTCAGAGTCATTCAACCATAATGCCGCGATTGTAGCGGTCACCATTGCCTCTATCCAAACAATAAAACGTAATAAAGTAGGTTTTGTTGTTTACATCAAGTGGTAAACCACCTAGCTAATAAAATCCCCCCTTGCCCATTTTGAGATATAAAAAGGGTGGCCTCTTTCTGCGTTTTTTCTCACTAACGGTTTACGCCATAAACTTGAGGTTGTCACAGTTTTTTGGACTATTTAATTAAAAGGCATTGGCCTGCTCATATTCTATCGGGCTTATGAAGCCCAAATAGGAATGTCTTCGTTGTCGATTGTAAAATACTTCAATATATTCAAATATGCTTTTCTTAGCTTTTGAACGTGTAAATTAGTCCTCATTATCGACCAGTTCTGTCTGTTGTGTTTGAATTAACCGGACACTTGAACAAAGGATTATAATCCTGTTAATTGAGGTGAATACGACTAAACGAACAAATAAGCATTATCCAGTAGAATTTAAGCAAGAAGCGGTTGCTCTGGTAATTGAGCAAGATTACTCAATCGTGCAGGCAGCTGCATCTTTGGGCGTGACAGACAAACTACTTTACAACTGGCTAGCCAAGCATAAGAAACAGGCACAAGGTGATGTGTTGTCTGGTGATGAACGGGTAGAGTTAATTCAGCTCAGGAAGGATAATAAACGTCTATACATGGAGCGTGAAATCCTAAAAAAGGCAAGTGCCTTCTTCGCGAAAAAAATGAAGTAAGATATTCTTTTATAAGTGAGCTTGATGCTAAATATCCTGTGTCAGTTGCTTGTAAAGTGCTGGAAGTGAGTTCGTCAGCATACTAGGTTTGGCTAAAAAGACCGGGTGAACTCATTGGCGCTCAAACACTTAGATTGTATCGACGAGCAAAAATATTATTCAAGGCGAGTCGAAACAGTTTAGGCAGCGCAAAGCTTTCTAAAGTACTACGTAAAGAAGGCTTTGAAATAACACGTTATCGCGCTATTAAGCTAATGGAACGGCCTAAATGAATGGTGACTCAGAGAGTAGCTTATAAAGTGACAACCAAGGGAAAACACAGTGATGCTGTGGCTGACAATTTGTTAAATATGAATTTCAATCCAGTTGGGCCCAATCAAATTTGGGCGGGTGATGTGTTCTATTTAAAGATGGGTGAGGGCTGGTTGTACTTAACAATTGTCATAGATTTGTACTCACGCCGTATTGTTGGTTGGCATATATCAAAACGCATGACGCGTGATTTGGTCGAGCAAGCGCTGATAAAGGCTCATAACTTACGTAAACCGGAAAAAGGTGTGGTATTTCACAGTGATAGAGGCTCTCAGTTCACGAGTACAGGCTTTAGAAACTTGCTGTCGCGATTAGGTTGTCGAGCCAGTATGGGTGACGTTGGGGCTTGCTGGGATAATGTTGTTGTGGAACGTTTACGATTGGTTGTTTAAAGTACCGCAGCCAACTCGATTACATATGCGAGAAGATGTCGCTAGATAGATAAAATATTATAATGTTGAGCGACTGCATTCAGCCAATTTGGATCAATCGCCAATTGAATTTGAAAACTCCTTTGGGAAAGCGTCCGGTTGGAGTTGACCAGAACAGAACAAGCAGCGCCGATCGTCAGTGGAAGATAGGTGTCGCAACACAAATAGACTTATCAATGCTCTTAAGCAGTATCACCCGCAACCATTTGTGCGGTTCTGCCATAGAGATACTGAACTATTCTGTGACTTTTTAATTAAATGGCCAGCCTTACATACAGTGAAACGCGCAAAAACCACCTCCATCATAAAGTTCTTCCAAGCCAAAGGTGGCAATGCAGTTTCGAACACAGAAAAGCGTGTAAAAGCGATAAATGTAGAGATTCCCTTAACCCAAAAGCATAGCGTCATATTGCCACATAAGCTATTAGTAGTGGCGCTTTGCAAACAGATACTGATGCTAATAGACAACATCAGAATATACGATAAGTAGATTAGTCAGCTATTTAACAGCATGCCAGATGCTGTGCTATTTAACTCATTGCCTAGTACTGGGTTGTATTTAGCGCCGCGCCTATTAGCAGCTCTGGGAGAAGACAGGTCACGGTTCAACAGTGCACAGGAGATACAAAATCACGGGGAAATATCACCCGTGACAGAGTGAAGTGGGCAAAGGAGCTGGGTGCACTGGCGATGGCAGTGTTCTAAATTTGTTAGGCAAAGTTTCTTCGAGTGGTCTGCAAAAAGTGTAAAGCAATCTTATTGGGCTGGCTTGTATTATGAGCAACAATGGGCGAAAGGAAAGTCTCACCAATCAGCTGTAAGAGCGCTAGCATACGAATGGATAAAGATCGTTTATAGGTGTTGGAAAACCAGAACACCTTATAATGAATCGACATATTTAAAAGCACTAAAAGAGAGAAATTCATCTCTTTTGGCTGCATAAAAACTTTTTGAATGACTCAGGGCGTGAAGCGGTCATAGGACTGAATGAAACGCGATTGACTCCTGCTCACTCATTGCAAACATTAATTTCAC
>NZ_CAJXPA010000284.1 GCF_913058035.1 uncultured Paraglaciecola sp. | reverse complement strand
GTATAAAACATTATAACTAAATGGATTGTTTATCAAAATAACTTGGGGATTAATATGCAACATCAAAAACAAAGTGGTTTTACATTAATAGAATTAATTATCGTTATCGTGATTTTAGGCATTTTGGCAGTGACTGCCGCACCTAAATTTCTTGACCTTCAAGCTGATGCGAAAAGTAGCACAGTAAAGGCTGTTGAGGGGGCAGTGAAGTCTGTAAGCTCAATCGTTTATGCTAAATCTTTGATTGCAAGCGAAACTGGTCTTTCAGGCTCAGTAGATGTTAATGGTGTTGCCACCTCCGTGGTTTATGGGTATTTAGAACATGGTGAAGATTTGTTAGTTCTGTTAGATATTGATTCAGAAATGTTACCAGTTTTTCATACAGGCACTACAGCAGACGATGGGGACCCAGGTGCAACTAGTTCTGCTATTTCGTTTTATGGCTTCGATAATGCTAACTTTGATTATGCAGATGCTGGAACTGTCAATGACGGATGTCTGATTTTGTATACAGAAGCAACTTCAGCGACTGTACCTGCGACAGTGACATCATCAACTGGCGGTTGTTAATTTAAAATTAACGTGTCGTACGTGGGGGTTAATTACTCCCACGTCTAATTATGTATGAGCCATTTCAGTCAAGAGCGAGAATAATGTTAACTCTCCAACATTACTCATACAGACATAAAGGCTTTACTTTAATAGAGCTTATCTTGGTTATTATCTTGATTAGTGTCCTATCTGTTTCAGCTTTTAGTCGTTTTTTTGGAACCTCAGGTTTTTCAGAATACACTTATCAAGCCAGGCTAATTTCTGCCCTGCGTAATATGCAAACTCGCGCCATGCATGACACACGCGATGAATACTGCTTTCAAATCAATTTTTATAGCAGCAACGCTGCTTTTGGACCACCTGTTCTGAACTACACGACGGGCTCTGCATCTGATACCTGCCTGACAGATATTGATTTTAACAATCCTGGTTACCTGACCACCAGCGAAGCTGAGATGGCCGATGCTGAAGTAAGTTTGTCAACACTGCCCAGTTTTAGTTTTATTGCTTTTAACAGCTTAGGCCAACCTGTTGATGGTGCGGGGCTACTTGCTTGTGATAGTGAAGACAATAAAATGTGTAAAGTCATCCTCACAGGCAAGAAAGAAGTATCGGTGTGCATTGAATCGGAAGGTTATATTCATGCATGTTAAGAACCTAAAAGGTTTTACTTTAATCGAACAAGTGATTGGCATAGTCGTCTTTTCTATTGCTTTAGGATTATTTATATCTTTGTTGGTTCCCCAAGTAGTACGCAGTGTAGAACCTGTTTATCAGGTACGCGCATCTGAGTTAGGCCAGTCTTTAATTAACGAAATTTCTGGTAAATCCTATGATGAAGCATCTGATAGAACCGGTGGAGCTATACGGTGCGATGGCACATCGTGTTCCGCATGGAATAATATGGGGGCTGATCCAATGGATTCTGGTACTGAAAGCCGCATCAATTTTGATGATGTAGATGACTACAACGGATTTGAAATGCCTAACATATATGGTGTGTTTAATAATGCACTGGGCGAGGCCCTGACCATAAATGGCACGAACCTGTACGAAGGTTTCACCGTCAATGTATCCGTTTTCTATGATACTGACTTTGATGGCATTAACGATGAAGCAATTGGTAGTGCCAAGCTGATTACCATAATTATTACTACGCCCAATGATCAAAATATTATATTTTCGACCTATGTGAGCAATTACTGATGACACTGCAGACTAAGACAAGAACCAAAGGTTTTACTTTAGTTGAACTGGTCACTGTGATCATAGTTTTAGGTGTGGTGTCGGTGGGTATTGCAGGTTTTATTCGCACAGGTGTCGAGGTTTATGCGGATGTTTTGGAGCGCGACCAAATTATTGGTGATAGCCGTTTTGTGGTCGAACGTATTAATCGAGAACTGCGTTCATCTATACCCAATAGTATCCGCGTAACAGACGATGGCAATATTCAATGTTTAGAATTTGTGCCTGCGGAATGGATAACGTTTTATACCTCTTTATCTGTTACCCCTGACACGTCATTAGTAGCCACCGTGTTTACGTTAGCTGGCAACAAAATTGAGTATTCACTGGAACCAGGTGATTTTGCTGTAGTGTATCCAACAACTAATTTTGACGTGTATCATGAAGATAGCGATAAGCGCCGAGAAATCGTACCGTGTACACCGAGTCTTTGCGGTACAGGTAATACCATAATTGGCGTTGACCGGTTAAGCATCTCAGAGGCATTCATAGATCATTCCCCAGCATCACGATTATATATAGCCCGTAAGGCCGTGAGTTATTGTGCGAATACTGGTGAAAAACGTATTTATCGAAGTGAAAATAGCTTGCTTAATAGTGACCAAGATTTATATTCAACAGGAGTATTAATGGCTGAAAATCTTGCTAATGTGTTGGCTAACGATGAAGCACCTTTTTCTGTCTCTGAGGCAACACTGACCAGAAATGGTCTAGTACAGATTTTTCTGACATTTAACCGCAATGAAGAAATGATCAACTTTAACTCCGAGGTGCATATTCCTAATGTACCCTAGATATTTTATACCAAATAATATGGCCAAACCAATCAATCAACGTGGCAGCATGTTAGTGATAGCCTTGTTTGTTATTATTGTTTTAGGGCTTTTAGGACTGACCATGACACGCCTGTTATCCTCGTCTTCAGAAACTATTATTCACGAAGTATTGGGACAAAGGGCACTAAACGCCTCAAGAGCAGGTATCAATTGTGCGGTCGCAAAACAACTTGGCTCTGGTTGTAATGTTCTTAGTCCGTTCACATTTGTAGGCGTTCCGGGGTTAGAAAATTGCTTATTTAAATATGAGATTGGCGAAACAGCAGTACAAGACGGCAGCAAAAATTTTACACATTGGACCTTTAATAGCGAGGGACAATGTACAGTGGGTAATACTAACGTAACACGTAATATCTATGTCGATGCAATGCTGGAGGTGGAATAGCCATGAAAATATTTATCTCCTTTATAATTGCTGTATTTAATTTTTGCCATAAATTTGAAACTCTCCAATGTAGTGACTTTGTAACATATACTTATTATCGTTTTGAAAATACCTTTTGTTACCAAGCACATAGAGACTGGTCAATAGAAGATATATCTTGATGCATTGCAATATTCAAAAACCGACTTACTCGCGGATACTGCCTATCCTGTTGGTCTGTTTAAGTGGAAACGTTTATGCAGCGATTAGTGACTACTGTGAAACTACCTTCGTGGATGGTGCAACTGCCCATGGTAACGGTAAAATAGAAATTGGTAACTCCCCAACAATATACAATAATCCAGATGGCTTACTAGCCGCAAGCAATGAAAAGGAAATAGAAAGACTAAACTGTGATGGTTTTGGGGCGTGTCAAATTTCAAATACGCCGACAGAACCTCTTAATTTAGGTGATTTTATAGAAAGTGCAAATGATGAAAATGACGTTGATGTTGACTCCTCTTCAGTCACAATAGGTGGAACCTCAGGTCCTTATAAAGGGAACAACTTTGGCACCATCAATGTTAATAACGGCGGCACACTGACTTTTAGTGGCGAGTATAGCCAATACCTAATCAAGGAAATAAATGTTCTAGAAAATGGTAATAACGCGACCTTGAATTTAACCCCAGGAGATTATTATATTGAAGAAATTGAAACTTATGAAAACACCATTATCAATATAGTTGGATCAGGAGATGTGCGTATTTTTTTAAGGGACCATAGCGACTTTGAAGGCAATACTCGTATCAACATTAATGGTAATGTCGGCCAGTTATTGATCTGTCCTTTATACACCTCTGACTCTGCCGACTAAGAGGAAA
>NZ_CAJXPA010000283.1 GCF_913058035.1 uncultured Paraglaciecola sp. | reverse complement strand
GCTTTTGAATATACAAAATTCCCAAACTCACAATATGATAAAATCAAAAACATGATCCCAAACAATTTCTTTTTAGACATTTCTTGCTCCAATATTAAATAAATTACATAAAATTTGTATATTTTATTTAAACAGAGCAAATCTAAGGCCAATGATTAATATAGCATATATTCAATAACTTATATGAAACGTTAAATTTTTTATTAAATAAGAATGCCACTTATTAGTAAATTCAACCAAGATTTACGTTATCAACAATACCTTCATACATCACTTAATAGCACGTTGAAATTATTAAAACACAATAGATTTTCCACGACCGGTAATCTCTGAAGCAGCATCAATTTTACCATCTTTATTTAAAATAACCTGCATATCTCCAAAATGACCATTACTCATGGTGTAGCCCATTTGTTCTAACTCAGAAATTACAGCAGGATCAATTCCATTGTGGTGGCGAATAACATCTTTTGGTAAAAGTTGATGATGAAACCTAGGTTTGTTGACCACGTCTTCTGCACTCATAGAAAACTCCAAGGCATGAAGAATAGATAAATAAACCGAACTAATAATGGTCGTTCCACCAGGCGAACCAGTCACAAATGTTACCTCACCGTCTTTTAATACCATGCTTGGCGTCATAGAAGATAACATACGTTTCTTCGGCTGAATTTCGTTGGCTTGACCACCTACAGCCCCAAATACGTTAGCGACTCCAGGTTTAGAACTGAAGTCATCCATTTCATCGTTCAATAAAAACCCTGCTCCCTCTACTACCACACCGCTGCCATATCCAAGGTTAATAGTGGTGGTGTTCGATACTGCATTGCCCCATTTATCCATAACTGAGAAATGTGTAGTTTCTTCGCTTTCTTTTAGCCCAGGCTTAACCAATTCTGTCACCGAAATACCATCTTTTAACACTGTTTGACTGCGCATTGCGATATATTCATCAGTAATTAGACTGTCAACTGGTACTTTAACGAAGTCAGGATCCCCAAGATATTCAGCACGATCAGCAAAGACTCGCTTACCAATTTCAGCTAACAAATGCATATAAGCTGCAGAGTTATGGGTAAGTTTTTCTTGATCACGGGTCATTAGATCGTACATTTTTAGCCATTGTATAATAGCGATGCCACCAGAACTGGGGGGAGGTGATGTAAGCAATTGATATCCACGCCATTTAGCAGTTATTGGTTGACGAGATTTGGCTTCATAAGACAACAAATCTTGTTCAGTTACTAAGCCATTTTCCTGACGCATGAAATCACTGATTATCTTTGCAGTTTGACCTTTATAAAAACCGTCTCGACCTTGATCACGAATACGCTTTAGAGTGTCAGCTAATTCTAATTGTTGAAATATTTCATTCGCTTTTGCGTCTGCAAAATAATTTTCAAAGTTGACTGCAAAACCACGTTTTTCTAAGCTGGTGATATACATTTCAATAGATTTTGCAAGTTTAGGGTGAACCTTAAATCCCTCCTCCGCTAAATTAAAAGCAGGTTGCAATAGTTCTTTCCAGGGTAGACTGCCATGTTTTTTATGGGCTAACCACATACCAGCCACAGTTCCCGGCACCCCTGATGATAAAATGCCAATAACCGACTGATTAGGAATAACTTCACCGTCCTCACCTAAATACATATCCCTATGAGCAGACAGAGGGGCTTGTTCACGATAATCGATAAAATCACTTTTTTTATCTTTGTATATCATCATAAAACCACCACCACCAATATTACCGGCTTCAGGTAAGGTTACGGCTAAGACAAATTGCGCTGCTATAGCAGCATCAACTGCGTTACCACCTTTTTGCAAAATATCTTTTGCTACGTCTGCGCTGTAACTATCAGGCATAGCTAGCGCAGCCTGTTTTAATACAGTTACGGTTGAAATGGGTAAAGGTGGAACAACTTGCGTAACCTTTGCCTCGTCAATCTGCTCAGTGCATGCCATGAGGCATATGCTCATGAGCAAACTAAAAACGTAACCCATAAATGTTTTTGGTGTTGTCTCGGTAATTCTCATTTTTTTCCTTGAGGTTTAAATCATTATTAAACTGGCAATAAAATATCCAACGAAAGCCAAAACACCACCAAACAGTGCATAAGGCATTTGAGTACGTACATGGGTCAATAAGTCACAACCTGAAGCAATAGACGATACAGCGGTGGTATCAGAAATTGGTGAACAATGATCGCCGAATATTCCACCTCCTAAAATAGCAGCTATCACCAATGATGGAGGTAATCCTAATGTTTGGATTAGTGGAACTCCTATTGGAATAAGTATTGCGAAGGTTCCCCAAGAGGTGCCAGTACTAAAGGACATCATCGCTCCAGCTAAAAACAGCACAGGAACAATCAAACTAATAGGTAAATAATCCCCTACTATATTCGATACAAAAATACCTGTATCGAGTTCCTTTAGACTTGCTCCTAATGTCAGCGAAAATAATACGATTGTCACTAATGGTAATATTTCTCCCATACCTTTAAAGCCTGTATCGACTAATTCTTTATGTGTGTATTGTTTTGAACTTAACAATAAAATGTAAGCCACAAAACAGGCAAATATAGTTGCGTATAAAACAGATTTGCTACCATTACCACTGGCTATATCACCGTTTCCTGTCCATAACATGAAGCCAACCATGGCTAAGATCATACTTGCCAAAGGCAATAACATAAAACGCGCTTTAGTTGCGGATACCGCTACTTGCTCACCCTCAAGCTTCATTAACTCTTTCTCGGCATCTTTCATAGGCCCATGAACTCTATCAGCCAATATCGTATATAAAACTAGTCCTAGTGCGATAATCGCATAAAAGTTTAGTGGGATCGTGCCCCATAAGATTGACACTGCACTTTGCTCAAATTCGTAATTACTAAGCAGGGCAAGAATAAATGCCCCCCAACCATTGAGTAAAATAAGAATACAAATTGGCGCGCTGGTACTGTCAATAATGTAAGCTAATCTCGCTCGGCTCATTTTAAATTTATCGAATAAACCTCGAGCTAAAATACCAGAACCCAAAACACTGAGATTAGATTCAATAAATATTACAGTGCCAGTAAACATAGTGAGTAAGCCAACTTGCTTTTTACTTTTAGCTACACCTTTATTAATTAACATTTCGACTGTCGCTGTTACCCCACCTGAATAACGCATGTAAGCTAACAAAGCCCCGATTAACAGGCTAAACAACAAAATTCGGGTATTACCAGCTGAAACCACAACGTCTATTACCCGCTCTATTGAACCAATGGTACCAGTGAATAAAACCTCAGTTTTATTTTGATAAGCAAGCAACCACTCAGCAGAAAGGATCGCCGCGACCAAGGCCAAAATAACTTCTTTACGCCAAAATACGATAACGATGGCAATAATGGGGGGTAAAATAGAATACCAATGCATATAGAAACCTTATTTTAATAACATGTTTTAGGTTTTGAATAGGCGGGAAGCCCAAACGCGACTTACTATACAGGTAAAGCGGTAGTGTACTTAATTTGTTCCATCGCAAAACTCGATGTCACATCAGACAAATCTACCCCATCAACCAATTTTTTGTAAAATATATCAAAGGCTTGCATATCTGCCACCACTACTTTGAGCATATAGTCGTATTCTCCACTCATTCTATAAAATTCGATAACTTGTTCAATATTTGCTGCATGCTCAGCAAATGTCTTTAGCCAAGCGGAGTCGTGCTTAGCGGCCTTAACTTGCACAAATACGGTCATACCTAAACCAATTTTTTGAGAATTAACCAAAACAACACGTTTATCAATAATGCCTTGCTTTTCTAAAGATTGAATACGCCGCCAACAAGGTGTTGTACTTAAGCCTATTTGCTCTGCAATATCAGCCACTGATTGAGTCGCATCTATCTGCAAC
>NZ_CAJXPA010000282.1 GCF_913058035.1 uncultured Paraglaciecola sp. | reverse complement strand
GGATTACTTGCTTGGCTTTAGTCCGCAAGAACATCCATTAGCCGTTCAACTCGGTGGATCTGATCCAGAACAGCTTTATCAAGCGGCCAAAATATGTACTGATTTTGGCTTTGACGAGATCAACTTAAACTGTGGTTGCCCAAGTGATCGAGTTCAATCGGGTAGCTTTGGTGCCTGTTTAATGGCCGACCAGGTGTTGTTGCCGAATGTGTCAGTGCGCTGCGTAGTGCGGGTGATCTGCCAGTGACAGTGAAGCATCGCACGGGTATCGATCAACAGGACGAATACGATGTGTTTCGTGAATTTGCTCGAATTCAGATAGAAGCAGGTGTCGATGCATTGATCGTACACGCACGAAACGCCTGGTTACAGGGCTTAAGCCCAAAGCAAAATAGAGACGTACCCCCCCTTCGATATCAATGGGTCTATCGTTTGAAACAAGACTTTCCTGACACAGAAATTATTATCAACGGTGGAATCAAAGACCTCGATGCAGCGCATCAGCACTTAGAATTGGTCGATGGCGTTATGTTGGGACGAGAACCTTATCAAAATCCCTATTTACTCCATCAGGTTGACGCGCAAATTTTTGGTGCAACTAACCAGCGATTCATATCAAGATTTGAAGTGCTTCAATCTTACTACCCCTATATTGAAGCCCAGCTAGAAAACGGACAACCACTGACACGAATGGTACGACATATTATTGGCCTGTTTCATGGTGAACCTAATTCAAAACAATGGCGACGTTTTATCAGCGAAAACGCCTGCAAAAAACCAGCGGGTATGGATGTGTTATATCAAGCAGAACAGTTTCTTAATTGATTAGATCACCGAGTAATAAAGGGCGATAGGTGCGCTACTTACTTTTATTATCCGTTTTATTTTTAGTTGTCATATTAGGTTTATCAAAATTTTGAGCTAATAGTTGAGATCAAGCTTTAAGAAAAATTTTAGATAAAGATTTAAAATGCATGCTCAGACAAATTAAGTTATGACTTGAAATCTCGAGAGCGGGTTTAAGAAGTTAAGCGTATATTTTTAGAAGTATTGGTTATATGGCTTCCATCATAAATTGCCATTAGGAGCTGCATTAGCAGTTGTAAATCACAGGGCATAGTCGAATATAGCTAGCAGATAACCTTTCGGGGGTTGTTTTGGGGTGCCAGAATTGAGAATTGAGATTTAAGCTCAATTAGAACGAAAAATAACGAGCAGTATTAGTCAATCATAAACTTTCCAACTATTAGTAAAATAAAGAATGAAAGCGTGGTCTGCGCTCTGAATTGAGCCCACGGCGAGTGATACCAATTTCAGCATTGTTGATATAGCGGCTTTTCACGCTGGTCAGTTTAAATGATTGGTGAGTGTTCAAAGCAGACTCAGTCCCAACTCAAACCAAGGCCTAATCAAGTATCCCTGCTTATTTTTTGTTTTTGCTGCATAAAACACAAAAAGTTTGTTTATATCTATATAATGCCCAACTCGTTATAAGCGTCACCAATTATGAGTGATCATCTAACAGACTAACTTTCGAATGACTGAAAATATAAGGTTTATCTTATGACATATCTTCTTGAAGAAAAATACCAAACTAGCTGGCAAGAACGTCAAACATTTGCAGAAAACATGCAGCCAATTATTGGACAACTTTTTAGAAATAAAGGCATTGAAATATCTGTTTACGGAAAACCGCTGGTTAATGCCTCTGCAATCGACATTATCAAGTCACATAAATCAGTTGCATTACATGAAGGCAACAAACTTCGTTTACGTGAGAGTTATCCTTTTATAAAAGCCTTAGGCGAAATGAACCTTGCTCCGTCAAGAGTCGATATTGGCAAACTAGCTTATCGGTATTTATTTCATGGTATAGCCGACGGCCTTTCTATAGAACAATTCTTAGAGCGCGAGTTGGTGTCAATTAGTAAAGTGTCTGATGTCGAAAGTAAAAAAGATGTCGTTCTATATGGATTCGGTCGAATAGGGCGTTTATTAGCACGATTATTGATTGAACGAGCCGGACCTAATTCATTATTGAATTTACGGGCAATTGTTATTCGTCCGGGTGAAGAAGATGATTTGGAGAAACGTGCGAGTCTTTTGAGACGTGACTCAGTTCATGGTGCCTTTAATGGCAGTATAACAATAGATAAAGAAAATAATGTTATTAAGGCCAATGGTGCCTTCATAAAAGTTATTTATGCAAAGTCTCCTGCCGAGATAGACTACACAATATATGGGATAAACAATGCTTTAGTGGTAGATAACACGGGTATTTGGACTGATGAGGACGGACTTGGTCAACACTTACAATCAAAAGGCGTTGAAAAAGTGCTCCTTACTGCACCAGGAAAAGGTCATATTAAGAATATTGTTTATGGTGTTAATGAAGATATGATTTCACCGGAAGACAGTATTGTTTCAGCCGCAAGTTGTACTACTAATGCGATCACACCTATTTTAAAAGCACTGAATGATAGATTTGGAATACGTAATGGACATATTGAAACGGTGCATTCTTATACTAATGACCAAAATTTAATTGACAACTATCATAAATCCCCTCGCAGAGGTCGAAGTGCGCCATTGAATATGGTGATTAGTACAACAGGTGCAGCACAGGCGGTAGCTAAAGCATTACCAGAATTAGACGGTCTATTAACTGGTAACGCAATACGGGTTCCGACTCCCAATGTTTCGATGGCAATTATGAATTTGAATTTAAAGAATGCCACTAATAAAGAAGAATTGAATGACTATATGCGTCAAATTTCGCTAAATTCAAAATTACAAAATCAAATAGATTACACCGCATCAAATGAGATAGTGTCTACTGATCTAGTGGGTTCTCGTTCCGCAGGTGTGCTCGACTCACAAGCAACAATAGTGGTTGATGACCGTGCAGTACTCTACGTTTGGTATGATAATGAATTTGGATATAGCTGCCAAGTCGTGCGAGTAATGCATGAAATGGCGGGTATTCATGTCCCAGCTTTACCCGCTACTTAAAAAATAATTATCAAATAATAGACGGTAGTTTTAGCTAAAAAAGAGGGGCTAGTATCGAATGGGACTAATTTAAAATTGTTTCGTAAAATCGATTCAGGCACTTATATTAGTATCTACACTGTCTTAGGCTGAGTAGCGGTTGTACCAGTGCCGATTGAACACCCTATTAAATACAAAATTTTCCTATTGCCTGATCGGCAATAGGATACATAGATTGGTGGCTCTAAACGTAAGGTGGCGTCAGCCAAGCGATGCATCTGTGGATTGTTATTATGACTGATATTTCAAATATTTAATTTGAATAGAGAAGTAAAAACCTCAAAGATTGGCTTCATTGACCCAAAACATTTCTCAGATAAATGTAACTAGCGCCGCTACCACCATGTTTAGGTTGTGCCGGACACCAAGCCAAGACCATGGATTGCTGAGCTAGCCAATGGTGCACGAGTGGTTTCAAAACAGATTGATGTTCAGACCGACTACCTTTGCCATGTACCACAATCAGAAATTGAAAAGCGACTGACAGTGCGTGCTCGATAAATTGAGACAATTCTTTAGTTGCCCGCTGCTGGTTATAACCATGCAAATCTAGGTGATCATCAACTGGCATGGCCCCCTGGCGAATTTTCTTTTGTTGCTTTTTTAGAATAGATGAATGATAAAAGCTGTCGTCAATCAGCACCAAATTGTGATGATTAATATATGAAAAATCAGCTGATTCAGTTTTAATAGATTGTTTTTTAATGAAAACTTTTTTCTTTACCTGATTTTGATAGACATTTATCCGACTATCGTCCAGCCGTTTTATATCACCCATCAAATCAGAGAAACTAGCCTCATCTGTTAGTTTGCCACTCATAGTTCGGTGAATCTGCCTCCAATAATTAAATACATCATATTATAATTA
>NZ_CAJXPA010000281.1 GCF_913058035.1 uncultured Paraglaciecola sp. | reverse complement strand
TCACTACCGCTGGTAAATTCAATATTTAACTTCAGCAGGTTGTGGAGTTGCATGCCAGTCATTCACATTAATCAAGCGCCTGCGTGTACCGTGGGCACTAACAAGCACAGCCATCCGACGCCAAACTGCGGCGCGGCTGCTGTGAATCGTTAGCTATTCAGTTATAAAATGGAGTTATCATTTGAATACATGGAAACTTAAAAAGCAATGTCAGTTCGATTTTGATAATGGCTTATCTAGAGCGAGTATATTTGAAAAATATTCCAAAGATGGAATTTCAGAGAAAAAACTGGCGACAATTGTCGCTACGATTAAAGACAGTGTTCTGACAAATAAATACAAATTACTTAATTATCTTTTAGTTGGAGTCATGGCATTAAGTGCTGTATTAATCTCATTTTTATTTTATGAGATCTTAAAATCAAGTGAAACATCAGCAATTGTCTTAGTCTCCATCATTGTTTTGCTTTTTGTTTCACTTATTTATGGGGTTTTCAATAATTACCACCAAGCGTACTTAATCTACGCACTTTTAACTACCATGAAATTGCCAACTCATATTGAAGGATTTGGTTCTGATTTAACTGTAAATATAATTGAGCTTACTTTAGCTTTCTTTGTTGTTTGTACTACTTGGTTTCTTAAAGTTAAATTATTTCCATTTATGAGTGTATTAGGTGGCCCTAAGAAAAGTGCGGACGACAAATATTTAGTAGCAGTGAATAGCTAACAAGTTTATTAAATATCGTTACGGCCAAAAAACGGCCTTCACTGGACGCGCAAAAAACGCGCGCCATTTATAAAAAGCGTTATGTTTACGCTAGGAATTAGGCATTAATGAGTATTAAAACGGCGCGATTCCCATTTATTGGACTGAGCATTCTATTTGTCATACTACTAATTCAAAAGCCATTGCAGGAAGCCATTTACAACACTCTGTATGCAACTTATTTCGTTTTTTCTTTTCTCTTTTTTATGTCACTGGCACTAGGGCAATACACGAAAACGGCAGTACAAAAAAACAAGTTAATGGTACTGTTTCCTGTTTATTCGGTACTTTTTGTTATTTATTGGCTTACTCAGAACTGGCATCAAGGGCGAGTAAATTTTATATTGGCTACACCTATTATTTGCGGCTTGCTGTTGGCGTTTATGTTAAAAATACAACTGCGCTATTTAGGCAAATAAACATAACAAACGCATTAAATCGCTCGCAAGCTCGCTGGGACAGTAACACGTAGGCTCTGTCACTTCGTTCCAATTTTAGCCTACGTATTACTGCCCTTTATGCGGGCGTTATGTTTTTAAGGAAGACCAATGATTTTTTGGAAAGTTACATTTTGGCTTACAGCATCACTACTGATTTTACCTTTTCCATTCAAACTCGCGGGGTATATCTCTGGTAAAGATACCAGTCCTCTGCGAGTCAAGATAGAAGAAATGGCTAATGCCCTTTTTCTTGCCATCGGCCTTATTGCATTTTGGGCTTATGCTTATTCTAAGCCTATCGCCATCCCACCAGTGTTCTGGTATATCTGGTTAACAGTGAGTGTAGGTTGGTCATGTATAGCGGTTTTCAAATCTAGCAAGTTAACTTACGCTAAATCACAAATTGGCGGTAAAGCAACTGTTTTAGTCGCTGTAGGCAGCACCTTGTTCTTTTTACCTATGTTTGTGGCTGTATTTAACTATGCATCCAAAACATAACAAAACAATAAACCACATTCGCTTCGCTCATTGGGAAAAAGCCTCGCTGCCGCTTAGCTTTTCCCGTTATTGTAGGCGTTAGTAGCCCTATCCGTTATTCAATGTGGCTACTGGTAATTGGGTACGTAAACTGGTAAGTTTTTAGCTCGGCAGTGTGTGGCAATCAGTCACACCATTAAAAGGAAGTTGGTCATCACATTTACATCACACATTTCAACTTCACTACCGCTGGTAAATTCAATATTTAACTTCAGCAGGTTGTGGAGTTGCATGCCAGTCATTCACATTAATCAAGCGCCTGCGTGTACCGTGGGCACTAACAAGCACAGCCATCCGACGCCAAACTACGGCGCGGCTGCTGTGAATCGTTAGGCATTTATAAGGAATTAAAAAATGAAAATAGTTTTTTTTAGTCTCGTTTTAGTTTTAGCTGGATGCAGTGCAACCCAGCCTATTTCATTGGTGGATACAACTCACTCTCACTCAGACACAATGGAAATTATAAGAAGCGCTGCAGAATTTGCGCCTAATGGAGTCAAAGGTGAATATATTTTAAAAGTTAAGGCTGCGGGAAACCAAGGCCCATTTGTTTATCTCAATACTGAACTCGATTATCGTGACCAACGTTCAGTTACCGTTGCAATTCATCCTAAGTTAATCCCATTGTTTGTTGCCAAATACGGAACAACACCACAAAAGTACTTAGTGGATAAATCAATTTCGGTTACAGGCCAGGCGAAAAGAATTAAAATTGATTTTACTTCACAGGGTAAGCCATCTGGTAAGTATTATTATCAAACTCATATCAGGGTGATGGACATATCGCAAATCAAGGTTGTGAATGAACATGCCTAACAAGCGCATCAAACCTGACTCCGCAAGCAGGCCGATTTTTTGCAAAATACACGGCGCAAAAAAACGTCCAACTTGCTCCGCTGTTTATGCGAAACGTTATATTTCAAGGGAGATTAAGTGAGACGTTCAATAAAAAGGAAGTTATTGTTCAATATCGTGCTTTTAGTGCTCTCAGTTTTAGTCAGTATTTGGCCTCTGACAATGATATCTAATGGCGACATTTCATTTGACAGACATGGCGGTTCGGTCAGTTTGTTATTAGGTTTAATATTTTTGGCTCTTCTTTGTTCTAAGAGTATTTTATTAATAATTGTGCGTCCTTTTGTTCGCAATAACCCTAGTCTTAAGGAAAGGTTATATAGCGATTGTTGGACACTTTTTTTAGGACCTGTAAGGAAATGAAATATAACAAAAACATCATGGTGGGAATTTTACTCGCTGGTAAAGCGCTCCTAAAATCCCCATATGTTAAGCGTTAGGTGCTCTGGAGAGTCGTGAGTAAATCAATACCCATAATAATTTTAACTTCGATTTTAGTTGCCTGCTCAAATTCACCATACCATGTTGAGCTTGATCCATTATCGAAACAACAAACGGTACCAAAATATGGTGAGGGCAATCATTATTTTGTCTATTCCAAGCATAGGTTTTCTTCAAATAACAACAGCGAGCAAAAAGATCAGTACATCCGTGACATTGAGGCATATATTCAAGAAAATATGTCTGCCACTGAGAGCTGTAAAATAATTAAAGAAACTTTGTCTTATTACGGTGAAAGTGGCAATGCCAGTATTTTGGTCGTTTGCCGTGGCACCTAACAAGTTGCTCAAGTACACTCCGGCCGCAAAAAGCGCGGCCTCCGCGGGACAACCTACACTGCGTTTCGGTTGCCCCTTAGCAAAGCGTTATATGTACCCAAACTATGCGTGAAAATTCTACACAGAAGATAAATAAATTATTGCTCGCTGAGAGACTGAATAGCATTCGTATATTCTCAATAATAGGAGTTTGTGTAGGTCTATTTGGGTTGTTTATCTTTGGGCTAACTTCTAATGGTTCGGAGAAAGTTTCAGGTGAAGTCACAGGTACTTTCACAAGAATGCATGAAGAAGGACACACGATGTACTTGATGGTGAAAATTCCTGAAAAAAAACAACCTGTAAGAGTTAGACTTCCAAGAGGCATACCTATTCGGAAAGGAGCCAAAATTGAAATCAACGAAATTGACACTTTATGGTTTGGTAAATATCGACATTCGTTCTCTAAGTATCTGGAATAATTACATATAACAAGAAATTCAACAGGACTAAAAACAGCGGGCTGTTCGCTTCGCTCCATTTTAGCCCACTATTTTTAGCCCGTTAATTGGGCGTTATGTTTTTCATTAGACGAGTTAACTTATGGAT
>NZ_CAJXPA010000280.1 GCF_913058035.1 uncultured Paraglaciecola sp. | reverse complement strand
CCTAAAAAAGTGCCTAACGCCCTTGCAGGAAAATAAGTGATATAAAATAACAATATATTCAAAATAGATACATCTGCTTTGGCAATTCGCCATAACCTCATTGTATAAGCACACACTGGCATTAACGCCATAAATAATGATGTAACCAGCATACCCGTAAAGCCCAAAACTAAGCTCAATAGAGACAACAATAAACATATCAGAATAAAGGGAGGAACGATAATGCTTGGCCACTCCCTTAGTGGAATTTTTCTTCCTTCTAATGACTGCAAATTTGATTGACCTCGCCATACTTCCTTAGAAAACATGGCAACAAATTGTTTATCTTCTCCTAAATGAGTGTAACTTGCAGACGATGAGTAAAACAACGCTCCTATTTTGGATGCTTTGTCAGTAAAAAAATAATCCTCGCAGGTGACTAAATGCTCTGGAAATCCGCCGATTTTATAAAATGATTTTTTACTCATGAAAAGGTTTCTTCCAGGTAAAAAACTCACATTCTTGTCCACTTCTATGTTGCTCAGGTGTGTTCTAATCTTTTCAAGTGGTGGGGATGATTGTTTACAAATTTGTACCGCGCTGGTAATGATTCTATTTTTGTTTGTCGAAAGTTCCGACAACATGCTTTCAACCCAGTTATTAGACAAAAATATGTCTGCATCTAGAAACGCCAAAAACTCTCCCGTTGAATTCTTTACACCAAAATTTCTAAGGGCAGAGATAGTTTCGTGCTCTGGTCTGATAAAGGTTTTAACCTTTACGCCTAAACTGGATAATGTCACTTCGCTGATGCTTGGAGTTTGACTCACAATAATGATTTCAATGTTTGATAAATCAAAGCTTTGTTGTCCCACAGATTCTATTGTTTCTAGTAACATTTCGAACCTTCCCTTGTGGGGAATGATAAATGAGATAAGAGCCAAATTGATGTTATCCTATTTTTTTAAGCGTTTTTTTAGCCAATTAACTTCGTTCATTAAAGAAAATTTTGAAATTCGATTTAATATCACAGTTAGTAAAGCCAATAAGGCAGGCCTTCCTTCATAACGAGCTATGGGCCAAACAAATCCTGGGCCTTTGAAAGACGAAATATTAATTTTATTCTTATAGAAATCTAACGCATCATAATTTTGTAAAATTAGCGCTAGGATTCGAGTATACGTTTTGGTAGACGAACTGTTAAGTCTGTTTAATATATCATTTTCAAAATATAGGGCTTTATCCAAGTAGACTGGGTTACTCTTGTCACTATAGTAATAAGCCGCTGCAAAAATATGGACTTTTCTTAAGTCTTGACCTGTCCACGTGTCGTTGGGGTATTCAAGTATGTCTGGATTAGTCAAATAAGGCACTTCAAATACTGTCATCCATCGGGCAAAGTTAAGTAGACTATCTCTACAATAATAGAAGGGATCATCCAGTTGATGTAGTCTTTCTTTGATGCCTAAATAGCGGCAAACAGCTTGTAGGATAACGGTATAAAACCAAGTGTTTTCCACATTTTGTAAATTACGATTATTAATATCTTCATTAGGATGAAAGCTAAATAGTAATACTTGTTCTGCTTGGCTTAAGTATTCGATGTTGTTGGTCAGCTCGTAGCTGTCAAGCAAAGCGACCACATAATTAGCTACGCCTCTATCGAGTGGATATTGTCCAGAAAAATGATTTTTAAGGCCTGCCACCTGTCTATTTCTAAACGCTAAGAGTAGTTCTAAGCATGTTCCAGAGCCTTCGTATACGTTACCTATCCAATGTGTCAATGAAAGGACAGCATCTTTAGATGGCTCATGGGCAGTCAATAAATAATGCACCATCAACCCAGTGGTATAACAGTGTTGTCCTCCAGGACCACCACCACCAGCATGATCTTGATATGCATCACTTGGTTGATGTTTTGAATAAGATCTATGTGACGCCGTATATGCTTGGAGATAATGGTCGGTGTGCCAGAATAGGCCCCCGTTATATTCGACTTTATCTTCAGTTGTGTGATAGATATCTATGTCAACGACATGTTTTGCTAGATCATCAGCGAGTTCAAACCATTTTGCATTTCCGCTGACGATATATTGTTTCAGAAATCCGTATAGTGGATCATATTGATTATTATAATGAGATACAAACGTTTCGGTTCCTTGATAACCAGCAGTCTCATGGTCGGCATAAAGCTCGCCAAAATTTCGCCACCCAAACTCATCCAAAGTTTCTCTTTTTTCAAAAAAATTATTATCCCCTTCAACACCCTTTTGGATCAGGTTTTCCCAGTCTTTTTTTAGATTCTGAGTGTCGAAAAGTTGACCCAAAAAAGACTTGTTGAGCCAGTCCTTGTCCATGGTGGTTGAATTAACGTTATGTACCCAGTTTACATGTGACTTATTTTCACCAAAAGCCAGCCAAATTTCATATGTTTTCCTTTCGCCAGGTTGTAACTCATGATGAAAATTATACTTTTCGGGAAACAAAGAAAACAGTACTTCGTTATATTTTGTACTTATTGAGGCAGGAAAATTCTGCCAAAAATTCTTTTGAGTTATGAAAGTATCGGATGCTATAGATATGATGGGCGTTGCTCGAGAACCTGATGAAACAACTTTATTATCAATGCATAAGGTGTAACCGTTGGTTTCTAGCGGGATCTTTCCGGAGTGATCGATATGTGCGGGGCTGTTCCAATTTATTCCACCACTGGCATTTTGGTTTATCGTCGTAAGGCCTGTTGATTGTATAGCCTTACCTTGGTCGCTTTCTAACCAATAACTGATGTTAGGATTACTCTCATGAGTATTTAATTTTAAATTTAAGGATTTAAAAAAGAACGAATTTCGATCTCCTAGATCCCAATGACCGTTTGCGTGTTTTGCTGCTTTTGGGTTATGCAGGGTATACTTAATACTCATGTGATTCGATGCGTCATAAAATGTAAAGTTCACTTGGAACAAACAACTGACTTGAGCTTTGGCATCTAGGAATGAGCCATTGATTATAAGTTCCACAGTCGTCATGGCCTTACAACCTAGACTATTGTGTTTGATAGTTGAATAGCTAATAAACTTTGGCCTCAATGAAAGGCTTGAATCATCCATTAAGTTTATCGTACCCATTTGCTGGGTCTTGTTCTTCAGGCATTGAAACGTAAAGTCAGTGCTATGCAACTCATAGGTAAACTCAAAAGAATGGCTTTTTAGTACGATGCTATCACCGCTAGAGTTGACTAGTAATGAGTCAGTGTCTTCTAGCCCATCTGGTACGTACTGCTTAATAACCACATCAAAACAATCTATATTTTCCGTGCTACAGTGAAAAGTGATATGAACAGATTTAATACTTCCGTCATGCCATTTAGCGGTGGTTTTTGCGCTCGAATTAAGAGTGTTGTTATCGACCTCAATTGATAATTGCTCAAGTGAGTGAAACATTCCCAAAGGGGCAGGGAAACCAAATTGAACTAATGGTGTATTGGATGCAAGATTTAATTGGATTGGAATTCGTGTGACTTGCAACTGATTATTCTCTATTTATATGTTGAAGTGGTAGCAGACTTTTCAAATAGCGTAGTTTTTGTAAAAAATGATTTAATTTAGACGGTTTTAAGAAACAGACCAGCTCCTGAATGCTATCACTATTGTTGCTCATTGATTTCTTATACCTAGCATCCCCCGCCAAAAAGCTATAAGTTTTGATGCCATTACTGAGCGCTAGCTGAATTAATAGGGTGTGAGCTACCAACCCAATTTTAATTTTGTTGTCGGAGTGAGTTTCCATTCCAGATAAATAAAAGTACCAACTATGGTTGTTTTTTAACAGGTAAATAAATGCAAGTGGTTTGCCACTTATTTCCAGCGAATAAATACCAGTATAGCAGTTATCAATATCACCAAATATAATCTGTTTGTGAAATTCAACAAATACCGTGTTATCAAAACCACTTCCTGTTGCTGTTTGCCGCCATTTTTTTTGGTGTAATTTACAC
>NZ_CAJXPA010000279.1 GCF_913058035.1 uncultured Paraglaciecola sp. | reverse complement strand
TAGCTAGGCAGGCTAGATGACTTAGCCCCATAGCATACTAGAACAAACGTTTTTAAATGTTGAATAAATATTAAGTGTCTATCTATTAAGCTTATTCACTAAAGAGGCGCGTAATTTGCGGGCTAATTGTTCGTCAATAGGATTGAGTACCCCTCTTCTTTCACTTGGAATATGACGTTGTTCTTTTGGGGCAAAGATATAATGCTCAAACAGATCTCGCCATGCATCTCGTTGTGCTTGAGGTAAATCTCGAATACTGAGTAGGGCATGATTTAATGCGTCCATAGGTGCACCCATCTGTATATCAACTTGTCGCCACCAGTAATTCACTAGCACATTAAAGCGGCTCAAACCTTCTACATGATGCCACCACATACTAGGTATAAAAATAGCATCTCCAGCTTCGAGCTCAGCTACTTGTGCATGTTGCATCGCTTCTACAAATTTTGGATACTTGATTAAATCAGGTTGCGCAAAATCGACTAAACTAGCCGATTGCCCAGCTGGGGTAAAATCCAGTGGTCCTATGTATAAATTGTCTAACTGGTTAGGTGGAAACAAAGTAAAACGTCTTTTACCCGCGGCCACACAGGCGATGTTGTCGGTAACATCATAATGGGCAGCAATACGCGATTGATTACCAACCCACACACTCACTAAGGGATTATCAACCAATAGCGGCAAGTCATTATCGTGTCTGAAATTTGGTAAAATGTGGTCCACTGAAGTAGATCCCATATATAATCCAGGAGGATTAAGCAGATGTTCATACTCAGCTAAATCATCCAAGACTTTATCAAACGTGGTGGTTGTGGGAGTAAAGTTAAATCCACTTAAGTCATCATTGTAAAAAAAACGACCTTGGTGTTTCGCATCTGCTAAAAAGGTGCGAATTTTGTTTTGATTATAATGTTTTCTTAGATAATTTTGAGCTGCGTGGTTAGACATATTAGCCTGTGTTACCAAAGGCCAATCTTTAATTAAGCCACGCAACACTACAGGTGTGGTTGAGCAAAGTAACTCAGAAGTCAAACTTTTGTTTGTAGCCCCAGCGATCTCTTGAATTGATTGTTTGATTTCAAACATTGTTTATTTTAATTGACGATTTTTCAAGGTTATTAAATGACTCATATTTGGCATAGAGGCCAAAATCATATGAATGGCTTTTAAATGACCTAATCGGTGTAAATCAGCCACAGCAACGTCGGAAAGTTGTGCTACTTTTTCTTCGTTAATCGTATACAAAAAATCCATTGCATGATTTGTTTCATCGTCTAAAGTGACTTTAATTTCGACACTCTCGATGAGTTCATGTTGCAGTAGGCTATCAATGAAGCTCTTAGTTTCTTGGTGGCCTTGGTAAATGGCCATCAAAGTAGCACTGACTTGTTGCAGATAAGGGCTCTGACCACCTTGAGGAAGAAATACTGCTTCGCCTTGGTTGTAGCTAATTCTTGGGCTGTCCATATCGATATGCACAACCGGTTCTTCGCTGACCACACCGTCTTCGGCGTTCTCTTGAAAACCGATTAGGAATGGCCGTCTTTGAATACTCAAGGGAATATAACTGGCTTGCCATCCGGTGTCGTTTAAAAACAAGTTTTCTTCACCGGCTAGACCAAGCAAAGCGATGACTTCAAATTGACCTGTTTGGGCACTCTTTTGAAGAAATATGGGGTAGTGGGCTTGCACATCTCGAAACTCGGAGATAAAAACATGGCTATAACTGCTGTTATCACCAAACTCCGGTTTACGTTCTGTGATTACATGGACATCTTTGTGATTGATGTTATCCAATAATTGATGATTGGGCATGTATTATCCTTTAGATTTTTTGTAAGCCATATTGTTTTATCTTATTAATTAACTCACGATTATTAGGTAACCCGGCAAGTAATTTTTGAGTTAACTGCGCATTTTTTTGAAATGTCGATTGAGCTAAGTCAATATTATCTGAGCGCCTTGTGGTATGCCGAGCAGAAGTTTCAAAACCCATCCCATATAGTATGTATTGATAACTAGCGGAAGGGAATACTTCATCAGCATGATCAAAGTCGAGTTGCCAAGGTGATTCGAAACGCCACAGCTTTAATAGTGTTTGCAAGTCTTCAGGGATGGATTCAGCTAAACAATTGTCTCGCCAATATTTAGTGTCAGTTCTTTTAGTTAAAATATAGTGTAACTTTAGAAAATCAACGATCCTGTCCCAGCGATAAAGGAATTTTTTATTAAAGCGTTTTGCTACGATATCCATTACATCACGATTGGCAGGTAGTTGTTCACTTATCATGGCAGCTGATAGCTCAACTAAAACTAGTGCTGATGCTTCTAAAGGTTCCAAGAAACCAGCAGAAAGCCCTACTGCTACACAGTTTTTATGCCAAAAAACCTCTCTATGCCCAGGGTTGATAGGTATTTTCCTAATACTTATCTCATCGGCTTTTTTGCCTAACGTAGGCCTGATGTAATCACGTAATTCTTTCTCTGCTTTTTCAACAGTGGTGTGGGCAGATGAGAATACATGGCCAACACCTCGGCGAGAAGGCAGACCAATGTCCCAAATCCAACCAGCGCTTTGTCCAGTGGAGATAGTATGTGAAGCGATTGCATCGTTTTCATTTTGATAAGGTACGTGCACAGCCAATGCTGTGTCATTAAACAAAATATGTTTTTTACTGATAAATGGAATGCTGTAATGTTTACCTAGTAACAACGATTTAAAACCAGTGCAGTCAATAAACAAATCACCTGTGATATCGCCATGTAATTTGGTGCCAACGGAAGCAATATCGCCATTAGGTGCAGAATTAACCTCAGTGACATGGTCTAAAATGTGCCTAACACCTAATTTCTCAGTACAGTGCTTTTGTAAAAAAGCAGAAAATTTACCTGCATCTAGGTGATAAGCATAATTAGCAACATGAGCGTATTCTGGGGTAGTGATTTGTTTTGGTGCGAGACCCTTTTCACAAAGATGTCCTTGAAAACTCACCGCATCTGCAAAGGACACTTTATCTGATTGGGGCTGCCAATAAGGGGCTAAATTAATTTTTTCAAAGCCTTCAGGTAATACTAGTGGATGATAGTAAAAATCATCTTCTGCGCCTGTGACCCATTTAGCAAATTTTGCACCTTGCTTGAATGAAGCATCACATTCACGAAAAAATTCTGTTTCATCAATACCCATCTTTTGAAGCGTGCCACGCATTGTAGGCCATGTGCCTTCACCTACGCCAATAGGCTTAACATCAGGAGATTCAACCAAGGTTACCTTAACCCCTGAGTCTGAATTTGCCATATGTTCGGCGGCAATCACTCCGGCTGTTAACCAACCCGCTGTGCCACCACCTACAATAGTGATTTCTCGGACTTCGTTATCCAATTTTAACACTCCAAATTATTCAAAAAAATTAAAAGCTATAATTGTATACGTATTAAAAAACAATAGAGACCTATGATACGTGAAACTATTGATCATTAGACTAAAAATACAAAAAAACCGCTGAAATCAGCGGTCTTTTGATTGCTAGCTACACCTTAAAAGGTATAGCGAGCTCCTAAGGCATAACGCGGCCCGTATTGACGAGCAAACAAAAACTGCTCTTCGTAACGTCCGTAACCTTGTTCAGTTTCATTAGTAAGGTTAATACCTTCAAAGAAAACTGTGAGTTCATCAGTGACATCATAATTCACACTGATATCAGTTTGCGCGTACTCTTTACCAAACTGCGGTGGACCTTCAGAGCTTCCCTGAGCTTGGCCAACACCAATGAGGTAATCATCACGCCAAGCGTAGGTGACCTTGACCGATAAACCGTCTTTTTCATAGAAGATATTGAAGTTAGCTGAATCACTCAAACCAACCAATGGAGACTGAGAACCAAAACTTTCCACATCAAATTCCACATCGCCATCTACCAATGTGAAGTTAAACGCACTGCCGAAGCCAGGTGAACCAAACATACGCTGAACTCCGAACTCAACACAGCAACATTAACGACTATCATAAATAGTA
>NZ_CAJXPA010000278.1 GCF_913058035.1 uncultured Paraglaciecola sp. | reverse complement strand
GTGTATTGAGAGCAATCAAGAAACAAACTTATTTTAATACACTAGGTACTACGTCAAGTACTGGTTACTGGTTGTCAGATACATTAATGCACGATGGGAAAGTAGAAGCTTTTCCAAGTATATCTCAATCAATCAGAGGTAAATCAGCAGAGAAAATCCTTAAGTATTGGTACACGGGCGAGTACGATGAATATGAACCAATGTTTATCGATTAGAAATATACCTGTTTATCGAAGTGGACGTAAAGTCGTGTGAATTTCTATGTGTAGCGAGCAGCTTAGTTCTCTGAAACGCATGCTTTCGTATCTAAATGGTCTCTTCTGAGGCCATTTTTAAATTCAATACTCGGCCTGAAATCTAGTAAAAGTTACCTTCAAACACGATATTCCATAGGCAGCAATGAGCCTTGAAGCGAACATAAGATTGAATGAAACCCGACTGACTCCAATTCATCCTAAACTGATTGTCGCCTGAGTCTGTGCCAAAACGGTCGTAGCGGTGGCTCGATAAAACTGGTTTTGAGCGGCAGGAATGCAATGTGAGCTCAAATGGTCAATGCAACGCAATACTTAAATAAAGTGGAGGCGTTGTCATGAAACAGATAAAATAGACTATTAGTACTATACCGTTATCGCAACGAAGCGAGTTGCATTTGACACACGGTTAATTGGAACGGTCTGATTTTACTTACCTAATTAATTTACATTTGATAATAGATAAAAAGCATAAGCAGAAATGCGTGGCTATACGCCCTTTAAATCACTGAACAGTTCACCCTCACCTACAAAACCATGAGAATTATTCATCAATCAATGAAATAAAACCATTTTTATTCATCAAATGAACCAAGTATAAAATACACACTTCCTAACTCTAAAAAATATCACAGTTGATTCCTAAAAATATTACAAGGGAAAAAATAAAAAAACTGTGATGGAAATATTAGTTAGAGAAAATGTTTAAGTTTTTTACACTAACTTGGGTAACAGATCGCCATGAATAAAAATTTTACATTTACATTTACTATTAAAAACATTCTTCTCGATGAAAACTATCAACCTTCAGACAATACACGTATTACGACCAACTTTGCTAATTTGGCCAGAGGAGAGAGCCGCCAACAGAACTTGAGCAACACTTTAAAGATGATCGACAATAGTTTTAATGCTTTAGCGTATTGGGATAATCCCAGAGGCGATCGTTATTCTGTCGAGCTTGAAATCATTTCTGTTTATATGGATATTGAGGGCAGCAACCAAACTTTCCCATCTATTGAAGTATTGAAAACGAATATTGTTGATCATCAAACTAATGAACGCATTGAAGGCATTGTAGGAAATAATTTTTCTTCTTATGTGCGAGATTATGATTTTAGTGTGTTACTAGGTGAGCATAATAAAGGTCAAAGCAAATTTAGCATTCCAGATGATTTTGGCGTTTTACATGGCAAACTATTCAAACATTTTATCAACTCAACGACTTATAAACAGCACTTTAATAAGTCACCTGTTATCTGTCTGAGTGTTTCGGATAACAAGACTTATAATCGAACTCAAAACCAACATCCTTTATTAGGTTTTGAATACCTGCCCAATGAATCATCTTTGACTGAGCAATACTTTAAAAAAATGGGCTTACAGGTTCGTTATTTTATGCCGCCTAACAGTGTTGCGCCATTGGCTTTCTTCTTCTTTGGCGATTTACTTAATGATTACAGCAACCTTGAGCTTATAAGTACCATCAGCACGATGGAAACGTTTCAAAAAATTTACCGACCTGAAATTTACAATGCGAATGCTGTTGCAGGAAATTGCTATCAACCAAATTTGAAGAACTTGGATCATTCATTAACCCACATTGTTTATGACCGAGAAGAGCGCAGTATGTTGGCCATTAAGCAGGGAAGATTTGCTGAAGAGCATTTTATCAAACCATATCAAACAATGCTTGAGCAGTGGTCTGCTAATTACGCTATTTGATTGACTCAATTAATTCAAAGGTACAATACATTTATTATGAAAACACATATTTTGAAAGCACATGTTCCGAAAACCCTAGGCCAGAAAATATTACTACCCACTTCAACGGCAGGCAGTTTACCCAAGCCCTCGTGGCTTGCACAACCAGAAGCGCTATGGTCACCGTGGAAATTACAGGGTGAAGAATTAATTGATGGCAAACACGATGCGTTACGTGTGTCATTGCAAGAGCAACAACAGGCAGGTATTGATATTGTCAGTGATGGTGAGCAAACACGCCAACATTTTGTTACTACGTTTATTGAGCACCTTACCGGCGTTGATTTTGAGAATCGCAAAACCGTTAAGATCCGTGATCGTTATGACGCCAGTGTACCAACAGTGATTGGTGCTGTTTCTCGCCCAAAGTCAGTGTTTGTTGAAGATGCTAAGCTTTTACGCCAGCAAACTAATAAGCCTATTAAATGGGCTCTACCTGGTCCTATGACGATGATAGATACGCTTTATGATGACCATTATCACAGTCGCGAAAAGCTCGCATGGGAATTTGCTAAAATCCTTAATCAAGAAGCCAGAGAGTTAGAGGCCGTGGGGGTTGATATCATCCAGTTTGATGAGCCTGCATTTAATGTGTTTTTTGAAGAGGTTAATGATTGGGGGATCGCTTGTTTAGAGAGAGCAATTGAAGGGCTTAAATGTGAAACCGCGGTACATATTTGCTATGGTTATGGCATCAAAGCCAACACCGATTGGAAAAAGACGTTGGGGTCTGAGTGGCGACAATATGAAGAAGCTTTTCCAAAACTGCAAAAATCTAATATCGATATTATTTCGCTCGAATGTCATAACTCTCATGTTCCAATGGAGCTACTTGAACTTATTCGAGGTAAAAAAGTGATGGTAGGTGCCATTGATGTGGCAACTGATAGCATTGAAACACCTGAGGAAGTCGCCAATACCCTACGAGAAGCACTCAAGTATGTAGATGCCGACAAGCTCTATCCTTGTACTAACTGCGGCATGGCTCCTTTATCTCGAGATGTAGCAAGAGGAAAACTAAGGGCTTTAAGTGCAGGCACAGAAATCGTCCGAAGAGAACTTTCCGCCATGTAACTTATGAATAACTATGAGTAACAAATCAATAGCTAACCAATAACTAAGAATTAACAAATTAGTGCATTAATTCTACCCAAGTTACTTTAGATAATTAAAAATAATAGGGGCATACTGTTTGCAATGGCCTCTTGAATTGATAATAAGGTCTTTGTGGTTTTTAAAACAATAAAAAATAAAAATAGAAATAATATCTAATGAGTTTCATTGAATTTATAACAAATAATATCTCTACCTTTTTGGCATTAGTTGGCACGGGTGTATTCGCAGGCGTTTTAGCTGGCTTGTTAGGTTTAGGTGGCGGTATCGTCATCGTACCTATACTATTTTTCTTGTTCCAGAGCTTTGGCGTATCATCAGAATCTGCGATGCTTGTTGCGACAGCAACCTCACTGGCTACCATAGTACCAACGTCTATTAGTTCAATACGTTCCCACAACCAAAAAGGTAATGTAGATTTTGCCCTACTCAAGCGTTGGGCTGTATGTATTCTTATAGGTGTCATGGGGGGTAGTTGGTTAGTGACTCGTGTTGACGGGACTATACTGACTGTGATGTTTGGGGTGATAGCGGTTTTATCGGCACTAAATATGTTATTCAGAACTGGAAAATCCGCTCTGTATCAAAAATTGCCTGGTAAAGCAGGACAAGCTGTAATAAGTACATGCATTGGCTTTTTCAGTTCAATGGTTGGGATTGGCGGCGGCACTATTTCGGTTCCACTACTCACCCTGTATAATTATCCGACTCACAAGGCAGTTGGCACAGCTGCGGCAATAGGGTTAATTATTTCGTTACCAGCTACGCTAACAATGCTGACTTTGGGTAGTACACCAAGCGATGCTCCAGCTGGTACATTTGGCTTGGTCAATCTATTTGGCTTTCTTTGTATTGTGCCGCTAACGGTATTATTTGCACCAGTAGGGGTATCACTGGCTG
>NZ_CAJXPA010000277.1 GCF_913058035.1 uncultured Paraglaciecola sp. | reverse complement strand
AGCATTCTGAAGGTGATTTAGGAAGCTTTACGACAGAAAAAGTAGTGAATATGATAAATAAAGAAGTGAAAAGTAGCTTAACGAGCTTTGAAGTTTAATTTAAAAGACAGAAGACATAGCAATACGTAGACGTAGAACGAACCGCCCTGGAAGGGTAATCAAAGTAGATCCACACCGTATCAATCAAAAGATAATGGCTCAAGAACTACGTTTGGTTGGAGAAAATGTTGAAATTGGAGTTTACTCTCTCAACAAAGCACTTGCATTAGCGGAATCACTAGAATTAGATTTAGTTGAGATTTCTCCAAATGCTAAGCCTCCAGTATGTAAAATTTTAGAATATAAAAAATTCCTATACGAACAAAAAAAACGAGAAAAAGTTCTCAAGGCGAAAACAAGTAAAATTGTTTTAAAAGAAATACGTTTTGGGCCCAACACCGACGAGCATGATTATGAATTTAAAAAGAAACACGCTGAAAAGTTCCTTAAAGATGGTGCTAAACTAAAAGCGTATGTATTTTTTAAAGGTCGTTCTATTATATATAAAGATCAAGGAGAAATCTTATTGTTAAGACTGGCGCAAGATCTGGAAGAATTAGGTAAAGTAGAACAAATGCCAAAATTAGAAGGAAAGCGTATGATCATGTTCATTGCTCCAAAAAAGAAATAGTGTAAAACTATTAAAATTGAAATCTGATCCTTAGGGACTTATTTATATACCCTCTCAACAGGTACGTGTGCCAAAAGAGAAACAACGAAATAATATATAAAAGAAGGAATAATGCCTAAACAAAAAACAAAATCTAGTGCTAAGAAGCGTTTCAAGCTTACGGGTACTGGTAAAATCAAAAGAAAGCACGCGTTTAAAAGTCACATCTTAACAAAGAAGTCTAAGAAACGTAAGCTTAAATTAACTCATGACGGTTTAGTTCATGAAGCAGATACAAGTAATGTGAAACAAATGCTTCGTTTGAAGTAATTGAGTTCACGGTTAAACAATTTTATAACCCTGGAGATAGGCTTCATTGATTTGCGATTGACGATTGTCGATTGTTTATTTCTGAAATAAAGAGTCATCAAATTAACAAGACCGCCTACTACAAAAAACAATTAAATTATGCCAAGATCAGTAAATGCCGTAGCTCGTAGAGCTCGTAGAAAAAAAGTCCTCAAGCAGGCAAAAGGTTACTTCGGACGTCGTAAAAACGTTTGGACAGTAGCAAAAAATGCAGTAGATAAAGCAATGTCTTATTCTTACCGCGATAGAAGAAACAAGAAAAGATCATTTCGTAGATTGTGGATCACGCGTATCAACGCTGGTGCTCGCATGCATGGAATGAGCTACTCCGTATTTATGGGAGCTGTTAAAAAGAACCATATCGAGTTAAATCGTAAAGTTCTTGCAGATCTTGCCATGAATCACCCAGAAGCTTTTACAGCTGTAGTAAATAAAGTAAAATAATAAAGGTGTAACAACCTCTCGCAACTTGAAAATCCCCATCAGTAATGATGGGGATTTTTTTATGAGTAAAATTTAAATCTCCATCACGCAAGCTTTTTACAATAGAGGCATCTGTTTTATAAACAGCTCTATCATAAATGCGGCCTAAGCATGCTTCTCTCCTCTTGTGAGACAGGCAGCATGCTTAATGAATCGTTCGTTCTAGATAGGGTCTACTGAAAAATCATTTTCGCCTTCGAGTAAAAATTTTGATTTGGATGTCCATTTAGTGTTGTGGAATTTCCAATTTCTTTTGATATAAGTTTTATGAACTTGTATATTCGTTTTGTGCTGCATATGATGTTTAGAGACAGGAGATATTGCCAAAATATAGACACGGAAGAAGCTTTCTTCCGGTAGTTTATCAGATTCATTACAAAGAAGATACAGCTTATCCACGTTTCAGAAGTTTGTTTTAGTCTTGCTCTTATTTTATTAAGGTTGTATCGGTTTTTGCCTTGTCCAAATTTGCCTTCTATATGATTTCGCTCTGCGGCCTCCTTCTTTCGCTTGGCTTTTTCGTAATGATTCATTTTAGTTTTTGCCTTTCTGCCTAGTGGAGGTGCTGTAATACGTATGTTTCTTTCTTGAAGCCACTTACGGTTCTCTCGAGTAGCGTATATCTTATCTACTTGTACCAGCTCTGGATAGTATCCGTGTAGCCCACAGTAGGTCTCTACTTGGGCTTTGAGGTCTTTACTTTCATTATAGGCATCCCAACTCAGGGTTTCTATAAGTGCGAACCCATTATCTAAACCTACGCCTAGTTTGCTCCCAAACTCTACCCGTGCGTTTTGCTTTCCACGCACTATGGGGCGTACGTGAGCTTGATGTATACTTACTATCCTATTCTCGCAGGTACGAGTTTTGGTATCATACATTTGTTTTTGTTGTATGTATAGCTTTTTTATGGTTTCTAACATATCTAGGTCTGCTCTGGTCAGCGGATAATCTTTGCCTAGTACAAATTCTTGTGTGTTTGGCAACATTCTACCTATATACTTCAGGTTACGTCTCACACATTCCAGTAGCTTTCTATTCATCTTGCGGTGATCTGTATGTGTCTTCCTCTTTTTCTTAGAATAATTTAAAAAAACGGTGCTCATTTTTCTTCTATACGTTCTTGGCTTCTGCTTTAGGCTATCATCCCAGTGGTAGAGCTTATCTATCATATCTTCTAGTTTCTTTCTGCTAGCATTAAGCAGCTTGGAGTCTGTAGGATAGGTAATGTATTGGTCTGCTACTGTAGCATCGCCTTGCAGTTTACCCTTGTTTGGAGGCAAGTCATCATCGTCTTTCTTTTTTGTGATATTCTTCTTATCTGACTTGGCTGAGAGGTTTTGAATCAAATACGAGTTAAGTTCATCAAAGGTCTCTTTTCCGAGTCTCTTTCTGATGGTCACAAAAAGAGAAGAGTCAAAAATGGGCTTGGTTTGAAAACCTTCCAAACCTACGAAAAACTGCATATAGATATTTTCTTGTATCATCTCTATGGTACCTTGATCGCTCAGCCCTTCTTTGTGCTTGATGATTAGTGCTCCCAAGATGGTTCTGGGATTTATACCTGGACGTCCTCGCTTGGTATTCATCAAGGAGATATAGTGTTGTGCAAAAACATCCCACGGAACATCATTAGACATCTTTACCCATCGATTATCAGGTGATAAAGACTTTTTAAACGGCGTTTTGAAGTCGAAAATACTGGTCTGATTTTCTGACGTATACTGTATCATAATGCAAACTTAATTTACTCTAAGATACAATAAACCTGCATATTACAAGTGGAAAAACATGCTTTTTACAAACATATTTACTTGATTATTAATGTTATATATGATAAGTTTTAGTTTTTCAGTAGACCCTACATATATCCATAACAGATAGCTAAGCGCGTTTTTAGTTTTTCCTTGCTCATTTTTACACCTTAAAATTTAAAACTTTTAATCTTAATTTCGATAGCTATCGGGATTAGGGTTGAAATTTTCCCTTGATTAAGAAAAAAGCCTGTGCTAAGCTGCGGCACAGTATAAATATTTAGAAAACTACATCCGTTGTGTATACTTAAGCAAACAGCCCGCTCAAAATGAGCAGGCTGTTTTGTTTGAGCACTTTGATAATCTATGGTGGAGAATACCGGGATCGAACCGGTTACCTCTACACTGCCAGCGTAGCGCTCTAGCCAAATGAGCTAATTCCCCAAAAAATTAGATTCCAAAGATACACGTAATACCATTTACAATTTGAATTTACTGAAATAAAACAATCCTTTTTCCTTTCCATTTCAGAATAAAAAGAATCGTTAACAAAACTTCGACTCAGCTCAGAACTGGCGCTATGGTTTATTTTTATTCTTTGTATAAAGAAAAAAACCTTTCTCTTACGATAAATTCAGACTATATAGGGTATAAGCACTTATATTTTAGGGATTATCTTTGCGCGTTTTATGGCAGTTCAAATCAACACGTCGCAAATCCTTAAACTCGCCATACCAGCCATAGTAGCCGGTGTGGCTGAGGCTTTGATCAGTATAACAGATCTTGCTATTG
>NZ_CAJXPA010000276.1 GCF_913058035.1 uncultured Paraglaciecola sp. | reverse complement strand
CCTCGCAACATGTTTCTTGAGGAAAAGACCATTATCTACATCTCAGCCTTTGCTGACGGTTATGATTCGTGGAGATAGTTTCTTCCAAGCCTCATCGGACTTATCTCCATAGACTTTTTTGATCCAAAGCAACAAGCCCAAACCTGGCGTGCTGGTACGTGGGTCTTGAATTAAGACCGTCGGCCCATTGTCATTTTCTACTAAGTCTTTCAGGCTTGAAGGTGGATTTTTCAATAGCTCTGAATTATAAACAAATGCGAAATAACCATAATCATAAGGTAGAAAAGTATCGTCTTTCCATACCTGTGGGAGAGTAGACTTTGTCATTGGCAGCTGGTGTTTTGTAAATAGACCACTCGCTCTAGCGTCAGCCGTCAGGTTGGTATCGATACCTAAAACAACATCAGCATTGGTATTTTTTCCTTCCAATTTAAGACGGTTTAGTAATGAAACACCATCCTCTAAACCAACCAGTGCCAGGGTGCAATTGCAGGTTTCTTCGAATGCTTTTTTAATCTGCGGGCCAGGGCCCCAATCGCTCGTAAACGAATCATAGGTATAAACGGTGAGTGTTGGCTTTGCAGCAAAGCCGGTACTAAAAACAAAAGCGCTAAGCACTAGTGCCGCAGCTATTTTTGATGTGATGGACATTAAAGTCTCCATTAGGTATATAAATAGAGAGATGGGGAGAAATCAACACTAGATTCGCTCACATCCCTACACCAGTACTAACTGGATCAGGTTCATCGGGTTGGTGTTTAAACCTCTCAGCTTTGGCCAGCAATCGCTGGTTGAAGAGCACCCCGTTGAGGATCAATAACTATAGTAGGTGGCGACTGGTAGTGCAAGGATGGAATATTCAGCAACCAGATTGTTTTATTCAAAATATATTGTGTTCCCCAAATAACGTTTCACTCCTGTTGAGGGAGGTAACCCTTGAGGTTGTTGTATTTTTCAGATTTTGAATTGAGTAAATCCTAACCTGATCGCTTTTGAAATTGCCTTAGTCGCTTCGCTGCAAATTTCACATACAGCCTGATTGCATATCCAAATTAATCAGCTTAACTCTGATATATTCTATCCTTATAGAAATTTTCTAAATAAGGTAAGTCAACATGCATTATATTCACACTCTGGTCGTTCAACGCATAGACTTCTTTGGGCTGCGGTCTGATTTATAAAGACCCCAGTGCTTCTCCGCTTTTGCCATCGGGTTTTCACCGTCAAAACCGCCTTTCCAATTTTCATCGAAAGATGAAAAATAAAATGAAACCAGTTTATTTTGATTCACCCAATTATTGTATTGAGTAAAGAAAAACGCTTGTTCATTTTCACCTACCTTACCAACCATAAGCCTGGCTTCATCGTTATTACCTGTACTCACTTTACTGGTAGCCCAGCCGGTTTCGCAAAAGGCTATTTTGTGATCAGGGTGACGACTTTGAATATCCTGATGAATTGACTTAGTCCACTCCAAGCCCTGTTTCAGTTGCTGACTGTTCCATAACGCGTAACCGTGGAGACAAATAAAGTCGAGTTCATCGGCTACCTTCTTTGCGTTGAGCTTATTCCAGAAATTATAATCATCGCTAACGGTCACTGGCTGCTTGATAGCCGCTCGGACTTGCCTGATCTGATCGATCACTTTATCCATGTCGTTGACGCGATGCCATGACCAGTCGACAAAAATCTCATTACCGACATTGACAGCTACAACAATCTGCTTAAAACGATTAGCAAATTCTATTGCTAATCTTATCTGCTCATCATTTTCCTGTTCAGACTTGTGGCCATCCAGCCAGGCACCCAGCATGACTCGTATCGGCAAATTATTATCTTTGATCACTTCTAAGATGTTTTTTGACTGTAAATCAGAACCATATAGCCTGATTAAATTCCAATGTTTTGCAATAATCAGCAAGTCTTCTAGAATATTGTCCTTAGAGGTCAAATTTTGATCAGGACTCTCACCATCACGATAGGCTCCATAAGAAATTCCGTTACCTATCCATCTACCATCCAGCGTGGGATTAAATTCCCGTTTGTTTAACACCTGATCGTCATTGCTTGCGATATTCACACCGCTAAAAGCGGCTACTAAAAACAGCATAACAATCAAAGGGAAACGAACAAAGGAAACCATGGCTTCTTCGATTATGAATTTGTTTTGATTAGGATTCATAATATTTTATACACATGACCTTTTTTCAATCTGAGCTAAAACATACTATCGAGCTGTTTTTAAGTATTGATAATTAACAACAACGGCAATTATTCTAGACCAAACCGCCAGTAATAGATTGAAAGCTAAATCACCCTAATGAAACCTGTTTTGGTAATGGTGACGCTTAGTGATCGGATAAAACTCTAATAGAGTCCAACATTAAGAAATAGCGTCCGGACCCTTTCAATCAACAGCATTAAATCATTACAACTTAATCTGTGGTCGGCCTTCTTCTGGCCAATCTATATGAAAAAACTCGCCGCGTGGTTTATCAATGCGTTCGTAAGTATGTGCACCAAAATAGTCTCGCTGAGCTTGTAACAAATTTTGCGGTAGTAGAGCCGTTCTATAACTATCAAAGTACGCCAAACTAGAGCTGAAAGTAGGAGTAGCAACACCATTTAACGCCGCTGTTGAAACCACATTACGCCAACTACCATCGGCAGCTTCAATAGCCTTAGTGAAATAAGGATCCAACAACAAATTGGCTAGCGTGGGTTCGCGCTCATAGGCTTCAACAATTTTCTGCAAGAAACCTGCACGAATAATGCAACCCCCTCTAAATAGCTGAGCAATTTCAGCGAAATTAAGTGACCAGTTGTATTCTTCTTGTGCGTATCGCATTTGTTGGAAACCTTGCGCATAAGAACAAACTTTTGAACAATAAAGTGCGTCTTCTATGGCATCGATAAAAGCTTGCCTATCACCATCAAATACAATTTTGCGCTGTGCAAATAGGCTAGAAGCAGCCACGCGCTCTGTTTTGATTGCGCTTAAGCAACGGGCAAAAACAGCTTCTGCAATAGTGGGAGCAGGCACTCCCATTTCTAAGGCGTCGGTGCTAGTCCATTTCCCCGTACCTTTCTGTCCTGCTGCATCGAGTACTATATCGACAAATGGAGCACCAGTTTCAGGATCTATTTGTTTTAATATATCCGCTGTAATTTCAATTAAAAAACTATTTAAACGACCTTTGTTCCAATGTTCAAATATCTCACCCATTTCAGCTGGACTGAGTCCTAGCACTGAGCGCATTAAATCATAGGCCTCACAAATCATTTGCATATCACCGTATTCAATACCGTTGTGCACCATTTTTACATAATGGCCAGCACCATTGGGTCCAATGTATGCAGTACAGGGTATGCCTCCTACAATGGGTTTACCGGGAGAGGCCCCCTGTATCTCTTGCCCAGTATCTATGTCCACTTTTGCAGCGATGGCTTCCCAAATAGGTTTTAAATGCTCCCAGGCCTCTCGCGTACCGCCAGGCATTAAACTAGGCCCAAAACGTGCGCCTTCTTCACCGCCGCTAACACCACTTCCGATAAACCGTAATCCTCTAACCGATAAGGCTTGTTCGCGGCGAATGGTATCGGTCCATTTTGCGTTACCACCATCGATTACTATATCGCCAGCATCTAGTAACTCGGCAATTTCTTCAATTACAGCATCAGTAGCAGCGCCAGCCTTAACCATAATGATAATTTTTCTTGGCTTTGATAGTGAGTCAACAAGCGTTCCTAGTGTTGACGTAGCAACCATTCCACCGGGCGTATTGCCATTATTGGCTGCAAACTGTTTAGTTTTACTCTCAGTCCGATTGTATACAGATATTTGAAAACCGTGATCCGCAATATTTAATGCTAGGTTTTGGCCCATTACTGCCAGGCCAATTAAGCCAATATCAGATTTTTTGTTGATCATAGTACCCACTTTTTCGTTAATAACGTTTGATAACACTCCATTACTACTTTATTAATCGATATTGTTGGAGCTTCGTGCCTAGATGTCAAAATAACAAATGTTTTCATAATATTACTCACAAAAATAATACGATGAATACCTTAAATTCAACTGACTGAACATGGCTGATTATAAATA
>NZ_CAJXPA010000275.1 GCF_913058035.1 uncultured Paraglaciecola sp. | reverse complement strand
GGTTATAAGGGTTGTCTGGTGAATACTCTATTTTCAGTTGAGAAAGCAGATATTGAACAGATGCTTCAATCAACGTATGTTTATTACCAAAATAATGGCTAATAATGCCGGATGACATCCCTGCACGTTTAGAGATAAGACTAATTGTTGCCCCTTGCAAACCGACTTCAGCAACAACATAAATTGTTGCATCAATCAGTTGTTGACGTCGTAGTGACCCCATTCCTACTTTTGGCATGCCTTTCTCTCATAGATAGTTTATTAGTAAGGTTCTGGCGTTTTAATAGCCCGAACTGATGTGCTTAAAGTACGTCATCGCGTCATCATTAATCTCTAAAGTGACCATGGAATATTCTTTTTTCGAATCACTATTCAGCTCACTTTAGATAAGCTGACGGGTAAAATTATTGATGCGATGTTTATTTGGACCGACATTTTTTAATCTTGGGTTATAACAAATAAGAACGCCGGCCGAGGTAACTTCCCTATAATGGAAAATCCAAATATTCACCATAGCAGATGGCTTCACCTGAATCATTGTTATTACTACTCATTCACACCACTAATTAATACCATATTATAAATACTGTTCATTCGCTTTATGTTTCTTAATAGGCGAAAATAAACGATTACAGTTTTAGGGTTAATTAGCCAAAAGCTATATTCAGTGTTAGCTGTAGGCTATTTCCTATCATTTTATACATATTCGTTCTTCAAGCTTTTGTTTCAACGTGAGTCATATTTTTACCGTTAATACTGGCTTTGCATCGTTTTGAAGGCTGTAAGGACCTATGTCCTTGGGTTCGCGGTGCTGAGAATATTCTGCACTCGTACGGTAGTAATACCATTTAGGTTTAAGCAAAATTCAGATGAAATCAGGTGCATACTCTTAATGCTTTCTTTATGTAGATAAAAAGTGTAATTGCCATATTCATGGATATGTGTAGCGAATCATCAGGTTCATTTCAGAAGTTAAGTATAAATTAGCGAGAGTTTTTTGTGTGGATAATCATTACTGGCCTCGTTAGTATCAAAATAATGATCATTCAAGATAGCGCTCATGCAAAATAGGTAAAACGCAGCTTGTTTTATCAACTTTTTAAAATCTAGTGGTGCTCCTAATTCGTGGTTTTTTTCTGCAGTACCGGCATACCTTTGGTATGGACGTTATCCCCAATAAAGATAGAAGGGTGATGGTCATCGTCGACAATGAGACTAAAAAGTAAAATCTTGATGTAAGCATGAACTAAATAAAATACTTGCTTAGTGCATCAGCCATTCTTTGAGAGTGAACATTAATGTAAAATTGGCTAATGATCTAAACATGCATATCTCTGGCTTTTTGTACTCAAAAGTAACCACATGCGGATATTACCGCATGTGGCTTTACTGCGTTTTTTACATCACAAACTTAAGATTAAGTGCTGCTGTTCGCGGAGCACCAATCCAACCTGCATTAGGTGCGATTGTACCAAGGTAATTTTTGTCAAAGACATTGTTTATAGTGAAGCTCAACTCCATACTTTCGATGGCCCCGCCAAACTCGTATGCCGTTTTACCTACGTACAAGTCACTCACTATATAAGCGTCAGTTTCCTGGGTATTGGCTTGGTCTAGGAAGCGCTCACCAACATATTTGGAGCTAAAACCTGCATAAAAGTCGCCCTTGGTATAATCAAAGCTAACCACGGCCATGTCCTGAGCACTACCCAGAACTGTGTTGCCTAGGAATGCTTCGTCTGTATACGTAGAATCATTCTTAGTATAAGAAACATAGATGCCCAGATTATCTGTAAGACTATAGTCTAACGATGCTTCGATACCATCTGACTCAACACCTCCGTCATTAATATATCCACCAGCAGCTGCTTCTAAGAAGTCGATACCGTTAACACTTTCATTACTTACAAATGTAATACGGTTTTCAAATTTTATGTTGTAGTAAGTGATGCTCGCGTTGAAACCAGGGGTTGAATAGCGTAAACCAAGATCAATGTTATCCGCTGTTTCAGGTTCTATTTGGCTCACGTCAGTATCGTCACGCTCTAAAACACCGTCTTTTATTGCTGCAAAGTTTTCAGCATAACCACCAAATATCTCTAAACCACGCATGGGTAGAGGTGCAACAAACCCGGCTGATATTAGGGCGTCCGAGTCAGATGACACATTCAGGTCATTTGTGGGTGAAAACTGATCATCTTTACTAACGTCAACGTTAAATTGCTTAGCACCTAGACGAAATTTAGCAAAACCGGCATCTATCTCGTCTTCAACGTAATACATCAAGGTCTCGACTGGAAACTCGCGGCTATACTGAGTCCAGTAAGGAGTATTTTCATAACGAGGGCTGGTTGCCGCGTCAATGGTTTTATGCCACGTGCGGTTTTCATCACGCTGATAATCTTCATACCAGAAACCACCGCGTACAGTATTTGCCATGCCCGCAATTGTGGTGTTCCAGATGAAGTCGGCGTTTACGCCAAAACGTTCTTTGTTATAGTTACTATGACGATTAGAGCTTACAGGCATAGCCCCTTGTTCATAACAACCAGGATCAATTTCTGCTCCACCACCGCCATAAGGATAGCCGATAGAGCTGACACAACCTTCGTTAGGTGACAAAGATTGACCGTCACGATTAACAAAATAAATACTGCCCAGCGATGAGCCGCCAGAGGCTGTGGTTGAAGAGTTTAGCTCAGAGTGCGGATTACCTGCGCCGTCATCAGTAACGTCGGCCATATAATACGGCATCCATTTACCCATACCTTCATTTTTATGGTAATAAACGTTGGAACTCACCTCAACGTCATTCACCATGAAGTCTGCTTGTAAATAACCAAATAGGTTTTCACGTTCAGTACCCCAAGTTTCACGGAATGCTTGGTCTTGATAAGGCACCCCCGAAAAGTTGTTGGTCAGACCATCCCAGTTAGGTTCTTGCGCATATTGCCCAAGGCCGTAAATACGCTGATACGTGTATTCTTCAGCGTCGTCATAGCTTAAATAACCAGTTAGATCGACTTCACCAACGCGACTGATTATTTTACCTTCAGCATGATCTCTTGAGTTAGTTATTGAACCACCCATGTAATCATCATTTTGCTGGGTTGATATAGAGACCCATGCGAATGTGTCTTTTGCAATTTCGCCCGTATCGTATCGGGTGTAGAATTTGCGTGCATTATATTGTCCGAGGGTAGTACTGACAGTCAATTTTTCATCTAAACGTGGACGTATTGTTGTGAAGTCAAGTGTTCCACCTAACGCTTCGTTAGAACGAGAGCTTATGTCAGCTGTACCTTGAGATACTTCAACGCTTCGTAAATTTTCGGTGTCGATGTAGCGGCTGGCTTTAGTGCCGCCACCGTAGTTAGAGTTACCATTTGAAATACCATCTACGGTCATGCCAATTTGTTGTGATGCTAGATCCAGTTGAAAACCACGCATAGAAATGCTGGTTGACCATTCGTCTGATCCAAACGGGTCACCTTCATTCACCAAGACACCAGGCAGGTTATCGATAATAGATAACGCGCTAGTCATAGGGGTTTGTTGTTTTTTCATTTCCGATGAGATAGTGCTGTTTGCATAAGAAAGGCTACGGCCAGTAACTTGAATAGTTTCTAACTTTTCTGTTTCTGTTTCCGCTTGCTGTTCTTTACTCGCTTGTGCCATAGCGGGCAGAGAGGTTACAGAGATAGCTGATAATACTGATAGTACAGATAGTGCGATCATGCTTTGCTTCATGGGCAAATGAGGTTTCATAAAAGTTCCTATTGAATGTATTTTGATAAGCGTTCCTAGTGTGTGGGAATAATATGCCAACCGAATCTATGTTAATTGAACGTTCAGTTAAAATCAAACATGATTAATTGAACGTTCAATTAAAAACAAAGCAGGGCTTCTTCTAGGTCGATTTATTGTGTGTGGCAGGAAATGATATTTAGATTTAATCCATTGTTTATAATGAGATTTAATTTTTTATAAAAGGAATAGACTTGGTATTTTAAGACTTTAGTAAGACACAGTAACTGCACTATAATACTCACTGTTAAGAACAGATAAAATCAGTTGGTTATCGTGTACCTGTCTCTAATACACATAT
>NZ_CAJXPA010000274.1 GCF_913058035.1 uncultured Paraglaciecola sp. | reverse complement strand
GTATCATAGCCCCCTAACCAATATTAATTACATCACCACCCTACCTGTTAAGTTAACCTAACCTGTGTTAAAAAATGAAACTTCTGATGCGAGCACCTAATGGATATGAGTTAGTTGATGAGTTTCATCAATGAAGACTCAGTTCGGGTGGCGAATTAGGTAAATGGTTATACTGAACGCACTTTTAGGTACGTCGTTTTTCCGCCCCAGTATTGTTTGATTAAATATCATTTGTGACCGGATCGACTTATACCGACTTGAACTCGTTTAGAGCTGAGCCAGCAAATAGCCTGACTGATTCAGATCACATCAATATCAAACTCATATCTCTAGTAAAGAGAAAACATGGCAACTAATAACAAAGTGCAAAAGCTATTGGTAGAAAAGTATAATAGACATTGGCGATTTAATAATTAATAGCATGACGTTTAATCAAATGTTGGTTTTATGCTTATACTATTTGATCACTCAGCTATGAATTTAAACAGGGCAGCAGTTACAGTCGGTCTAATAAGAGAGAAACATCAACTATCTCGATGTGTTTAAAAATTAATATGATTAGTTCGATATGATTAAGAATAAAAGAATGCATCTGTCAAAAAGTAAATATTTTAATCGTGAACAATTAAGTGTTTTTTGTTGGCTAATAGGCTTTGTTTTTATTCTAATTTCAGTTGGTTACTTTGCAGAGCGTAATGCGGTTACTCAAGCCAATGCGCGCATGCAAGGAACACTTGCGTTTCAAACTGCAACTCTAAAAACAAGTCTTGAAAAATATTCAGTCCTTGCCGCCCTGATCTCCCGTCGGCCCGATATTCTGCACGCTCTTCGTATCATTAACCCTCTTGATGTTCTTCCAAGTGCCAATCAGCTTGCAGTGGATTTTATTGGAATTAGTGGCGCGAATGATATTTGGATTGTCGACAAAGAGGGTAGAATTCTGCGAACAAATCAGCCTAAAGAGAAGACAATCAATATTTCTAATGAAGACTATTTTATCAGTGCCATGCAAGGTAATTTGGGCCGTGGTAATTTTGTGACTCAATCAGGTAGTCGGCTTTATATAATAGCTTCACCCGTTTTTTATGATAATAAAATATTAGGGGTAGTTGTTGTTCGGCTCGACTTAGAAAATTTAGAGCAAGTTCTATTATTATTACCAGATCCTATTCTAATAGTTGACTCGAGTCAGCGAGTTTTGTTGTCAAGCGTTAGGCAGTGGCGTTTACACTATTTTAATTATGCGTTAGAAAATAACAGTTTTTCTAACGACAGTGCTGACAGCGTTATGAAAAGAAAGTTAGCCAGGGGGAATTCTAGTACTAGTGATTATCTGGTTGATAGCGTTTCGCGAACATCAAAAAGCAAGTTGAAGTTTAAAACAGCTCTGGGAGAAAACGAAGGTAGAGTTTTTCTGCAAGCTTCTTTGTATGTACCGTTACTTGAATGGAATGTTCATATGTTTGTTAATTATGATGCTATTCGTTCTCAGAGGAATAACGCTGTTTTTATTACCTTTCTTATATTGTCGTTAATTGCTATGTCTTTCTTTATGTGGCGAGCACATCAAAAAAGACGCTTAAAAGAGCAGCGTTCACAGCTTGCTTTTTCATTACGCCTAGAGCGTCAAGTGAGGGATAGAACGCATGAACTAAGTGCTAGCAATACGCAATTGAATATTGAAATAGAGGAGCGACGTATCGTCGAAAGAAACTTGCGAGAGGCCCAAGATGAATTTATTCAGGCAGCAAAGCTTGCTGGTATTGGCCAAATGTCTACCGCTTTAGCGCATGAATATAACCAGCCATTAACGGCTATTCGCTCGTATGCTGATAATGCCTCTATCTTCATAAAGAAAGACAAATCTGAAAACGCAATAGAAAATTTGCTGCGGATTAACATACTGGTTGATAAAATGGCAGGCCTGACTAGTACCCTTCGGCGGTTTGCACACAAGTCTACGCATGAAAACGAATATTTTTCTGTCGACTCGGTGATGGATGAGTTGATAATTTTATTATCACCACAAGCAAAAAAACAAAATGTGTCGTTACGGTTATTATCACCAGTTGAATCTATTGAGCTGAAAGGTGAGCAAGGTAAGCTATTACAGATAATAACTAATTTGGTAACTAACGCTATGGACGCAGTTGCTGGCTGTACATCGCAAAAGGTTGAAATTCAATGGTTTGTAGAAGATGCAAGCAAAACGGATTGGAACACTAGGCATGCCATTATTTTAATAAAAGACACAGGGCTGGGAATTTCGGAAAAAATTAGATCCGATATGTTTAATGCATTTTATACGACGAAGAAAACTGGTAATGGCTTGGGCTTAGGCCTTTTTATAGTATCAACCTTACTGAATGACTTTAAAGGAACAATAGAACTGAAGGACAATGGTGTCGATACGAAGGGTTACGGTACTGTGTTTGAACTACGCTTACCGTTATCTTAATTAACTAAAAATTAGCGATTGTTTTGGTTGTTCGCAACTATTGCTAAAGAAAACTGAGTAGTAATGATTAAAAATGCAAAAGTAATAATTGTAGATGATGACGAAGATTTACGTCATGCGCTGACGCAAAGCTTAGAGCTCGCAAGCTACGACGTGGATGCGTACGAAAATGGCTATGATGCGCTTAATAGTATAACGCGTAATTTATATGGTGTAATAATAACCGATATAAGAATGCCAGCCATCGATGGACTAGAGCTTTTACTAAAAGTATTAGAGATAGATCAGGCATTGCCTACAATTGTTATTACGGGTCATGGTGATATTTCAACAGCTGTCAGCGCTATGCGCAGTGGTGCTTATGATTTTATTGAAAAGCCTTTTGCGGCAGATAGATTGGTCGGCGCTGTTTCTCGTGGCTTAGAAAAGCGCCGCCTAGTGCTAGAAAACAGAACACTACGAGATGAACTTGCCAATCAAGATGGCTTAGATAAGCGTTTAGTGGGCCGCACCCCGGCAATGTTAACTTTGCGTGCTGAGACTATGGCGCTTGCTCAAACCGATGTTGATATCTTAATTTGGGGTGAAACAGGTTCAGGTAAAGAAGTCGTCACTCGCGCATTACACGAAGAGGGTTCACGCAGAGACAAGCCCTTTGTTGCATTAAATTGTGGTGCCATTCCGATTGAGATGATGGAGTCAGAATTGTTTGGTCACGAATCTGGCGCTTTTACTAGCGCAAACAAGCAGCGTGTTGGAAAGCTCGAATACGCCAATGGTGGGACCATTTTTTTAGATGAAATTGAATCCATGCCAATAGAATTGCAAGTTAAATTATTGCGAGTGATCGAGACCCGTTCTATAGAGCGTTTGGGCTCTAATAAAGTTATTAATCTCGATATCAGATTTATTGCGGCCACTAAGACAGACTTGGCACTAGCTTGTCAGCAACAACTATTTCGCGCTGATCTCTATTATCGTTTAAATGTTATTACCCTAACAGTTCCGCCACTTCGCGATCGAAAAGAAGATATCCCACTACTGCTACATCATCTAGCACGCGATGCTCGAACACGCTATCGGAAAGAAATTCCTGAATATACACCGAGTCTAATGAAGCAATTGATGGCTTATGAATGGCCGGGTAATGTACGTGAGTTACGCAATATAGCCGATCGCTGGGTGCTAGGTTTAAGTTTAGGCATGAATTTAGATGGCGCTTTAGCCAATGTATCGGATGATGAGAGCTTGTCTGAGCAAATGGCGGCTATTGAGAAACAACTGATAGTGAGTGCTTTGGAAGATAACGAAGGCAGTATTAAAAAAACCTATGAGCAACTGCAACTATCGCGAAAGTCGCTATACGAAAAAATGAAAAAATATCAAATACAGGTAACTTAACCTAGTTTTAGACGCTCATGATGTGTCGGATTGGTAACATTACTATGTTTGAATGTGTTGCTTTGGTGACAACACTATTGCATTTATTTCTGCATATCGACAACTAATAATGTAATAACAAATGAAAACAATGAGTTGTGAGTTAATTGTAACTTTGGCATGCTTTTTGCTAGATAGTACTCACAGGTGAATTTATTATTTCAAGAATTTGCCCGTGTTAAAAAATATACATTTTTATAAACCAATAATAT
>NZ_CAJXPA010000273.1 GCF_913058035.1 uncultured Paraglaciecola sp. | reverse complement strand
GAGCTAGGTTGTTAGTAAACCCATTGAACTCCCTTAGACGACATTTAATATTGAGTTGGTTCAAAAAGATCAGATCATATAATAACTCAGGAGATCCTGCAGATTCTGACTTCAATATTTTTTATATCGATTCAACTCGACTGATTATTTCGCTCATTTCATCAGATAAACCGGTTAAATTCTTAGCAACAATGACTCATAAAGACGAACCATAAATAAACTGCCTGCATATTTTAGGGTGTTGTTCTCATATTCATTCTATCAACTTAAGCTTCGTTAACACCCTCACTTTGAGACTTATGAACATCGCTGGTGGTGAATTGAAAATGTATTCGTAGCTTATTGCCACTCTTTGCTATCGACACTTGTAGCTAGCTATAACGTCGATGTCACAATAAATTTAAAGCCCGACGAATAATTAGATACTCTAGCGGTGGTAGCGTTTAAATTCGGTCCGACGGCCATTCAACAGTAGTTCGCTCACGCAAACGATAAACTACTGTCTATTAAAATCTCAATAGTGTCAATTTACTCGAAGTACGTAAGCCAGAAATGAAATTAAGATATCAATCGGAAGTAAATGGTTACAAAACTTTTAAATAATAGCTAATCAAAAACTCACAACTGTGATTGCTAGTTTACTGTTGCGCAGAGTTTTAGTTCAAATCTAACCGAGGCCTAAAAATCAACTGAAAACAATTAAAAATGTAGTTTTTTCAGATCACTTTCAAAAACAAACAGCGCCACAACCCGAACAATGAAAGTTGAGAACAATATAAAATGACAATTGTTATGTTAAAAATCAGCGTTTGTCAGTGCTATGCGTGACCTTGCCTTCACGCTATGCGCGCTTCTTGGTCGCCTGATCGTTTTGACTTTGGCCATAGCGTAAAGTCATTTCACTGTCGGTTTTAGCAGCGCCCAAGTCTTTAAGTTGGCTATGAGGATGCTTTACTGGTGCCATTTCTGACGTTAGACGCCATGGCCAGTTTTTTAATCCACCACGCAATAATTTATGGGAATATCCATATTTTTCTACCAACTTAACATCCATAGCCATCAGCACAGAGTACGCTCTCATTCTTCCAGTGACTTCACGCCCTTCAATTATAGATTTATAAATTTTCGAAATAGTATTCATTCAATATTTCCTTTAAGTTTAGTCATATCGTTATAACAGTCCGTTAATCTGTTTTTCGGATAGGTTAATTCAGAAATTTATACTAAAAGAACGCTTTGTCGGTAACAAACGAGTAATTGTTAACCGCTGATTAAGCGATAGTTACCCGAAGTCACTCATAATCTCAATTTGACTTGGCGCTTGAGTCTGTCTTTTGAACTTCATCAGACTCTATGATGATCCAATGATTAGGGGGTGAGCTTCATGACTTCCGATTAGAAAACGACTAGTACGTGATATTTTAGATCATTTGGAAACCTTCAAACGTACAAGTATTAATACTGACATTTGGTATTAGCGAGTTGGGCTGGGGAGACACCGTTCGCAAACTAAACATTGAAACTGCTCAGGTGGATGACAAAAAACTCATTTTTTGGACGACCGATTCAACCCAGGTCGAAGTTGCTGTTATTGACTGAGCCCTTAGGTCTATCGAATTAAAAGCTTGGAGCCTCTCTGTCGAGTCATCCTCTATAAAAAATTGCGGTTTTTGCCCTATTGTTACCGCCATAGATTCCAAATACCTACTCACCTTGCGTAATACTAAATACAATTGAGAACAATTCGCATTGACGTATAAGTCTTATTCGTATCTAATGCGAATGATTCTTACTAACTTTAATAAATCAGTCTTAGCTTAATATTTTGCTAAATCATGTAACAGAAAAGTAAATGCAATTGAAAAGTACAATTTGATAATTTTTATTGCATAACCACCCTTGTTCCAACGTATTGAAATTTGCCTAACTTACCTCAACTCTGCGGGTGAATCTCGATGCTTCGACATTTTAAATTAGTTCTAATTGGTGATAGTGATGTGTATTACAGATAATGTGATCGATGTGTGTGTTTCAAAGAAACTAGCAATCTGGGATGTGCCCAGTCATCAACTTTGTACATTAATAGGTTACTGTATTGATGTGCCCTATATACGCAAGATTCGAAAAAAATTTCCGACCATAACTGCCGACCTCCAGGGCGAAACTGACTATGAGCTACACGCCTTTTGCGTGAATGCCTGTCTAGACAAAAACCTTTTATCGACGCACCTCAATAAATATCTTAAACGTTCTTACCAAGCCAATGTGAGTGCGCTGAGACAACATAAGTCAGATGAAGCAGTGGAAGCATTTTGGCGGTCAACGGACTTAAATGATGATCGTCAGATCGCAGGATTTTGTTGGGCATTACTGACCAGCCAGTATGCTAGTGCAGCGATCAAACAAAAATTGTATGGCGAGATACACATGCTGTCGCATACCTCGGGGCAGGCACTTCGGACTGAACAAAAAAGACTCACTACAGAAAATTTTCAGTTATTACAGGAACAACCAAAACAGGCACGAGCACTTTTGAGGCAACAGACACGCTATGAGAGTCAGCAGGAAATCACCAAATCACTCGAAAATCAAATCGTCGATCTAAAGCAGCAGCTGTTATTAAAGGACGATAAAACCAGTGATTTATCAGACAGCCAAGCCAATGAACTTTTTAAAAATTATGAGAAAACTATCTGGTCTCAACACTCACAAATGGTCAAATTACAGGTTAAGTTGAAACTTCAAGAGCAACAATATGACGAGCTAAAAGCCAGTCAACTCGACCACACAAAGCTAGAAATCAATACAACAAACAGTGATACAAAGGTCATTCCTTTCAACTCTGATCTCTGTGGAAAAAGTATTCTTTACGTCGGTGGTTTTTCACGTCACAAAGATCGCTTTAAGCAATTAATTGAATCGATTAACGGTCAATTTCTTTATCACGATGGCGGCCTGCAGCAGTCGACTCAACTACTCAATATGATGGTTAAAAAAGCCGATGCCGTTTTCTGCCCTATCGATTGCATCAGTCATGGTGCAGTGGGGCGCATCAAATCGTTGACTAAAACAGAATGTAAAGATTGTATTTTTCTGCGAAGCCCCAGTATCACTTCGTTTAAAAAAGAAGTCATGCAATATGCCTCTTAGATCCGACTTCTAAAAAAAGGATACAGCAGAAGTAGTCTTACCCGGTGATATTCATACGCAAGATTGAGATACCGGTACAGTCTCAATTTGCCTGCTGTAAACATCATCACATGTCAAAGGCATGATATTTTTTGGATGGTGTCATGCACCAAAATCGAATTTCTGGTGCCGTCTGTTTAGCCCATTTCAGTAATAAACTGTGACCTGTCCCCTTGCATATTTTGGATGAAATAGATCGTTTGTGTGTGTTTCCACCATCAGTTATCACAAGGCCATAACTGGTTATCCGTTATTTCCAGAATCTACTCTAATGCGTTGATTTATGTTAATTGCGGCTAACCTGCCGATCTTTATTGACTCAGAGTCATTGAACGATATGCGTTCGACGATGTTGCAAACTATCGCCACATCGCTCGCTTTGCAATCACCAAAAGTTATCATTATCAATAAAATAATACAGCTTGTCTTTATAGTCTCTGCCCCGCAATCTATAACAGATTTAGTGGTGATCACACAGGCTAGGCTAGGAATTTTTATTGCTAATTTTCTTGGTGAGCGGTTGAATTTAATTCTGATGAGGAGGAAAGTTACAAGATGGCTGAAAACATAAAAACAGACTCGCGATTGACCAGCGAAAACGCCAGACGAGTTTTAAGGCGTGATCCAAACCCCCATCTATTTCGGCCCATCACCTTTCGTGGAGTGACAGCACGCAACCGCATTATGCTGTCCCCCATGTGTCAATATTCTGCCCAAGACGGCTTAGCAAATGATTGGCATTTTGCTCATCTTGGGGCCCGCGCATCGGGTGGCGCTGGCTTTGTTTTTACCGAGGCAGTCCATACCGAACCACGGGGACGAATAACACCATTTTGCCTTGGCCTATGGACAGACCAGCAACTGGCCCTTATACACCTCTGACCCTTCCGCCGAAAGAGGACAGACTACGAGCTGCAGATAGC
>NZ_CAJXPA010000272.1 GCF_913058035.1 uncultured Paraglaciecola sp. | reverse complement strand
TCTATGTACCAAATAAAAAGAGCAAGCAAACAGGGATAAAACTATAAGCTGCTGTATTTTAAAAATAAGCACTAGTAATGATAATCTGACTTCCTAAGGATCTACCTGTTTTAAGACGTTATTTTAACCCCAGAGACCCTTGCCCACTCTCCATCCACCATGATGGGATCCATATTAAAATCATGGCTGTACAAATCATTAATTTCTTGAGCTTGATTGTCTAAAATTCCAGAGAGCACTAATTTACCACCTGTTTTACAATATTCGGTGATGACCGTTCTTAATTCACGTATTGGCCCAGCAAGTATATTGGCTAGTACCACATCAGCTTTAAATTCAGGTTGATGCTCTGGTAAATACAATTCAATTTTTTCGCCCACATCATTACGATTAGCATTATCTTGGCTGGCTAATAAGGCTTGAGGGTCGATATCGATGCCTATAACACGCTTAGCACCTAATTTAAGTGCAGCTATACCCAATATCCCTGAACCGCAACCAAAATCAACCACGGTTGCTTCAGACAGTTCTAAACGGTCTAACCATCTTAAGCACAGACTCGTTGTTTGATGTGTGCCAGTACCAAAGGCTAATCCGGGATCGAGCATCACATTCACTGCATTGGGATCAGGTACATCACGCCAGCTAGGACAAATCCACAAACGTTCGCCAAATTGCATTGGATGGAAATTTATCATCCATTCCCTTTCCCAATCTTTGTCTTCTAGTTGGTCTAATTTATGATTGAAGTTTTTACCTAACAGCTTGGACTGACTCAGTTGGCTAATAACCCGCGACATATCATATTCTGCGTCATACAATCCCACAATCTGAGTGTCTGGCCATAACATCACTTCACCGGGTTTAGGTTCATACATGGGCGTATCTTTAGCGTCTACAAAAGTGACGGCTTGTGCACCACTAGCTGATAACATTTCGCCAATTTGTTCAGCGTATTCTGCTTGGCTATTTATTTTTAATTGGATCCAAGGCATTAACAAACTCACTGTTAGAAATTTTAATAAGTATAACATCAGCAAACCTGAGATTAGCTAAATGATCAGACATAAAAAAAGAGCGATGAGCGCTCTTTTTATTAATAAATATATTTTATGACAAGTTAATGTCCGCCTATACCTAATTTTTTTTCCAGATAATGAATATTTGCACCACCAGCGGCAAAATTTTCGTCAGCCATTATGCTTTTTTGTAGATCAACGTTGGTTTTAATTCCGCCAATAACCAACTCGTCTAATGCATGACGCATTTTAGCAATCGCCACTTCTCTGGTCTCACCATAGGTGATCAATTTACCAATCATTGAATCGTAATAGGGTGGCACGACATAATCAGTGTATATATGCGAGTCCCACCTCACGCCTAAACCACCAGGTGAATGAAACTTGGTAATTTTACCTGGGCTTGGTATAAAGGTTTTTGAGTCTTCGGCATTGATACGACATTCAATCGCATGACCTTTCACTTGTATCTGGTCTTGGGTCAAAGACAACTTTTCACCAGCGGCTACTCTTAATTGCTCTTTAATTAAGTCGATGCCTGTGATCATTTCAGACACCGGATGCTCAACTTGAATACGCGTATTCATTTCAATGAAATAAAATTCATTATTTTCAAACAAAAATTCAAACGTACCTGCACCACGATAATTAATATCAACGCAAGCTTGGCAACATCTTGCTCCAATTGCGGCACGCATTTCTGGGGTAATGCCTGGGGCTGGGGCTTCTTCTACCACTTTTTGGTGACGGCGTTGCATAGAGCAGTCACGCTCGCCCAGGTGGATGGCATTTCCTTGGCCATCTGCCAATATTTGAATTTCAACATGACGAGGGTTTTCAAGGAATTTTTCCATGTACACAACATCATTGTTGAATGCCGCACCGGCTTCACTTTTTGTCATGGCAATAGATGAGATAAGTTCGTCTTCGCTGCGCACAACACGCATACCACGACCACCGCCTCCACCAGCGGCTTTAATGATGATCGGATAACCAATACTTTTAGCCACTTTTTTGTTTCGTGCTTCATTTTCGCCTAATGGGCCATCAGAACCAGGAACACAAGGCACACCAGCACTTTTCATCGATTTTATCGCTGAAACTTTATCACCCATTAAGTTAATAGTGTCGGCCGTTGGGCCAATAAAGGTAAAACCACTTTTTTCAACCGCTTCAGCAAAGTCTGCGTTTTCAGCTAAAAATCCATAACCGGGATGAATAGCATCTGCATTTGTTATTTCAGCAGCAGCAATAATCCGGGGAATATTGAGATAGCTCTCTGTGGCTGAAGCTTTGCCGATACAAATCGTTTCATCAGCTAACAACACATGTTTGAGTGATTCGTCGGCAGTCGAATGCACTGCTACGGTCTTTATGCCTAACTCTTTACAGGCACGTAAAATTCGTAGCGCGATTTCACCGCGGTTTGCAATGAGGACTTTTTTTAACATTGTCATAGACCTTTTATTCAATCACAAACATAGGTTGGTCGAATTCTACAGGATCCTGATTTTCAACTAAAATTCGTTTCACTACACCGGTTTTATCCGACTCAATTTGATTCATCATTTTCATCGCTTCAATAATACAAAGCGTGTCGCCGACATTGACTTTCTGACCTACTTCTACGAACGATTTAACACCAGGTGATGAAGAACGATAAAAAGTACCTACCATCGGCGAACACATAATGTGTCCGCTTTCCACTGGTGCTGCTTCAGCGACAGTTTCAACGGGGGCTGCTGGTGCGACAGGTACCGCTAATTGTGGTTGTGGTGCATATTGCATAGGTACCGCGGCTTGACTGCTTAGGCTAACTCCACGGTGAATACGAACGGACTCCTCTCCTTCAGTAATTTCTAGCTCAGATATGCCAGACTCTTCCACTAGCTCTATCAACTTTTTAATTTTACGTATGTCCATTTTTTTCTCTCTAATCAGTTAGTCAGCAAGCAATTTTTGCTGATCTTTATTTAGTTAAATATTGTTTGGCCGCCGTTAAAGCGAATTCGTAGCCTTGTGCGCCCAATCCACAAATCACCCCTTGGGCAATATCGGATAAGTAAGAATGCTGTCTGAACGGTTCTCTTGCGTGTACATTGGATAGATGCACTTCGATAAATGGAATAGACACGCTCAAAAGCGCATCTCTTAATGCAACACTGGTGTGGGTGAAAGCACCCGGGTTGATGACAATAAAATCTATCTTTTCAAAAGCATTGTGAATTGTCTCAATTAACTCGTGTTCAGCATTTGACTGCATATGAGTTAAACTTAGTCCTATTGAGGACGCATAGCTGCTTAACTGACTAATAATTTGTTGTAAGCTTTGTGAACCATAGGTTGCGGGCTCACGTTTACCCAACATATTCAGATTTGGTCCGTTGATGACTAATACTTTCACTGGCATACCATCTTAATTATGAATAATTTTGACTTGGTATTTTTCTATGTGAAAAACAGTATTTCAGAATTATTTTTAGTGCAATAAGTGCACAATAACTTAAATTATCAGCCCATTATAGAGAGCAAATAGAAATTAGCAGCAAAATACTGGTCTTATCAGCGAAGATTGCTGCTAAGTTAACGAATTTTTAGGTTTTCACTTGGGTGTCATGTCTTAGTTAATGGGAGAACTTTTTAACTTGAACTATATCGCCCACATTCATATTGGCTCACATACGAAGACAAATTTGTTAGGGAACTTTCTTGGGGATTTTGTAAAAGGTAGTCAGCTACAATACTTACCCTTCGAAATTGAGCAGGGTATTCGTTTACATCGTAGTATTGACGTATACACGGATGCGCATCCTTTAATAATTGAATTAAAACGATCTTTTCCAAGGAGCATTCGAAGAATGGCAGGAGTGGTCATTGATATCTATTTTGACTACCTACTCATGCGAACATGGAAACGATACTCCAACACTCACTTTGATATTATTTTTTCTCTTTTTTATCATCAACTTGAGCAATTTTCATTACCTGACAATGCACACTTTAATCAGCAAGCTGAACGCTTAAAAACCCATCAATGGTTACATCAATATATGAATATTGATACCTGTTTCCAAGCACTTGTGAGTATTGAAAATCGGTTAAAAAATAGAGTTTTATTTGCTACTGAAGCACAATTTTTTTTAC
>NZ_CAJXPA010000271.1 GCF_913058035.1 uncultured Paraglaciecola sp. | reverse complement strand
GATATTTAAGCATTTTTAATCAACGTAAAAAGTGCCATGAAACTTTATCCTGGCACTTTTTAGTCAAACTAAAATATAGGAGCTAGCATCTAAATGATTAACCTTAGCTTACTAGTTTTAGTGCAATCCAAGCATCAACTTTAGCTTCCAGAACATTGAGCGGAAGTGGACCATACTTTAATATTTGATCATGATATTCACGAATATTAAATCTGTCGCCCAATTTTGTTTTAGCGTTAGCACGTAGCTCAAGAATTTTAAGCATACCAATTTTGTAAGCCGTTGCTTGAGATGGCATCACAATGTGACGTTCTACCATTTTCACGACATCTGAAACCGCATTCGGTGTGTTATCGCTATAAAAAGCAATGCCTTTTTCACGAGTCCACTTTTTAGAATGTATGCCAGTATCAACAACTAATCTACATGCACGCCATAATTCCATTGCTAAGCGGCCGAAGTCTGAGTAAGGGTCTTGGTAAGCACCAAATTCTTTTGGAAGATATTCTGAATAGAGTCCCCAACCTTCGATATAAGCGGTGTAACCACCAAATTTCCTGAATTTGGGAACATCTTTTAACTCTTGTTGAATTGCAAGTTGCATGTGATGTCCTGGAATACCTTCGTGGTAGGCAAGAGCTTCCATTTGATAAGTCGGCATAGCTTTCATATCGTAGAGGTTGGCATAGTAAAGACCTGAACGTGTGCCATCCTCTGATGGGCGTTGATAAAACGCTTTTCCAGCAGATTGCTCACGAAAAGCTTCTACTGCTTTTACATTTAACTTAGCTTTAGGTTTAGTGATAAACATTTCGTCCAACTTAAGTCTCATGTCATCAATTAGGCTTGTCGCTTCACTCAAGTACCTAGCTTTACCTTCATCTGTATTTGGGTAATAAAATTGGTCATCGTCACGCATGAATTGCATAAATGAATTAAGATCGCCTTCAAATTCAACTTTATCTTTTATAACACGCATTTCATTATGAATACGTTCAACTTCTTTTAAACCGATTTCATGGATTTGATCAGAATTAAGATCCGTGGTCGTTGTACGTTTGAGGGCGACATTATAAAAATCTTCGCCGTCCTTCCATTTCCAAATACCATCTTCAGTAGTAGCTTGGGTTTCGAGTTCGATTAAATGGGCAACAAGTTTTTGATATGCAGGTTTAACCGAATGACTAAGTGCTAAAGTTACCTCATTAATTAAAGCTATTTTGTTAATATCTGTTAATTGGCCGGGCTCTTTTTCGATTAATGCGTTTAATTTCGTGGTGAAGTCTGAAAGCAAAGCACTTGGTTCACCATCATCGAATGGTGCACCTTTAATTATGTTTTTGGCGTCGCGGATCACATGAGGAAATACAAATTTTGGCGGTATAATATTAGCCGCGGTACGTGCTTCTATATTATCAATAAGTTGATCAAATAATTGTGGAACAGCATTCAAACGCGCAATATAATTATTTGCATCCTGAACATTGTCAATTCTATGTTGGTTAATCAACAAAGAAACAACGCTAGAATGACGACCAAACATTTGATTCACAGGATAGTTGTACAAACGCCATTTACTGTCTTCAATCTCTTCTTCCATTAATTGAACCAATAGGTCGTAACTTAGGGCGGTAGCTTCATCAAGTTTAGAACGGTCGAAAGACTTTAGTTCAACAACTTGTTTCTTAGTTATTTCTAGTGACTTATTAGCGAATGCCTCTGATAAATCGTTCCATTCATCTGCACGGTCTTTACGCCCTAGAGAAGTAAGCATTTCAGGGTAACGCTCAACTGACTCCTCAAATATACGTTCAAAGAAAGCATTGGTTCTTTGTGATTCAGAACTCTCAGATTTAGCAGACGCTTGTTTTGCAAGCGTTACTGGCTCAGTTAAAGGGGCCTGGCTTTCTTTTTGGACTGATGATTGGTCACAAGCAGATAGTAATAAAACAGCACTGATGGCTGATGTGTAATATTTAAGCACTAATAATACCTTTGGTTAACTATATTTTTACAAGAGAATAAACGCTATATCTTATAGATGCAACAAGGCTTAAGTTTACTGAATATTGAGTAAAATCATTTTTATTTAAACACTCAGATATGATTCTAGTTAGTTACGACAGGCTTTTTAATCTGTAGATATGACTGATATTCACATTTATAAAATTGATACTTTGAGTCATGCGACAAAAAGACAAATGACTTACTATAGATTTTTTTAGCAAAGACGCTTATTCTGCAGAATGATTAATTATCCTGAGCCTGTGAACATTGCGACGAATTAGAACCCTTTTGAAGCAACAATGTCTAGAAATACAGGATGCTAATGATACCGAGGAGCTACTCCAACCCGTTGCTTATTTTCTAACATCCCTTTATTTTTTTATGGTTATTGCACATTTTTTTCTGCTTCATGAAACGTTCAAATGGGTCCTGATGACTACGGCTTTTATGACTGGGACTGTTTGTCTTACTATTGGGCTTAAAGCATCTAAAATTTTATCGACTTGGCAAAGTTTTATTACCCTCTTAATGACGCTTATGGTCAGTTCAAACAGTTTGTTACATTTATGGTATTCAGGTGATCTAGAACAAAATATCAACATATTTGTATCTATAATTGCGTCAGGTATTGTGTTATCAAACCGCACACACTGGACATACTCAGTTATGTTCAACTGGATTGGATGGATTACAGTCAACATAACGCTTGAAGTGGCATTAACCCAGCATTTTTTTTTCACCATGGCAATGAGCACCCTGCTAAGCTGGTTTGCACATTTAACCAGAAAAAAATTAGTAGAAAAGCAACTCGCACTTGAACAAGAAAGAGATATTGCAATACAACATGAACAAGTTGCGAAGGCTGCGACCGAGGCAAAAAGTTCCTTTTTAGCAAATATGAGTCATGAAATTCGCACACCGATAAACGGGATTATTGGCATGATTGAACTGGTATCACATTCAAAATTGGATAAAAAGCAAAAAGATTATGTTGCAACAGCGAAGCGCAGTGCTGGGTCGCTGATGATTATCATTAACGATATCCTAGATTTCTCAAAAATAGAGGCTGGTGAACTTAGTATCGAATTAATGGAATTTGACTTAGATCAGCTTTTTACCGAATTGACTCACGACCTACAATCCCAAGCTAACAGAAAAAATTTAAAACTAGAACTTGTTAAGGGAAATGTCCTACAAAATAAAGTCGTAGGCGATCCTTATCGACTCACGCAGATTTTGAATAATTTACTATCCAATGCGATTAAATTTACTCAATTGGGCAGTGTAATATTTACGTATAGTTTAAATGCAATTGACGACCATCTCCGTTTAAATGTTGAAGTAACCGATACTGGCATCGGTGTCAGTGACGATGCACTACCCTACCTCTTTGATTCATTCTCTCAAGCAGATATGTCGACAACAAGAAATTTCGGTGGCACTGGTCTGGGTCTAGCGATCAGCAAGCAGCTCTGTGAACTGATGGGCGGACGTATAACTGCACATAGTAGCTTAGGAAAAGGGTCAGTCTTCCAATTCTCAATTAAATTAGCCTTACCAGATTTAGTTGTAATAAAAGAAGAAAAGTACAACACCTCAAAATATCTTGGTAACTTTTTTAATCTACGAGTCCTTCTAGTTGAAGACAACTTCATTAACCAAGAGGTTATGCATGCTATCTTGAAAAGCCTAAAAATTAAGGTAGATGTTGCGAACGATGGCCTCGAGGCTCTCATGCTGCTGACTCGTTCACAGCCGTCTACATTTGACCTGATACTCATGGATTGTCAGATGCCTAATTTAGATGGTTATGAAGCAACACGCAGAATAAGAGCAGGCGAAGTTGGAGATGAATTTAGAAAAATCCCTATTGCCGCACTCACTGCAAACACAATGAACAATGAAAGAGAAAAATGCCTTGCTGTAGGTATGAACGAATATCTTACCAAGCCAGTGGACACCGAAGACTTAAAACGAATGCTGGCGAAGTATCAGCCAAATTAAAACACTAATAACTAACAAGCTAAAAACAACGAGAATATAATTTTTAGAATAAATGTTTAATTTTACGGAATCGAAGAAGGCTAAAACCACCCCTATTTTCGGATATAGATTAGATAAAAAATATTTGAAATAGACATAAATAAGTGGCTTTATTGATGCATCCAGAATTTTCACTTTTTCATAATAGTTTTAGAT
>NZ_CAJXPA010000270.1 GCF_913058035.1 uncultured Paraglaciecola sp. | reverse complement strand
ATACAGGATTGGCTAATTAAAATTACAGCCATAAGAAAATGGCTTTTCGAACCGTTGCCCCAAACATTAAGGCAATGATAACTAAAGTAAAAGAGAGTAAAAAAGTAAATGGAAATAAATCCGAAACATACATGTAGTTAACTTGTATTTAATAAAACAAGATGTTTTTTAAATTCATTTTAGATGTAATATATTACTCGCCAATCACGCTGACTCAAATACTTATTTAGACTTATGTTGCTATGTTGCTATGTTGTTTTAATCAGGATCCTTTAATTTATTGTTTATAAAACAGTCAACATTCATCGACTCCTTAACCTTATAATAAATGCATACAATTGTTCATCTGATGTTTTGTAACAAAGCATGCCTTACTATCGCCATGCATAACATCAATACTTAAATGCTCATTCCTAAAGGATAATTTTGTTGCTATGACAGGATTTAAAAAAAAGGAGACAAAAAAAAAGACAAAAAAAAGACATTCCGTGTTATCAAGCTATTTACTATTCTTTATATATATCATAAACGTAGAATTTATCTTCTTTGTCGACACTGATTAATATTTGAAGTAAAACTCTCTTAGCTTGCTCACCATGACATTATGCATAGTCGTGGCTGAATAGAAGAAATTAATGTCATTGAAATAACCCAGCCATGTTACCGATCATAATATCTTTGAACCAATATTAGTTTTTTACATTAAAAACTAATATTACACCCGTTTATGAGATGTTTTGTATGTGACATCTATGCATGAAGTGCCTCTATTAATAAACATTTACTACTGATATTTATTCGCTCATTCCCACCCACACATTATGTTTAGCCATTACTTTTGTAAACATAATGCTTTGCAGGTATCGATTCAGCCAGAGCCTGACTTTTGGATAAGGAGATTTTAGGTACCACTGACGTTCTACTTTGGCGAACTGACGAACAAATGGTAACAATGCAATATCAACTAAGCTTTCTTGGTCCGACATAATAAATGGTGTCTGACATGAGCTATCAGCCAAACGATTTTCTAGCTGTTGTATATATATCTCACAAGCTTGTCTGCATTCAGTGATATTATTTTCACGGTATCGTTTGGCGCATTTATAGGTGTTTAAACAGGCTTTAAATTTATTATCAAATTGAGTGATTAATTTGAGCATATTTGGTAATGCATGTGGGTCATGCAGATAAAGCAAATTGTCAGGGTCACTTTTCGCTAATGCCCACAACATCACCTCTAAACTTTCTTCAATGACGATTGATGAGCCTGACTCATTACCCATCACTAAAACTGGTACTTCGCCTTTTTTAGAAACTTTGAGCATTTCCTTTGGCTTATTGCTTAATACCACCTCACGCAAACTTATCTGCAACTGAGCTTTAAATAAAGCAATTCTGGCGCGCATTGCATATGGGCAATTTCGCAATGAATATAAAATGGGAAGTGACATAATTTGTAGTTATCGCTATTTGTGTAAATTAAAAAGTCTTAAATCGGGCACTTTGCCTAGTTTACCTACAATAATCTTCTGTAGCGATATTCATTGGCTAAATATACGGGTAACATCCGCGCTTTAAAATTAACTGGCCATAATTTACTTACATGAAACATAAAATTGAATTGTTAGCCCCAGGCGGTGATGTTGATGCCATTAAAGCGGCCATCATTGCCGGTGCCGATGCCGTTTATTGTGGTTTAGATACCTTTAATGCCCGTAATCGTGCGTCTAATATTTCTTTTGATGAACTTGTAGGGGTCATTCGACTGGCTCACCAGTATGAGTGCGAAATTTTCCTAACCTTGAATATTGTGATCTTAGAACGAGAATTTACCACTTTGGCCAAGTTGTTAAGTAAGCTGGTCAATACCACGCTTGATGGAGTAATTGTTCAAGATATTGGTATGTTTAATCTGATTAAAAAACATTTTCCCAGCCTTGATATTCACGCATCTACTCAGCTCACCACCCACAATGCGGGCCAAATTGGTTTTCTCAAAAAGCTAGGTGCTTCAAGAGTCAATTTATCCAGAGAATTAAACCTCAGAGAAATAACTGAATTAACAGCAGTGAGCCGCGAGCACGATATTTTAACTGAAGTGTTTGTGCATGGCTCACTCTGTGTGGCATTTTCAGGTTTATGCTACTCAACTTCAGCGAGTGTAGGTAATTCGGGTAATCGTGGTCGTTGTTCTCAAGCATGCCGGGAAGAATATGAAACTACAGAAACAGGCCATAATTTCCCACTCAATATAAAAGATAACTCCGCATTTTTTGATTTACCTGCATTAATAGATGCAGGCGTTACCTCTTTTAAAATAGAGGGACGGATAAAAGGTGCCAGTTATGTGCATACAGTAGTAGATAGTTTTCGTAAACAAATAGACGGTTTTATCAAAACAGGTCAATTGCTCGAAGACGGCGAACGTCTTTATAAAGTGTTTAATCGAGATTTTTCAAATGCTTTTTTACGCGGCGATTTAAATCAATCGATGTTTATTGATAATCCTCGAGACAATTCCAAAAATCATGCTGTCGCCAAAAATACTGCAAATACAGATACCAACCTTATATCTATAGTACAAATACAAGAGGTAGAACAAACACTTTACCAAGAAAAAAACGAAATTAATGATGCAGTAAAAGACAAAATCCAATATTTAAGTATTGATAAAATGCTCTTAACTCTCAGTTTCTCTGGTGAATTAGGCAGTCCATTAATCCTAACATTAAGCATACAAGAACCATCTACTGAAAGGACATCAGCGGTTAATATGCCCAGGGCTGCAATAAACAGTTTTGTAATAAAATCCACCAGCCTGTTAACCAACAGTAAGCACAACGCTATAGATCAAGACACCCTTGATAAACGTTTTAGAAGCCTAGGCAATACTGAATATGTAATCACACAAATCGATTTGAGTGATTTGTCAGCCGAGGTTAGTGTTCCATTTAGCGAGCTGACATTACTAAAAAGTGGAGCGGCTCGTTTATTAAACCAATCCAGAGCATTGTTACCTGCCGTTAAATTGCCTGCACTAATAAAACATGCCAAAACATTAGATAACAACATCGTTGACCCTGTTGTTACAGACAATACCCGGGCGACTCTGTCGATATTAATCAGTGATGAAGCAGATATCCATTTAACCGAAGTCACCAATGCCGATATTTATTTTAAGTTACCCGACGCATATAAACGTGACTGCACTAAATATATTGATTTCTTAACAGCTAACCCCCGTCTAATACCTTGGTTTCCTGCGGTATTAATAGGTAAAGATTATGATGTTGCGATTAATATTTTAGAGCAAGTGGTGCCGCCATTAATTGTGACTAACAATACTGGTATCGCTTACAGAGCGAACCAATTAGGGATTAAATGGATAGCGGGTCCCTTTTTAAATACCACTAACTCCTACGCTCTAATGGCGATGAAAGAAGAATTTGATTGCAGCGGTGCGTTTATTTCAAATGAACTCAATCAACAACAAATGAAACACATTGCAAGGCCTGCAGACTTTAAATTGTTTTACAGTATTTATCACCCCATCTTATTAATGACCAGCAGACAATGTTTCTTCCAACAAAGTGTGGGTTGTGAGAAGCCCAGAATTGATAATGGATGTATGCTGTCATGCGATAAATCAACCAGTATTACCAATCTTAAAGGGGTGTCATTTGCGATTGATAAACAAAAGGCTGGTTACCCAAGTATCTACAACAACGACCAATTTTTAAATATGGAAGTTATTAATGATTTGGCTGATTTATTTGATAGTTTTTTAATCGATTTAACCAATATTGGGGCTGGTGATAAACCCTCACCAGACAAGGTGGCCCTAATTAGTCATTTCGAACAATTGTTAGCTGGCGATACAAAATCAGAAATGACACTCAATTCTATGGTAAATGATTCAACAGTCAGCCAGTACCATACGGGTTTGTAAACAAACCATCTAATAACATTAAGCTATACATAGCCTGACACAGTGACATGTGTTTATGAAAATATATAACCGTCAAAGCATAAATTTGTTGATGGCAGTTTATGACAGGTTCATATCATTTTTAGTGTGTAAATTTATGTGCCTGAATTTAATTACGACTAGATCTAACATAGGATAATGAGGTATTTATCATCGTTCGCCATTTAATTTAAGAAAAAGTTTAATATCAAGTTTCTTTTGTAACTGTATTAATAACTAAAACACGGCTAGATATCTATTACAGAAAGCTCAATTATCAGTCATGTAT
>NZ_CAJXPA010000269.1 GCF_913058035.1 uncultured Paraglaciecola sp. | reverse complement strand
TTTTACGTGACTGAGGCATGACAGACCATCCTTGGTTGTTTGAGTACCTTAAAGATTAGAACATAACGGCTGTTTTGCTACTTTTTTAAAATGGGTGTCTTCTTTAGTTGCTCATGATGGATACTTCTAAGCGACTGAAACATTGTCGCTTATTTAAAGTGTCTGTCAAACTGCAGCAGCTTCACACTGCGCCCAGTTTTGCGCGTTGCCGCCCCTGCCGTTTGCACGCTGCCAGGCCCAGCAAACCAAGACCGAAGATGGCTAATGAACGAAACGCAGGCACCGCGACAACATCTCCGTCTCTCACTGCCCAGCCGTAGTAAAGGCCCTTTTGCTTATTACCGGCGCTTTGAATGCCAGTTTTAGTATTAAAGTACCATGCGCTGGCGGTAAGTGGCGCGTACTCAGCACCTGACCAATAAACAGAGGCTTGTACATTGATAAATAAGTTGAAATTCGCATTGGTGCCACTGAATAATGACGAAACACCCTGCCCTTGAGTCAAACCAAACTCATTGTAAAACAAATGTCCCAGCTCATTTACGGTGCAATTATAGACTGCTAATCCACAAATAGGGTCTGGATTAGACAGTCGCCAATCGTCAAAACTGCCGACACTCAGACTGTCCGCCCAGGCCAACGAGTCTTCCCAGTTCATCTTTGTGCCCGACAGGTTAGCATTTTGCAACCAAGTAATGTTCTGTACGCTGTCATAAATCATACCGTTACCACGGTTAATAAGAGTGGCGTTAGCTAGATTCATCCAACAACAGGTAATCAATATTGCCCCGGCTAAAATCTTATTTAAAGGTCTCATGTTCATGGGTTGTCCTTTTTAGCCCCTTTTCATCAGAACAGGAGCTCTGTATAAAAACCAAGTATTTGGCTCTGCATGATATTATCAATTTATTAACAGCAACTTTTGAACCAAAAATAAATTCTTGATGTTTTTCATATAGCTATCGAACTCATAATTTCAAAAAATTGTGAAGTGTAAAGAAAGCCGACATATTGTGCGCGTTAATAGATTGAAGAAATTATAAAGACACCCATCGTAATAAACCCGAAAACTATTTTTTGGGGTGGCTCACTATTATGGGTGTCTTGTTAATTGTTTATTTCAATTTATGCTATTTCAATTGGTGTTAGTAAAGCTTAGTGCAGAACAAAAAACAGTCAAATTATTATGGGTGGCCTATTTAAGTTGTTCGCAAAAGTATTTAGGGTCAGAGTAAACTTACTAGAATGTGCTAAATTTATTCTGTAAATCAGTTAGTTACTTATTAACAAACAATAAAAAAGAGCTTGCCTTCAGAGATTAATAGCTAAAGTTTACTCTGTCCCTCAGGTAGGTGTCTTCTTTAGATTGGCTAAAAAGCTAGGTTTGAAAATAAGCCATACAAGGTATTTGCTTTTAGCAAGCAACTTGTATGGCTAAAGCCGTCTTTCTATTTAATTATAGTCATTTCATCAATTAGATTGCCGGCATCATCTAAAAATTCCATCAACCACAACATATAGCGTGTATCAACATGGATACTGCGGGTAGTGCGCGGGTCGAAGTCCCAATCTGAGTTGACACTTTCAAAGGTACCATCAAACAGTAACCCAACTAATTCAGCATTAGCATTTAAGGTTGCCGAGCCTGAATTACCACCAGTGGTGTCTAAGTCACTCAAAAAGTTGACCGGAACACTGCCAATCTTATCAAGGGTGTAATCGCCATATTGTTTGTTTTCAATTAAGCTTAACTGCGCCTTGGGTGAATTAAACGGTTCAACACCCGTGTCTTTTTCGACTATGCCTTCTAAGCGAGTAAAGGGCTCATAAATTAGGCCATCTTTAGGAGAGCCGCCCATCACATTGCCATAGGTCACTCTTAAGGTGCTATTGGCATCTGGGTATAGAACCTGGCCTTTACTCTGTTGCCATTCAATAATGGCTTTCATATAATTTGGCTGCAGCGCGGCTAGTTGTCCTTCACGCTCTTTATATTCGTTTTCACGTTTCATTTCTTCATCGTACAAAGCAACGGCAAGCTGCATGAAAGGGTCATCACTTGCTTCTAGCTCTGCTTGAGTCGCTTTCATCATCGCTAGGCGTTCTTCAACTTGGTCAAGGCGAGTGCTTTTGTAATAGACACCTAATTTTGTACTCAAATCACCTGCTTCATCTAGGCCAAGGGCTTTGTCAAATGCCAGCACACGTCGCTCTTTGGGCTCGGCTAAATAATTTGCCAGATACATTTGCCAAAGTGCCATATCAACGGTGGCATCAAAGCGGCGGTCAATCCGTTTCATGCGTTCTTCGATACGCTCTATGTCTCTTTCTTGGTATCCTTGCTCACGCTGTGTATCAGGCTTTTGACTTTCAATAGATAATCGATATAGGTTTTGTGCTACACCCAAAAGCGCAGGACGAGTGGCAAAGCCGTACCAAAATTCTTGTTTATCTGTGACGGCTTTTTGCTTCGCCATTTCATTAAGTTTAGCAATTGATTTAGCCACATCTAGACGACTGCTATCTTTATTTAACCACTGATTCAGCTGAGCTTCGCGCTCTGCTCTACGGTCAACTAGACCAACTCGCTGAGCGCCTTCTAACTGGCCTTTGGTATTTTTCAAAAAGTTATTAAGGCCGGCTAAAGATGACTCATATTTAACCCGGGCGTCACTGCCAACTGGTGCACTTTTTTCAATTGTCTCGATCCATTCAGCGATTATGTCAATGTAAGTAGGATATAACCATGAAAAAACATGCTCGACATTTGACAACAAAGCATAACGATTAGTGGAACCAGGATAACCAGCCACCATCACAAAGTCGCCATCATCAAGGCCTTTAGCCGACACTTTCAAGAAATGTTTGGGTTCATAGGGTACGTTGTCTTTACTGTACTCTGTTGGCTTGCCATTTTTATCAACATAAGCGCGATAGAAAGCGAAATCACCAGTGTGGCGCGGCCACATCCAGTTATCAATATCACCACCATATTTACCCACTGAGTCGGCAGGTGAATAGGCAATGCGCACATCTTTAATTTCAAGTTGCTTAATAAGTTTAAATTCTTTGCCTGAATAAAAAGAGCTGACAGAACAACGGTAGCCTTCATCTTGCTCACATTCAGCGATCAAGGCTTTGCGTCTGTTAGTAATTTCGTCATATCGGGCTTTACCCTGCAAAGTATCTGCTAAGTTGCCTATGACTTTTTCAGTTACATCACTAAACGCCTCTGTTACATAAATACGAGAGCCAGGTGCTGCTGGTAGTTCATCGCCCAACTTCTTAGCTAAAAAACCATTTTCGAGATAATTGTTTTCGGCAGTGCTATTGAATTGCACCGAGCCTCGCGCACAATGATGGTTGGTCACTGTCAATCCTTTAGGTGAAACAAAGGATGCTGAACAACCGCCCAGTGACACAACCGCACCCATAGGAAAACCGGTCAAACTGGAAAGAGATTCTGGAGAAATTTTAAGACCCGTTGCTTTTAAGTCTTTTTTGATAAGGGGGAGCTGTTCGGGCGTGAACATGCCCTCTTTTGCCACTGCCGTTTGCAGGCCAGCTATCAGCATGGCACTTGCCACCATAAATGTTTTTTTCATCGCCATTCTTCTTATTTTATATCGGATAATTAGCCGAGAAATCTAACACCCAATGCTGGGGTTTTCAAACCTTGCTATAAAAATACAGAACTTAAACTAGGAACTTAAACTAGACACCCAAAGTAAGAAAGTATTCAATCTCAACGTAATCAACAAGCATAAATTATTGCAAAGAATAAAAGGGTCAGAGTTATTTTAAAAAGTTTTTAATCATTTTTGTTCTTACGCCATCCTACTGGTCTGCCCCGTTTGCCTTCAATAACTCGCTTCCCTGTAAGGCTTTCGATATCCGCAAAAAAATTATCATTACCTAGAGCTAATCCCTTATTGGTGGCTTGGCGGATATCTTCTAACAACTTACCTTCGATTTGATGTGCAAACAGCCCTCGATACACCAACTGGCGCTCCCGTTCATTTCTACCAAGACGGGTATAAATAGAATGAGGTGTTAACAAATCACTCTTCTTTCCAAGCGCATTACATTGGTAACTTGACCAAAAATAATCGGCTGGCTCATCAACCATGGAGGCTCTTACAGGATTCATCTCTATATAGCGATAAACTTGCATTAGGTAGGTTTCTTCTTGCACCAAACAGGATTTAAAGCGCCCTTCCCATAACGTACCTGTTCGTTTATAACTTCGATTAAAATACATCACATACATTC
>NZ_CAJXPA010000268.1 GCF_913058035.1 uncultured Paraglaciecola sp. | reverse complement strand
GTGGTGAGATGTGTTTCTCTTTCACGCGATGGACGGCATACGGTGTGTGGTACGGTCTCGTGGGTGCGTAGATATGTATATGGGGCGGTATATTTGGTTTCCTAAGCCGTCTAAAATATCTATCAGCTGCCCACTGGCTTGTTCAATTTTTCGTACTTGTTCAATTTTTCGTATTTGTTCAATTTTTCGTACTTGTTCAATTTTTCGTAAAAAGAGTGTTTTTTTTGATATCAAGAATTTGTGACTTTTTAAAAACCGTTATGCCATGGTGGTTTGTACAGCATGTGGCTGATTTTTGTCCATCTATTGATCCATATTGTTTGTAGAGTTCAATATTTATACTCCCAATTTAGATGTATACAGTAATGCAAACATAAACACTGGATGTAATAAATTAACGAGGCGAGACGCTTAGAAACTTTGGCATTTTCTAGAACCCCTCCAAAAAACAGGAAGTGCCTGTTAATGTTTCGTTGGGTCGGGCTAAAGGGAACGTTGTTAGTCGCTATCAACACTCAATAATATTCACAGCCAGTCCACCTCGGGCTGTTTCTTTGTATTTGGATTTCATGTCATTACCCGTTTCCCACATGGTTTTGATTACCTTGTCCAGCGATACCTTGTGATCACCGCTACCACGTAAGGCTAACCGTGATGCGTTAATAGCTTTGATTGAACCCATTGCATTACGCTCTATACATGGCACCTGCACCAAACCACCCACTGGATCACATGTCAAACCTAGATTATGTTCCATGCCTATTTCTGCGGCGTTTTCTACTTCGTTGACTGTGCCTCCTAGTATTTCAGTCAGAGCGCCTGCAGCCATAGAACAAGCTACACCCACTTCCCCTTGACACCCAACTTCAGCTCCTGAGATAGAAGCATTTTTTTTGTACAAAATGCCAATGGCGGCGGCAGTCAAAAAATACCGTGACACTATGTCTTCATCTACTGGGCGAACAAATTTGTCAAAGTAATGCAACACAGCTGGGATGATACCTGCAGCACCATTAGTTGGGGCGGTGACTACTTTTCCGCCTGCTGCATTTTCTTCATTCACTGCTAGGGCAAACAGGTTGACCCAATCCATAGCTTGCATTGGATCGGTACTATTTTCGTTTTGCAAGCGACGGTAAAGTTTAGGTGCGCGGCGAGTAACCTTTAATCCACCGGGCAGTATGCCTTCGTTTTTAATTCCGTTTTGTACACACTCTTTCATCACTTGCCATATGTGCCACAGTTTTTGTTTAATTTCGGTTTGAGTCTGAAACACTTGCTCATTTTTTAACATTAATGAACTAATACACAAACCATGGTCTTTACATAGACTGAGTAATTCCTCGGCTGAAGAGAATGGATAAGGCACTGGCTGTATGTCGTTTTGTAGTGCGCTGATTTTTTCTTTATGAAAATCTTCTTCTCGAAGAATAAACCCCCCACCAATGGAATAATAACTTTGACTTACAATGATTTGTTTCGCACTTAAGGCATGAAATGTCAGTCCATTTGCATGCAAGGGTAACGTTTTGCGTCGATGAAACACTATGGCTCCATCTCGAGTAAAGTTGATCGCTTTTTCACCGTTTAAGTCTAGTGTTTGCTTATCATTTACTCTGAGTAATAGTGCATCTACTAAGTTTATATCTATGGATTCTGGTGTGAGGCCTTGTAGCCCTAAAATCACTGCTTTTCCTGTGCCATGGCCTTTACCCGTTTGTCCCAGAGAGCCAAATAGTTCCACCTTAAGCTCATCTGTTTGCTCAAATAGACCTTGTTCTTTAAGTTGCAGACAAAACTCTCTGCCAGCACGCATGGGGCCGACTGTATGCGAACTGGAGGGGCCGATACCTATGCTGAACATATCAAAGACACTGATCATGGTTTTCTCTATTAAGTTAACTAAAAGCACGGATTGCTGGCGATTATTTAACGTTTTGTATTGCACTAGCGCATTTCTAATAAAGACAATAAGCAGCCTAAATAAGACACCATTGTATATTTAAAAGACATTAACAGCTAAATCAAAGATAGCGGGAGGCTTAAGCCAATTACAGTCTTTTTTAATTCAGTTCAGAATCAGATACACTATTTTCTGATAGGATTTTACTCGTAAAATCATCACTGCATTGCTCAGGTATAAGCCGTGGATGATATTGGTTCTCCTGACGTAAGGCTTTGACTAAGCCCCACATCATAATGATCATCACCATCGAAAACGGTAGGGCAACAATAATGGCTGCTGTTTGTAAAGCAGCAAGTCCACCCACGAGCAATAGGATTGCAGCCACGGCACCTTCACCTAAACCCCACAAGATTCGATGTCCAAGTGGTGGGTTTTCATCACCCATAGATAAAATAGTGGTAATGACTAAAGTGCCTGAATCAGAGGAGGTGATGAAATAAGTGGAAATTAATAAAGTGGCAGTAAAGGCCGCAAGAGTGCCGAAAAAACCATTATCGAGTTTTTCCAGGGTCACATATAGAGCGGTTGTGATATCGGAATTAACTGCGTCAACTATCCCTGCCTGACCAACAACCGCTACTAACTCACCACTTGCATCAGTAATCTGATGGAATAATTCCAAGTACAGTGCGTTACTACCAAATAAGGTTAGCCAGATAAAACCCAGTAAACTCGGCACCAGTAATACCCCGATAATAAACTCTCGAATGGTGCGTCCTTTAGACACTCGCGCGATAAACATGCCTACGAAAGGGGCCCAGGCCATCCACCATCCCCAATAAAAAGCAGTCCAAGATGATTGCCATTTGCTGTCGGTATAGGAGTCGGTCCACGTGCTCAACGACAACAGGTTACTCAAGTAGTCGCCGATATTTTGTATCAAACTACTCAACAGAAATCGAGTGGGGCCGAAACAAAGTAAAAACACAAGTACACCTGCAGTTAAACACATATTGACTTCAGATAGGATTTTGACGCCACGTCCCACGCCTGATACCACAGATAACGTAGCGATACTTGATATAACGCCAATGAGTAATATCTGGTTACCCAGAGATATGTCCATGCCAAACATAAGGTTAAGCCCTGTATTCATTTGGGTGACACCTAAGCCAAGTGATGTGGCAACGCCGAATACAGTACCAAATACCGCCAGAATATCTACGGTGTGACCTATTGGGCCATATATTTTATTGCCAATCAGCGGGTATAGCGAAGAGCGTATAGTTAAAGGTAATTTTTTACGATAACTAAAGTAGGATAACGACAGCCCTACAACTACGTAAATCGCCCAGGGATGAAGGCCCCAATGAAAAAAAGTTAAGCGCATGGCTATTTGTGCGGCCTCGGAGGTAAGACCTTGCTCAACAAAAGGATTGCTTTGAAAGTGGGTGATTGGCTCAGCGATAGACCAAAACATCAAACCTATACCCATACCTGCGCTAAACAGCATAGAAAACCAGGAAAAGTTACCGTACTCAGGTCGTGAATCATCGTCACCAAGGCGCAATTTGCCATGGCGACTGAAGGCTAACCATATACAGAAGAATAAAATCGAGGTGACTATGCCTATGTAATACCATTTTAGATAAGCTAAAATCCAATTCGAAATAGTATCAAAAAGTAGTGCAGAGGCTTCAGTAAAGAATATACCGGCTAATAAAAATATCATTACTAAGGCCATAGATGTAACAGATGTGACCGGATTCATGTTTTTCAATAGACCATACTTGGACATAGTGATAAACCAACCTAATTACGTTGAGGCAAAAAATATTACTATTTTTATGGTAGCTAAAAAAACAAACCAAAAAATAGTTACAGTTAAATCAGCAACTACTCCTTATATGCAAACAGCTTAACGAGATCATTTAGCTAAACATATTATTTAGTTGATGCTTTATTATTTGATTAGTTTTTATGTGTAGATAAAATGCATAGGTGCAGAATCATCTCAGAATTGTTTAAGTTGATGACAAAGATAAGCCAAGACTGACCTTTGTCATCACTCTAAACAATGTGTCTTGCCATGTGTCTAAAAGAAATCGTAAGACAGTCTCAATCCTACTGTGCGAGGACGGTTAGTCACAACCTTTGGCGTAAATTGCTGTGTATCAATATACAACACAGCACTTTCGTCAGTGAGGTTATCTATGTACAGCTCGGCTTTCCAGTCGTCTTTGGTGATGCCAACAGATACACTGGCAATCGCATAGCTTTCTTGAATGTAACGCCCACCTTGGAAAACGTCACCATTTGAGTCTTGAAATGATGTACCGTCATAAGTGGCTGCTTCATTTTGAATAGGTAAGCCTGAGCCAGTACCGTA
>NZ_CAJXPA010000267.1 GCF_913058035.1 uncultured Paraglaciecola sp. | reverse complement strand
CTACAATAGGCGTGTCTTTGAAGTGATTTATAATAAGTTTGTCGATAATAAAAACAACCAGAACAACATTACTTTGATCATGATGGATGTTGATAAATTCAAAACATTTAATGATACGCATGGGCACTTAGTCGGAGATCAAATACTTAAATACATCGGTAAATTGTTGAAAAAAGAATGTTCCAAACATATTCTGCCCGTGAGACTAGGTGGAGAAGAATTTGCACTTTTATGCCCTAGTTTTAAACTAGAACAAGGGCAAGCTTTTGCTGAAAACATTAGAATAAAACTAGCAGCGATACCTTTTAGTAATAAACGCACTGGTGAGAAAATGCCTCCTGTCACGGCTTCTTTTGGTGTAGCACAAAAACGGCCTAATGACGGTCTAACAAATATTATTGAAAGAGCTGATAAGGCACTTTATGCAGCTAAAAATGCAGGCAGAAACCAAGTAAGATTAGCTTTGAGTTAAATACGTGTTTTAGCCTTTGTCAGTCCAATGTAATAAACTAATGGCTCAATGCACGGTAAGATCACTAAAAGCTAATAAACAAAATAGACATTTACATAGAGACAAAAAAGAAATAAAAATTTTACGATGTTGAGTTTTAACTAGATACTTTAGGCCTGTAGTGGCTTATTTTTTGTTTATTTAACAGCCTAAATGTGTTTATTTATTCAGTACATCGACCGATGATCGACATACTTTGACATGTGTTATTTGTTGTCCAGATGTGTTGTTTTTGTTTGGCTATTCGCTATAGAATAGCACCAAAAATTTTTAAATTATTAATCCCAATTTTCGAAATATTCAGCACTTTCTCTTTTGGGTTTAGGCAAAGATTTTATAGGTGAAGAGCCTAAGTAAAGGAAACCAACTATTTCGTCTTGCTCTGATAAATCAAAAGCCTGTTTGACAGTAGGATCTTTTGCAAAACTCCCCGTTCGCCACACTCCAGCAAAACCTTGAGCCACTGCGGCCATCTGCATGGCGTGTAAAGCGCAGGATGCAGAAGCAACTTGTTCTATCCATGGCACCTTGTCATTTTCAGTGTATTTGGCTATTGCCACCATCACCATTGGCGCACGTAAGGGTAATTGAGGTGCACGTTTAACTTCTTTTTCACTTTTATTAGCTGCAATGGCAGCTTGTTGAAAAATTTCACCTAAACGGACTAACCCCAGGTTTTGGCATACAACAAATTTCCATGGTGTAAGACATGCATGATCTGGGGCACGTAAAGCCGCTTGTTTGATATTTTCTAGAGCTTGCCCTTCAGGGGCCGGAGCTTGTAATCGAGGTTGAGAACTACGGTTAAGTAATAAATCTAGCGCCTGCATCAAGTATCCTTAAATATTTAGAATACATCTATCGTAATCAAAAAGGCGACTGAGTGCCGTTATTTTTTTATATCTTCGCGATATATCTCTTCGCTAAAAAATAATCAAGACTGGTAAACTTGCCACCGCCAGTGAAGAATAAAGAAAGTAGCATGATGAAATAAGTGATGGCAAACTCGATACCGTTGTTAAGCACCACCAATTTTCCACTTGATGTAATCCACTCATAATTACTATTTTCTTGAAGAATACCTTTGGCAGCGGCTAATTTATCTGGTGTATCCATTACAGATTTGTTCAGCATAATGGTGCCGTCTGACATCCAACTACCGGCATCTGCAATCGCTGCCCAACCGTTTGGCCAGTGCACTGCGAATGCAGCCACCAACATAGTCAACATCAAAGGAATACTTACCCAGCGTGTGGCTAGACCAATTAGCAAAAATATTCCGCCAACTAATTCAGCTGCGGTAGCAAGAAATGCTAGGACAAAAGGAAAGGGTAAATCTAAACCATAATCAGCGTTGCCAAACCAATCTACTATGCCTTCAAAACTCTGATATTTAGTCCAACCACCTTGGATCATGATAGGTGCCAAAAAAAGTCTGAGTAGCAAAGGCCCAGTCCCATTAAAAGCTAAGCTTTTATCCAGCAAATTGTGCAAAGGAATATACAGATCCATTAGTTTCATAAATTTTCCAAATAATGTAGTCACTAATAAGAGGGGATAAGTAACCAAAATATTTCGTCAGATATTTATTAAAGTCTTTGATCAAGTTGATATTTTTCAGCATCCTTGCACACGTATTATAAAATTTATTTTTGCAAGTATAAAAATCATATTCAAGTGCTGTTATTGGCATTTATATTGCTCATAGCAATACAAAGCTTTAACTAAAGATATCAACTCCATGCGAACTTTATATTTAATGATCCTAATTTGCGCTTTATTGTCTGGTTGTGCGATAACGGATCTGATGAATAAAAGTAATAATTTAACTCATCTGAAAGCCTCAAGCATACATCCATCAAACACTCTACACAGACATGTAGAAAACCTCGTTAGGCAATTATTGAATACCTCTCAATTTGACGACAATACTAGTACTATCGCCGTCGGCACAATATTACCGACAATGCATTCTGGCGGCGAGTCTTTGCCCTCCCACACAGCGTTAAGCTTACAGATTCAAGAAAGTTTAATGACCTTCGCCACACAGGCAGGTTTAAAAGTTATAGAATTTAAAACGATGCCAAGTATAAAAATAAGCGCACAAGCCGACAAAATGCTGAGCAGACAAGTAAGTGAATTAAGCTCTACGATTAGTGCAGACTATTTTTTAACAGGCACCTACACGCTGCAAGAAAACAACACCATAATGAATATTAGACTAATAAAAGTTCCAGAAAACATTGTATTGGCAGCGGCAACAGATTATGTACCAAATGATGTCATGTGGAGTTCGTCAAAGGTTGCCATCAAAAATAACTTAATATATCGAAACGGATACTAGGAAAAAATATGAAACTATCTAACCTGCCTTTATTAATAAGTTTCACACTGTGCGGTTGTAGTACTTTTGATAATGAAGATAACCAAGACTATTTATTAGATCCTAAACTTGTCAATACCGTCTCACCATTGGAAGCCAGCAGACGTTTTGAGAAGCATTACAAACATCGTTTAGATATACCAAAAATAAACACTGATATAACAGGTGAGGCAGAAACTCCATACAATGCCGACAGCCACAAAAGCAGGAATATCAACCATTATGTCCGAGGGATCATGCAGGATATGGCAGGTAATTTACAAAATGTTAATGCCACTTCTCCTGTGGCAGTTGCCAGTTTTGTTTTTCTGGACGAACCTTATGACAAAGCCAGTTTATTAGGCAACCAAATAGCAGAGAGCTTTATTCACGAAATACGTAAGTTCGATATAACAGTATTGGATTTTAAAACTATGGATTATATTTTGGTTACACCTGAAGGCGATTTTGCACAAAGCCGAAACTTTGAAGAATTGAGCAATGTCTCACAAATAATTTACATTATTACTGGCACATTAGTCAAACACCGAGATGGTTACCTGGTTAATGCACGCATGATCAGCATGAAATCAAAAGTCGTAGTGGCGTCTGCACAGCGATTAATCCCAAACAATGTAGCCGATGCTTTGATGAGCAGTAAGAGTGTTGAAAAAAACAAAAACATTAAAAATGAGCAAATACTAGAACCAAAAGTCACCTTAATACAGGGCTAGCTGCACGTATCCAGATATTAAATGCGCAAGCTGATTGGAAAAATATAGAGAGTATGGTTTTAATAAAAAAATAGTGCTTAAAACACTTTTTTTTTAATTTGTGCTAGCGGCTAATATTGATAATTTTCATATAATATAAATTTCGGTATAAAAGTATTGGCACTGGCTATCACTCTTTTATTATACAGACCAACAATTCTAGCATTCATCGTATTCATTAGACTCACCGGACAAAGAAAACGAACCTTCAGAAGTGGACTCGACTTAATCACAAACCTTATAGTCAGTTAATCTGTCATTAAATTGCTGCAACTGGCTATATAGTAACTCAGAAAGTTGATTGTCGAAAATATTCCCCGTATAAAATTTTAATCGAAGTAAACACAAGAGGGTATAATTAACGCTCAACGTCCATCTTTTACTTGCATATTCTCGACTAAACGCATCGATTATACACCCCCTTCTCACCTGCACATAAATAAGAGTTGTCTGCAAAAATGTTGATGAACAACCAGCTAAACTCCATCATAAGCCAGTGATCAAAACAGCGGAAAAGTTTTTAGGTGTTTTACATATTTTTATAATCGATATTTAAATGATGTTTTTCCTAAAAAACCTAAAGTTTATAATCAAATCGAGTCATTTTAGAAAACTTATTAGGCGATACTTGACTGATATGGTGACTCGAATCGATGAAAATATTCACTCACTATTTCCATACGTTCAATACACCAATAAGTAT
>NZ_CAJXPA010000266.1 GCF_913058035.1 uncultured Paraglaciecola sp. | reverse complement strand
GCCCATGAGTTGTCTGTTTCACGTTTGTAATCATCCCAAGTTGGTGTTTTAGCCTGAGAATAACCATAAGCGCTACTGACACGACCCCAGGGAATTAAACCAAAGAAGAAATAGTCTTTAGGTGGAAGGGCTTTTGCCTTAAAAGAGCTTTCCTGAAACATCATTGCCATGGGCACATGAATAGGCACGCCCCATTTCGTTTGCATGTCATTAGACGTTTCAAACCAATCCCGCTTTTCAGTGAAAATATCGCAAATATTACTGATGTTTTTGGGCGGTGTAGCAGTGCAAGCTGCTAAAAATATGGTGCTGACAAGACTAATTAAAATAATTTTAAAAAATTGAGATTTCTTAGTGAACTTTAGTTGCATAACCTACTCTTAATTAAAGTGTTCAAGTTAGTGTGAGTTTCCCTAGTAGTATCTTTATAGCCTGATATTTATCAGGCTTTTTTTACTTTGAATTAATCAGCTGTGTCTGCCAAAAAATAACTACTTAGAAAATCATCGAAAGGAATATTATCCTGCTGCTCAATCACACGCTGTTTTTCTAAAGATAATCTAGCGTGTTCAGTTAATTCCTCAGCACTCATAAATTCATAATCAGAATTGAGTAATTGTTGTCTGTAATCTTCTCCAAGAGATAATCCTAAAGTGCCGTTGTCACATTTTTGGCTGACCAATTGTTGTAAAATTTTAGCTGAAGGAGTCAAACTTGAATCAACTATTTTTTGTTTTTCAAGCTCTAACGCAGCTGAATAATGTGTTGTAGCGTTTGCTTGATCAAGTACTAAAGCGACCTTTTGCATATCTGAAAAAAGCTGCAGCGCCCATTTAGATAAACCTATGGACTGCTGGCCATTTAAAAGTGTAAGCCCAGGTTCCCTTCCATTATTAACTACCGCGCTCAGATTAGACTCTGTTTCGTTATAATGTTCAGCATCCATCATGGCACTTGGATAGGTAACACAATATAATAAAAACACATCGAGAAAATAAAACTGATTCTCCTCAATACCTATGGCACTAAATGGATTAACGTCTAACGCTCTGACTTCAATATAGCTGACGCCTCTTTTGTCTAAGGCTTCAGATGGCTTTTCTAACGACTGAGTCGGTTGCTTGGGCCTAATAGGCGAATACAATTCGTTTTCAATCTGTAGTACATTGGCATTGAGCTGTTGATACTTTCCATCTTTTTTACCCGCATATTTTTGAAAAGCAGAAGACGGTTGGTTAATCGCTTCTTTTAATGAAGAAATGTAACTATCAAGGTGGTTGTAAGAAATATTTAAGCCAGACTGTGCACTGTTTGTATACCCCAAATCACTCATTCTGAGAGAAGTGGCATAAGGTAAATAATAAGTACCACTGCCTAGCTTTTTAAAAGGGAAATTAATATTTTTACCTTTTATAAATGAACCACAAATTGCAGGAGAAGCACCATATAAATAAGGTATTAGCCAACAAAAACGCCGGTAATTTCTAATTAAAGCAAAATATTCTGCAGAAATCGCTTCTTTATTAGCTTTTTCTCCCGTTGTCTTTTCTAACCACTGTTGCCAGAATTCGTCAGGCAGAGAAAAATTAAAATGCACACCTGAGATAGCTTGCATCATACTGCCGTAGCGGTTTTTTAACCCTACTCTGTACAGCGTTTTCATCTTGCCTACATTAGATGAACCAAAGTCAGCGATAGGGATAGCATCTTGGTCCTCAATAAAACAAGGCATGCTCATTGGCCACAGACGTTCATCACCTATATTTGAGATTGTAAATTTGTGCACATCATTTAATTGCCCGATTGTCTTTTGGATGGACTCTTCAGGTGGGGTGATAAACTCAAGCAAAGACTCTGAAAAATCAGTAGTAATAAACTCATGGGTTAAAGCTGAACCCAAAAGTGGTTGATGTGGGCTCTGTGCCAAACCACCATCCGGGTTAATGCGTAAAGTTTCACGCTCTACCCCATGACGTATTCCAGTTAGGGTTTGAGTAACTGCTTGGTTTTGTAATACATGTAAACGATCTGCAAAGGTTGTCTGATTTGCCTGCAAAATACTATCCAACTAAAAATAAAAAAGACCAACTATATTTTGTATTCTACCTGCAGTTTATAAATAAAGTAACCAGGGTCGATAGGTAATTCGCATCGAGTAACAAATACTTCAAATTGTTTGCTAAAATAAATGAATTATATAAACAACATTTTTTCAAAGACACAACTACCTAAAGGAATTGCTATTTTGTCTGGCCCTATTTTGAGTATTTTTGATGCCAAATTTGCTATCAATCAGTTTAGCGGTAATCAACCATTATTGATTAAAATTTTGGGGAAATTTATCCAACAATATCAACAATTTGATAAACTGATTGCAGAACAGTTGCAACAAGATTTTCAAGCAGCAAAACAACAGGTTCACACTGTAAAAGGAGTCAGTGGAAATTTAGGTATGATGGCCTTACACAATGCGTGTAGACAACTTGAAATAAGTTTTGCTAGCCAAACGACCGAATATACATTAGAAGAGTTTTTGCAGGTTTTTAAACAAACATTGACTTCAGTCCAAAATTACTCAGCCGAAAATGGTATTGAAGAAACGTCTGACTTAGCCCCTCAACAAGTTGAAAAAACACGATTAATTGCTGCTTTAAAGCGCAATGAGTTTATTTCTGAGAGTAAAATAACAACTTACACTCAGTCATTAAATCTATCGTCTGGAAGACTAGATGAATTAAAACGGGCTATTCATAATTTAGATTATCCTGTTGCTATCGAGCTTTTGGAGTAACTTAATATTTTATTGCCTCCGATAATTATCTTGTTTGACCACCCTGAATTTCTGGTGATAAACAAACCTAGTAATATTTCTGTGCAAAATGAGTCTCATCAGTCAGGGATTTTACCAATACTTTGTCAACAGCTTAAGGTTGAGCAATTATGGTTAGTACACAGATTAGATAAGGTCACCTCTGGTATTTTAATTTTAGCTAAAAACTCACAAGCTGCCGCTATCTTTGGTCAGCTATTTGAGGAAAGACAAATGGAGAAATACTATTTGGCTATCTCTGCGAAAAAACCTAAGAAAAAACAAGGTGCTATCAAAGGTGGTATGAAAAAAGTCAGAGATAGTAAGTGGATGTTGGACAGTAGCGATACTGCTGTGGCCATCAGCCAATTTTTTAGTTTCTCTATTTACCAAGGACTTAGATTATTTCTTATAAAACCTCTCACGGGTAAGACACATCAAATACGGGTTGCTTTAAAAAGTATAGGCAGTCCCATCTTAGGTGATGAATTATACAAGGGTCTTAGCGCAGATCGTACATATCTTCATGCTTATTGCATTCGCTTCATCTACCAAAAAAAAACTATCTGTATTATATGTCCTCCAGATAAAGGTGATGCATTTGTATGTGATGAAACCAAACTACAAATCACTCATCTAACAACCCCTTGGACACTCAAATGGCCAAACATCAAATTGCCCCAACAAAAAAATGCAGGATAATAAAACACTTAAATTTCCACAACTTGCTATTGTTGGCAAAGGAGCCATTGGCGGGTTAATTGGTTTTAAATGCCACCAGCTTGGTTATGATTATCAGCACTTAGTAAAATCAAAGCATGAACTACCATTTAAAGTAACGGATATAGTTGGCGTATCACACAGTTTCGTACCAAATAGCACTATCATAACTATGCCTAGCCAATTTGACTTACTGATATTACCGGTCAAGGCTTATCAAATTATGTCGGTGCTGGAACAATTAGAACCTTTCATCCAACCCAAGCATATAATAGTACTATTACACAACGGCATGGGAACCATAGAGAAAGTTAAAGAAAAGCTACCTAATAATCCATTAATTGCAGCCACCACAAGTTATGGAGCGTTAAAACTAGATGCAGACACGCTAACAGAAACAGGATTAGGGCACACTCATTTGGGCTGGTTAAGCAATGTTGATATGAGATTGAAACAATCAATTGAGCCAATACTTTCAGCGCTACTTCCACCGAGTAAATGGCATCAAAATATTGGTTTAGCATTATGGAATAAACTAGCTATTAATGCCGTGATAAATCCCCTTACCGCTATTCATAACTTAAAAAACGGTGAGCTTGCACAGTTAAAATACAACACTGTCATCTTTGATATTTGTTATGAAATTGCCATCGTGATGCAGGCACTCGGTTACCCAGCTGATAACCTTAAATTATTTAAAAATGTCCAACAAATAATAACGGCTACGGCTAATAACTACTCATCGATGCACCAAGACCTTAAGTTTCAACGCCGAACAGAAATAGAGTTTATTAATGGTTATGTCACTTCTCAAGCTACTCAGTTAAA
>NZ_CAJXPA010000265.1 GCF_913058035.1 uncultured Paraglaciecola sp. | reverse complement strand
TACTGGGGCTGTATTAATAAAACTAAGCGTTAAACGCTGATTTTTAGACATGTTTCGTCCTCTTTAATTAAAAAAAACACAAAATAATGGGATGTTTGAATGTTTGTTGGGTATTTCTACGATAGCAGTCGTTTGGCTTGCTTCACCCCGCCTATTCGTTTTCTGTGGGTATGCGTTTTGAATGCTTGCATCATCTGCTCTGCGCCCGCTGCATAACAAAATGTTGTTCGAATTCGGTACGGTATTCAGGGTTATCCATTGCTCTTCTTAAATCATAAAGACACCCATCATAATAAACCTGAAAACTATTTTTTTGGGCTGCTCGTTACCATGGATATCTTGTTAATTCCTATGACCATATTCTGAAATCAAACAAGGTATGTGACAGCGCATGCTTCAACTCTGTATACAAAATTAAAAGCACGCTTCGCGCCATAGTCGTGATGGTTTTTGTCTTGAATTCCTTCGAGCCAGATACTCTTTTTCAACAGCAATAAATAGTATCCAGAAAATGCCGCTCGCTGCCAAAGTTTTTTACCGTAAAAGTGGCTTATTCTTGGGCGCTAACCGCGTTGTTGTTACGAATGTATCCCTTCAAGCTCCCCTCAAATGACTTCCCGCGCGGCGTCCGCTTGTCATTTGCCCCTTAAATAAGCCTTTTTGTGCTGAAACTTTAAATGCGGGGAAAGGCAGTGGCGGAGCCACCAGAGATTGAACAGCTGATAATTATCATGCCTGTCCTGTTAATTTCCCTGTTAATTTGAGGCGGTGCTCGATTTTGTCTCTGCCTGCTACCCCGCCTCTTTGTACTAAATCCCGTAGAGTTCCTTCAAATGTGCCATAAAACCCGGCCTGTCAGCTGCGGCATCGGCGCGGATGGTTTTGACGTGGGGTCGCTCTTCCATGCGTGCGCAGTAGTCGCTCAGGCCGGGCACTGCAGCCAAGGGATCGTTGTTAAAGAACCGGTTACCCACGTCGCGGACGATGGGCAAGTTCAGGATCGCAGCGATATCGGCCAGCGTAAACTGATCGCCATAAGCAAAGGTTTCAAAGCTGGATAATGTCGGCAACGCAGCGGCTGCTTTAGTAAGACCTGATTCTACTTCCTTAAGCACCGCCGGATCCGCTTGTCTGCCGCTTAGCAGGTTCGGAATCAATCGGCGTGCCACCAGCTCAAAATACAGCTCTATGAACTGCGAGAACTCCTGTACTTTGGCAACACCAAACGGCGTATCGGGTAACAGGGAAGGTTCTGGATGCGCCCGCTCGATGTATTCAAGGATCGCCCGGGACTCGCTGATAAAGCCTTCCGGTGTCTCAAGGCAAGGCACTTTCCCCAAGGGGCTCTTTTGCAGATACTCAGGCCTGTATTTCGGACCGACGCCGGTATAGGACACGACCTCTTCAAACGGTAGGCCTTTTTCAAGCAGGGCGAGCTTGGGTACGTTGTAGTAATTACTGGAAGAGAATCCGTGGAGCTTTAGCATCTTTGTTTCCTGTCAAATAGGCGCAGTGTAACAAATATCTCTGAGATTTCAGAACAAGAAACGTAACTAACAAGACACCCATCGTAATAAATCGCAAAACTATTTTTTTGGATGCTCATTATCATGGGTGTCTTGTTAATTCGTTTAGCTGTTTTGTTACTTTTTTAAAATGGGTGTCTTCTTTAGCTGAGAAAAAGCATCTGCCACGCGGTGTGCGCTTTGCTTACTAAAAAATAAACTTTTATACCTTCATGTTTCAAGTATCCGCTTGGCCTCTTTCATCGGCGTGTTTTGGTAAAGCTGAGCCGCTGCGAAGATATTGAACAACGGCGATCAGAATAACAAGGCATGAAAACATTAATGCATAACGCAGCGATTCTGCACCGTACTCTGGTGCTAAATAATCACTGATCATACCGGTCACCACAGGCCCACAACCTAGTCCCACAATATTAAGGATAAAAAACAAAATAGCCGAAGTTGTGGCACGCATCGACGGTTTGACCAAATGATGGGCAATCGCGATGGTTGGGCCGAGATAACAGGACATAAACACATTACCGATAAATATGCAGACCAATACCGCGTTCAGCGACTCTAAGGTCAGTGCCAACAAACTAAAAGGCAACGAAATTAAGACACCGATGCCCGGTACCCACATATACCAACGCATATCGTTTTTGCCCAACTTGTCTGCCAAAAAGCCACCACTGAGAGCCCCAATCACACCTGAAACACCAATAATCAGGCCCAAGGCAACACCCACTTCTGAGACACTCATAGCATGGCTGCGAATTAAAAAAGAGGGGATGAACGTTAATGAAGAATAACCCGCAAAGGCACAGAAACCAGCGGCGAAAGAGGCATTACGAAAAGCTTTAGATCCCCATAGGTAACTCAGTGTTTCTTTAAAGGTATACCCTTCGCCGGCAGAAGGGTCAGACACCATGCCAGTGCCACCACGAGGAGGCTCTTTGAGCGTTAAACGTACCACTACGGCCATCAAAATACCGGGTAAGCCCACAGCAAAAAAGGCCATCCGCCAACCGATTTTGTCGGCCAACCAGCCACCTAATAACAGGCCAACCAGAATACCGATATACAACCCCATACTGTAAATAGACATAGCAGCCCCCCTCTCTTCGGGCGCATAATAATCAGAAATCATAGAGTGAGAAGGCGGGCTGGCTCCAGCTTCACCTACACCCACACCTATCCTTGCGAGTAGCAATTGAGTATAGTTTTGTGCTAAACCTGATACCGCTGTCATACCGCTCCAAACCACTAAGGCCAGACTAACAATATTTCTGCGATTGCCGACATCGGCCCAACGGGCGATTGGAATACCGACTACTACGTAGAACAAAGCGAAGGCAAAACCCGTTAATAAGCCAAGCTGTGTATCAGACAGCCCAAGTTCAGCTTTGATCGGCTCCTGTAAAATGACTAGAATCTGCCGATCGACAAAATTGAACACATAAACCAAGGTAAGAATAAATAGGACATACCGTCGATAACTGCGTGTTTCCGCATTCATAGAACATTCTCGAGTGATTATTTATAAAGAATAATTAGTATGCCCACTATTTTTTTGCGCTCAAGCATCACTCAATGAAGTGAGTAGTCTATTTTATTAGGCTTTTAGGGCGGAAAACGTTTACACATACGCAACAAAGCAATAACAAGTTACCTACAAACACATCTATTTTAATTATGAATGAATCATAATGGGTCTTTATTAGCGGCTGTTAGTCCAAGGGGGATCCATTTGACAAAAGCATGCGAGCGACAAGAATGTGGGAGGATATAATAACGTAATAACGATTTATGAAATCAGTGGTGCAAACCATGAATACATGAGCTTTTGCTCAACTAATTAACAACAAAAATTAACAAAACACCCATCGTAATAAATCGCAAAAATATTTTTTTGGTTGCTCGTTATCATGGTGTCTGTTAATTTTGTTCGATTATTATAGGAATTAACAGCCATCGAGATTGCTTGTTATACTCCAAGGGGTGGGTCTTATGGAAGATTGCTCATAAATAATATTACACGCGTCCGCACCAGTGCCAATTGCGTCAAAAAATGACTGACTGCTATCATCAGCTGTTATATGCGCAGGTAAAATATGTAACCAAATATCATATTCCCAGATTCTCCAATCACTTTCACTTAAATTAAGCAAAGCTTTAATCTCTCCATGTACAGGGTACCCAAAATGAGTAAGAATGCCATCAACATCAGGTGCAGGAGTGACTAGTTGGCTAATCTTTTGTTCGCCTTCGATAACTGATTTTAAATAAACCAATTTACTTGCTTCTTTTAAAGAGCCTTCCAGCTGTTTCATTGTTGCACGATGAGCATCTGAAGAAATATCGATAAACTTTGGTACAGCAGTGATTGCAAGGATACCAAGTAAAACAATTACAATAATTAACTCTATAAGGGTAAAGCCGACTTGTTTTTTTATGTTCTGTTGTTGCATGTTTATCCAACTCTGATGTCTGAATGTGTAAACAATTGTTAATTGAAACGCTTACTAGATAACGGCCTGTTTTTATCTTGACCGCAGCTATTATCAAAATATAGGTTTAGTTATCAAAAACTTACCAAGTTCAATTTTGCAAATCGTTTTTTTTAAGTGGGCCCAAGAAAAATACTTATCAGAAAACGTAGTTACTCGGAAGCAGAACGGTTCAATGTTCTAAATATAAACCCACTATTATGTTTGCACTAAAACTGGCTTATTAAGGGTCGTTATATCTGATGATTAAAAATTATAAACAGCAGTTACAGTTTCGCTGATTTTTTTCCATCTTGCCTATGCCAGGATTGAAGCTATTTGTTGGATCAAGAGAACGATAAAAAGTCGATAGATTATCGTCTGCTTTGTATAAATGCCCCACATTATG
>NZ_CAJXPA010000264.1 GCF_913058035.1 uncultured Paraglaciecola sp. | reverse complement strand
ATATAAAACCTTCTAACACTACCTTTCTACTCATTAATTAATTTACAAGCTATTTACAATGGCGCGACCATGGCATCGAAATATGCATATACAAATATGAAAATAATTACTTATATACTTAGTTTTTCTACATCTGGATATTTTAAAATCTCAATTTCCCATCATCATTCGGAAACGTGTTGACTATATCGGTATCGACTTGGCTGATTACTATTTTATAAGTACGTTACTTTTTCACATACTGAAGAGGTAATGGCTACCTAGTAATAAAATAATGAGCAAGTATCGCATTGAGCATGGCAACAACAAAACATCATCTTTACGTTGGGCTGTGATTCTATAAGAAATATGGGATGGAACGCGGGAAGGTATGTGGGAAGGTATGTGGATGTAAGTAGTGCCTAGAGTACCCCCAATGGAGGTTTGATAGCCGGGGTGAATCTATTTACCCGAAAGCATCGCTAAGTGCTTGGTGGCACTTTTGTAACCGTCATGCAAAAAGTGAGTGGTTTTTTTATCAGCTAATAAACTCAACAACTCATCTTGCAGACGGCGTTCAGAGTTATCCAGCAAAAATTGCCTAACATCTAGTCCGTGCTCACTAAACAGACACAAGTGTAATTTTACTGTGGCTGAAATACGTAACCTATTACCTGTAGCACAAAAATCTTTGCTGTAGGACATGATCAGCCCAATATTTCATTTGTAGTCATGGTGAGTAAATTCTTGCGCTGGGCCCGTAGTTTTATTCTGCACATCTGCACAACTTGGGTACTCACTTATTAAGAATCTTAATATTCACCAATAAATTTGTAACGGGTAAGTTTGTGATCAGTGGTGCAAAACACGCTTCTTTTTATCTCAACCAAATCTCTATCGAGGGGGATAAAGATTTTTCTGTAGTGATGTTGAATCAAGATTACCGTGGGGTTTTTGTGATTTCTGGGGTTGAGCAGTGACAAGCGTTTTCTATTGAATGGTTCGAAGATGCTTTCAAAGAGACAAATAAAAATAAACTGTCTTTGCTACATCGACCGACTATTTCATTTGGGAACGATGACAGTAATAAACGCGCCTCAATACAACAATATTATGACGGTGAAACAGTTGGCTCGCTGAATATTTCACCCAACGGTGAACTGCTAGTTTGGTCAAAAAAGTCATACAGTGACTTAACAGGTGATCAAGCAGAATCTAACGTTGAAATCATCAACGTTAATACACAAAAAGTTGTTTATCGCTGGCAAGCAACGACACATATGCACATAGCTTGGCGATCAGATAGAAAGGCATTAGTATTTATTCACGATAATCAGCTTTATCAATTATCACAAAAAAGATTGGCAGTTAAATCAGTTAGCATCTGAGTTAGAAGGTATCAGTAACATTGACTGGCTAAGTGATTCTGAATTGCTTATAGCTTGGAATAAGTCAGAACAAAAACCTTACGAATTTACTGAGCGTTATCGCGGACTCGAAGACCGCTGAAATGATTGGTGAGGCGATGAACAGCTGCAGATATTTGATATTCAGTCGAGTCTATTTAAACAGATTACTAACGACAAATTATCCAGGTACCTATCAGGTGTAGATATAAAAAATCGCAAAGCATTAATCACACGAAGACTAATCAATTATAAAGCACCTGCCCATGGTTTAACGCAATAATTAGAGTCAGATTTAAACACTGGTGGTGAAAAACTAATAGGTGAATATAGAAGATTCAATTCGACCCAATATCACAAATGCGGTTTTATTGTTAGTGCTGGCCCAGATTTCAAAGATGGGCAGGGTAATAATGCGTCTAACGCCGGTGTTGCAAATAATTATGACGGACAACTTTATCTTATGCATAAGTAGGGTCAAATCACGCCTCTTTCTAAAGGATTTAAACCTGCGATTGACCGGGTTGAAGTACTTAATAATGGCGATTTAACCGTGTCTACTACTGATCAAGGTAGAAGACAGTTATACAATTATGACATCAGTCAATAGAAATTTAGTAAACTTGATACTGAGGTAGAAATAGTTAACGGTTTTAGCATTTCGGAGCAACGTACACCCAATATCATTTACAAAGGCACAAGCGCTACGAGACCACAATCGGTATGTGCAACAACACTGGGTTCAAATAAAGAAAATCGTTTACTTGATTCAGCCAAAGAAGAATACGCCAAGGTAGATTTTATTGATTTAAAAGACCGGGATTACACCACTCAATCGGTTCAAACAATCGATGGCCGAGTTTACTATTCATCTCATTTTGATAAAACTATAAAATATCCGGCTATTGTTTATTACTATGCTGGTACATCGCCTGTAAGCCATCCATTTACAGGTAGGTGGCCAATTAGTCTTTGGGCTTCTCAAGGTTACGTGGTCTATGTATGACAACCTTCTGGCGCCACCGGTTATGGCCAAGAGTTTTGTGCCCGTCATGTTAATGCCTGGGGTATTAACACCACTGATGAAATCATTGAAAGTACTCGAGCTTTTATTAACGCACATCCCTTTGTGGATATTAAGCGTCTAGGCAACATGGGCGCTTCTTATGGTGGTTTTATGACTATGTATCTAGCGACTAAAACAGATGTTTTCTCCGCCTCTATTTCCCATGTTGGTATCAGTAACCTTACTTACTATTGAGGCCATGGGTGGTGAGGTTATGGCTATTTTGGTGTTACCACTAAAGGAAACTTACCTTGGAATAACTCTGACTTCTACACTCAGCAAATCCCTGTGTTTGCAGCTAACAAAGTCACCACCCCATTATTGTTTATCCATGGAGGTGAAGATACCAATGTGCCTGTAGGCTAGACTCATCCTGGGTACACCGCATTAAAACTGTTGGACCAAGACGTGGCGTTAATCGAGTTTCAAGGAGATGCTCATCACTTCAATAACCGTGAACCCAGACTAGGCTGGTGGAAAACTATTTTGGCCTACTTCGACTTAAAACTCAAAAATGAACCATTATGGTGGGCTCATATGTGTGCTCAAAAAAACGAGCCATAACGTGTAAAATAACTTAATAAAATCGAATACGATAAAATGTGATATTTTTAAACTGGTGTTGTAAAGATTAGCCGCTGTGGAAGCGATATTACAAGTACGCACTCTGAAATAAAGATTAAACGTGGCTTTTATTAAAGATTAAGACGAATTTAATATCAGTCATTCTAAGAATAAGGCGTGCATTGTGCTCGCCTAATCCAATGATCGTGTTAGATATTTTTATTCAGCTTTGTAAGCTGGATAATCAGAATAACCTTCAGCGCCGCCGCCATACCAATGTGTCACATCGCTGTGCTCTGCCAATGGCAGACCATGTTGATATCTAGCAGGTAAATCAGGGTTACTAATATATGGACGTCCAAAAGCAATCATATCAGCCTGACCTGATGCTATTGCCTGCGTTGCACTTTCAAAGTCATAGCCGCAGTTACCAATTATGACCTGATCGAATAAGGGCCTAAAGTCGTTAAGGGTCATCGGTTCTCCACGTTTATGAAAACCAAAAGCGAGTCCGTCCATTATATGTAAGTAGCCAATTTTTTGCTGGTTTAAATACTTAACCACTTCAATATAAAGTGCTTGATAATCGTCGCAGCCCATTGCGTTAAACACGCCATTAGGTGAAATACGCACACCCACTGATTCAGCAGGAAAAACGTCTAAAACTTCTGCCAGCGCCTCTTTCAAAAAACGCATTCTATTTTCAATGCTGCCGCCATATTCATCATCACGTTGATTGCTTACGCCGTCTAAGAACTGGTTGATTAAATAACCATTAGCAGCATGCACCTCAATACCATCGAACCCTGCTTCTTTTGCTTTTATCGCTGCGTTTTTAAAATCAGCCATAGTTCTGGTAATATCGTCTTTCGACATTGCTTTTGGTACTTCGTAATGCTTTTTACTTTCTGGCGTATGAATTTGGTCGTTATCGATTTTAATAGCAGAAGCACTTAATGGTTTTCTTCCATTATGAAAATCGCTGTGGGATGCGCGCCCACAATGCCACATTTGAAGTACTACCTTACTATTTTGCGCGTGTACTCTGTTAACAATAGTTTTCCAGCCTGCTGTCATTTCATCAGTATATATGCCGGGAGAATCGACCCAACCAGTGCCTTCTTCAGAGATGAGTGTGGCTTCAACAATTACTAATCCTGCAGTAGCACGCTGCTCATAATAATCGCCCATTGTGTCGTTTGGTATACGGGCGATCCCTGCTCTGCCGCGAGTAAGAGGCGCCAACACAAACCGATTTTTTAATTCATGATTAAATAATTGTACCGGTGTAAATAAGTCATTTGCTGACATCAATTAATTTCCAAGTAAATACAAAATTGTACACCTGAAGTTGGTTCGTTCTCGGTTATTTCAAGCGGTTATTGATAGCAAACCTTTAATTATTGTTTATTAAACAACCTATAAAAT
>NZ_CAJXPA010000263.1 GCF_913058035.1 uncultured Paraglaciecola sp. | reverse complement strand
TCTTATGAGTTATGTTTTTATTATGTTTCTATGTGTGCTTTGCTTTTCTTTTTTTTTTTTTTTAATGATACGGCGACCACCGAGATCTACACTATCCTCTTCGTCGGCAGCGTCAGATGTGTAATAAGAGACAGGTATGAATATCTTCTTACTAGTCGTTGCCTTTTTTAGTTTGTTGGCTGTTATTGCACATGTTTTTGGTGGAACGAAATAGACGGCTAGTATTGCTTCTGACGAAAATAATATTTTATTAACTCGCAGTTGGAAGCAAGTTATGTGTGCATTTCAAAAGTTAGCAATTGATCTAATTAATGTAACTATTGCTCTTTTTACAATATCCCTAACAGACCTCTTATCGTTTGAATACGAGTTAACTTTATTCCTAAGTTTGCTCTATTTACTTTGGGGTGTAGTTTGTTTGGTTCTGGGTTATTGTTGATCGGCGCCTAGTTCGCATAATTAGAAAATCAACAAGGACACGTAACAGTTGGCTATGTGTCGCTTCGATACACAATTCTATCCAACTACTACTTAGCCTGTTATTTGGGCGTTCAGGCTTCAAAGTGGCGCGCTTCTCACGAACGAAGTCATTTATCATTGAAGCATAATTCAAGAGGAAGAAAAATGGTTTTTAAAGAGTATAAAGTTCTTCATATAGTTGAGGGTGGTTTAGGAACAATATTTCTAGGGGCATCAGGAATCCCAATAAAGAAGATGGAAATTGCTCTCAACAAAGAGGCTACAAATGGCTGGATACTCGCTTTCCAGCTAGTAGAACAAAAGCGTTTTTTACTGTTCTGGAAACGTGAAGCTGTGATTATTACATTGGGTCGCTAATTAAATTTATTCTGACAGGAATAGCACCTTGTCAGCATTAAATCGGAAACGAAATGTCATCTAAACAAGAAGTTGAAGAAAAAGAAGAAACCATTCGAAAACTAGTCAGAGAGTTGCCGGATAACAGCAGACTGATGTTTTTTAAAGAGTCGGATAAAAGACTGAAAGACCCCGACACCTATGCAGCCCTTAACTATATTTTCATTGCAGGATTACATCACTTTTATTTAGGTAAATGGCAGCGGGGCTTGTTGAATATTGTTGTTTTTTGGACCGGCGTAATATTCTTGTTTAATGGTTACACAAGTATTGGAATAGTCATTATCATAGCTATCACTATCTTAGAATTTTATGAACTGTTTAAGTCAGAGATTATTGTTAAAGAGCACAATAATAGCGTAATGGAACAGATCTATCATGACCTCCAAAAAAGCTCAATCAGATAGCTAGAGTCTTTTGATCCAGCCTCTACAATTCACTGTATTCGAATATCCACCTCAAGGACACTTTGTTGCTTCGCTTGGGCACGCACAGGGTGTTTCCGGAAGCTATTTAAAGAAAAATTTTTAGTTTGTGACGTTTTACTTCAATTCTAGTACTCCTTTTGCAGCACTATTTCAATCTAACATTGGGGGTGGCTATAGTTTTTTACCAGAATGAGAACCAACACCGTACTGGTATTTGCGTTGTTAACAGCAGAAAATAACCTACTAGAAGGGTGTATCTTTACTGGTGACAAGCTGTTTTCTGGGTAGTGTCATCGTAATTTCCTTTAACGATTGAGGTATACCCTTTCATTCTTCAAATTTGACTCTAAGTAACAATGATATCGGGTTAGTAGATAATCCTCATTTTTTATTCTCTATTATTATTTTCTGCTTTCAGGTCAGGTTTTGCGGCTTGATATTGATTAATAAATCTTCTTATACTTTGATGCTGATTGCTTAATCGAGCATCTTGCATTAATGCTGAATGGTATAAACTTGAAGTCAGACTTGAATTCGAACAGCATGATCTTAAATAGTCAATTTACAGCAGACTAAAAACATAATTTTTTATTCTAATTACCTCTAGTTTTTTAACCTTATTTTGAGCATCCATCTTGAATCACAACCCAACTGAAAAAGATCTATGGTTTTTGCCTTTAGGTGGTACTGGCGAAATAGGTATGAACGTCAATCTCTATGGGCATAACAATCAATGGCTGATGATTGATTGCGGAGTTACTTTTGGCGTACCGCTTGACCGAGAACAAGATGAAGCGACTGCCGTAACCAGGCACAACGTAGTGACTGCCGATATTTCTTTTATAGCCAATCAGCGTGATAGGTTATGCGGTATTGTGTTGACACATGCACATGAAGATCATCTTGGGGCCGTGGTGAGTCAATGGGAGCAATTACAATGTCCAATATATACCACGGCCTTTACAGCAGAGGTATTGAGGCGCAAAGCCCACCGAGCTGAAATTCAGTTTGAACTACCTATTCGAGTTGTCGAGCCCGGCAGCGTCATTGACATTGGTCCATTCACAGTCGAGTGGATACCGACAACTCACTCTATTCCTGACGCAAATGCAATCCTTATTAGTACTCCTGTTGCGCGCGTATTGCATACCGGTGATTGGAAAATCGATGCTAATCCGGTAGTAGGTGAAAGTTTCAACAGGCAACTATTTAAGCAATTAGCCAGTAAAAATATTACGGCCATGGTGTGTGATTCAACTAATGCTAATCGGCCTGGTCATTCATTGTCTGAAAAAGACTGCGAACAAGGCTTAGGCACGCTCATCAGCAAGGCAAAAGGCAGAGTCGTAGTGACTTGTTTCGCAAGCAACATAGGACGTTTAATTACCCTTGCAAAGATAGCGAAGGCGAGTAATAGATACATGTGCTTACTGGGTCCTGCACTTGAAAACATGGTGAGTATCGCCAGAAGAACAGGCTTTTGGCCTGATGAGTTAAAGATAACTCCGCTTAGACACATCGGCTATTTACCAAGACATGAAGTCCTTATAGTTGCTACCGGTAGTCAAGGTGAACCACGAGCAGGTCTTTACAAGCTCGCTTTGAATAACCACAGAGACTGTGATCTGGATGCAAAAGACATTGTTATTTTTAGTAGTATTGTGATTCCGGGAAATGAAAAATCGGTCAAACGATTAACTGACTTATTAAAAGAACGCGAAGTAACGGTTATTGAATCAGCCAGTTGTGAAAATACCATTCATGCTTCCGGTCATCCCAATGAGGGTGATTTGATCCAACTATTCAATTGGGTCAAACCAAAATGTATCGTCCCCGTGCATGGTGAGCCCAAACACTTATTAGCATGCTCACAGATTGGAAAAGCACAAGGAATTAAATATCAGCTGGTTGGCTTAAATGGTGATTTATATAGCCTTGCGCCAAGCTTTTCAATTAGACGGAAGTTAATTAACGCACCTCGAATAGCCCTTTAACGAATCCTGTTCTGACGGATTGCTTGGCGTGTTCTGAACAACACTTACCGGACACTTTGTTTAGAGAGTCTTCGTAGTTAACGGGTGACTGATCACATTTCTTAGCATGCAGTGAAATGGGTCATCAAAGAAACAGTAACAAATGGAAACTGATTTTATTTTCAACCTGCTGCTCCTAGCGTAACTAACAATTGTTTAATCAGCTCTGATGAACTATTTAGGGCCAAAAATTTCGAATTGGAGTAAAAAGCGATATCAAAATAACTGTCCCTCATTATGATTAACTAAACTCATCAGATGCTTAAAAACATCGTTTTTTATGCTGGCCGCTATATTCTTTATTATGGGTTATCAATCTTAGTGGCATTTAATCGGCGTTTGGACATCAAAGGATGCTCAGGTCTCATCAGGTTCAAGCCATTCAACGTTATATCAATGATCGTTCGATTTATTCCGGTACAGGGACAAACCGAAGTTAACCCAACTCAACTAGATGGAATTCAGGAACGATTAAATGCTTGCTGTTATTCAACTCGTATTGCCGCTGTTTGCGATTATCCTTCTAGGTTTTGTTGCGGGTAAATTGGCTCGCCTACCGATTGAAGGCTTGGCATGGATGAATTTTTATATTATCTATGCTGCTTTGCCAGCGTTGTTTTATCAGCTTCTATCCACAACGCCAGTCAGCCAGTTTGCTCAAGTTGGATTTACTGTGATATCAATGGGCAGCACATTCACTATTTTTCTGCTGGTGTATTTGATTGCCAAATGGCGCAAAAAGAATCAATCTGAGGCCACTATTCAAGGGCTTGCCGCCGCTTATGGCAATGTTGGTTATATGGGGGTTCCACTTGGGTTGGCTGCTTTTGGGCCGGCAGCCGCTGTGCCAGTAGCACTTATTTTTTGCTTCGAAAATGCGATGCATTTTATTGTCGCACCCTTGTTTATGGTGCTCGATAATGGCAACCAACAAACCAAATTGGCATTGATCCGGCATATCTTGGTAAAAATATTTCCCTATCCTTTTATTGTTGCGACTTTAGCCGGTGTATTGGCTTCAGTTTTTTCCTTTCAAATGCCAGAATTTGCCAATAAAACATTAGATCTATTATCACAAACTGCTGGGCCTTGTGCTTTATTTGCAATGGGTATTAG
>NZ_CAJXPA010000262.1 GCF_913058035.1 uncultured Paraglaciecola sp. | reverse complement strand
GAACAAGCTACTGAAAAAAAGGAAGTATTGGAATTCTTTTCATTTTGGTGCCCGCACTGTTTTAAGTCTGAACCTTTAGTCACAGATATTAAAAGTAAACTTGCTGACGATGTTGAATTCAAAAAAGTGCACGTTAACTTTATGGGCTTTACCAGTGCAGCTATCCAAAACGAGGCAACTAAAGCGATGATGGTAGCCAGAGAATTAAAAAAAGGCGATGAACTTAATCAAGCAATATTTAGGTATATACACATATCTCGTTCATTAATAACAGGCGTTAAAGATTTAAAGAATATCTTTGTAGTCAATGGTGTTGAACCTGAAGAGTTTGACAAAATGATATCCAGTTTCGGTGTCAACAGTCAGCTACAGATGAACAATAAAACAATCGAAACTTATCGTAAATATGTCACGAGTGTTCCAAATTTCATCGTTAACGGTAAATATCAGGCTACTTTTACGCGTGATATGAACCAGGATGAAATGGTTGATCTGATAATATTTTTATCCAATAAGAAATAGATTTTCAGGCTTCGTTAAGCTTGATAGTATTATCCTAAGGTCTTAGCCAGTTATTAATTAACTGGCTTTTTCATATTTATGTTCTAAAACCATCAATAACCACAAGAGAATTTGTTATGCGCAAGTCATTTTTAATCGTATTTTTACTTTTAACTTCATTTCATACCTTGGCACAATCAAAGTGGCAAGAAAACATACATTATAAAGTGATTGCCGAACAAGCAAGCGCTAAACCTAAAGTACAAGAAGTGTTTTCTTTCTGGTGTCCTGCATGTAATGCATTTGAAACTATAGTCCCGCAGATTAAGCGCGCCTTACCCTCAAATGTACCCTTTGAAAAAGTGCATGTTAATTTTAATGGTAGCACCTCTAAAGACACTCAAAATAATGCAACAGCAGTGATGTTGTCAGCTGAAGCATTAAAAACTGATTTAGCATTCAAAAAGGCTTTATTCGCTACCATTCATCAAAAAAGAACAAGGATCACCAACAAAGCTGATATTTTGGCCGTTTATGCCAGCACAGGGGCAGATGTAGCTAAATTAGAGAAAATGATGACTAGTTTTGGTATTCGTAGTCAAGTTGCCAAAAACGACAAAATTGCGCAGACCGTCAGAAGTGTACCTACCGTAATTATCAACGAAAAATATCAAGCTATATTTACTCGCGATATGACTCCAGAGCAGTCTGTTGAACTCATCAGCTGGTTAGTTAAGCAAAAATAACGACAACTTTTAGCTAGCAGCTAGCTGCTAGCTAAAAGACGAAAGCGGTTCACCACACACAAGGATATTTTCTCACCTCCTTGCGTGTCATACGTTGCTAAGTGACTGTTATTCACCTTTTACTTTTGGTTCAAATCCTTTTGGTTCAAAATCTTTTTGCTCTTGTCTTTACAGCCACGCCTTTTTAGATACGATATGAGCTTATGTTGTTAAGACAAGGACTCAAGTCATAAGTTATTTGAAAAATAAATAACGCTTCTATGGCTGCTATAAGCCATCAGCTCACAGCCTACGATTACTTTTCTAAAATAATCCCATTTGTTGGCTGGTCATGTCTTCAAAAGATAAACCTATAAATGGCAAAATTCCCTCGGCGATGGGTTTGATTTGTTTATCAACATAGTGTTCATAATCTATTTGACTGGTTGTGTACTCTATTGGCTCAGGACCATTAATGGTGATCACATAAGATATCCAACTTTTATGCTGGTACCTGAGTGTTTTGCCTGATATTTTATTTTGCTGATCGGCCAGCCTTGCTGCTTTGACATGCGGTGGTACGTTTTTGACATAAAGATCTAATTTGCGCCGAATACGTTTATGATAAACCAGCTGTTCGTCGTACTTACCTGTGCGTGTATCTTCTATGATCTGTAGTAAATAATCATGAACCTTTTGTCCCGAAAAAACCATTTTATATAAAGTAAGTTGAAAATTTTTGGCCAGTTGTGTCCAATCTGAACGCACAGTTTCCAAACCTTTGAATACCAGCTCATCACCATGTCTTGTTGTTTTTAATCCTGCATAACGTTTTTTACTGCCTAATTCTGAGCCTCGAATAGTTGGCATTAAAAACTGACTATAATGTGTTTCAAATTCGATTTCTAAATCGCAATCAAGTTGATGGTTTTGTTGAATGTTCTGTTGCCATTTTAGATTAATTTCGATGGCAAGAGATTGACCAATTTGAGTAGCTTGTTGATTTGAATACTCGCCGTCTAACCACACAAATGTTGAGTCAGTGTCACCATAAATAACTTGATAACCAGCTTGTTCGATCCACTTAGCCGTAGTGAGCATAATGTCATGCCCACGCAAAGTAATTGAGCTAGCTAAACGAGTATCGTAAAACGGACACCCCCCTGATCCTAACACTCCATAAAACGAGTTCATCAGAATTTTTATCGCCTGACTCCGAGCCGCATCTCGGTTTTTCTTAGCCTCGTCGCGCTGCTGCCAGAGTGATGTAATAATGTCTGGCAAAAAATGTTTATCACGACTAAATTTAGCTCCACGATAACCATCAATAGCCTGTTCTGGGGATAATAATCCCTCCACCAACCCGAGTGGGTCAATTTTGAAAGTACGCATAATGGATGGATATAGACTCTTAAAATCGAGTACCAATACATGCTTATATAAGCCCGGTTTAGAACTCATCACATAACCACCAGGACTTGCTAAACCTCCATCCTTTGGGCGATTAGGGGCTATGTAGCCGGCTCGATGAAGTTTAGGTAAATACAAATTGATAAAAGCAGCCACCGAGCCGCCCATTCGATCTAACTCAAGCCCAGTTAGCTGGCTACGTAACGTTAAAAAGTCCATCACTTTTGTATGTTTAAACACGTCTAAAACTAATTGACAATCTTGCAGATTATATTCGGCTAGTTTGACCTTATTGTGTTTGAAATCGTATTCAATCTGGGTAAGTCGTTCATCTACATCTCCTGTTTTTTTACCTTTTCCTAATAGAGTTTGCGCAACATTTTCTAAGCTGAAATTATCAAACTGATAGGCGGCCGTTTTGAGTGCATCAATACCATCAACGACCACCCTACCTGGCATAGAAACAAAACCAAGATTAACTTCATTTCTAGCATCTCGCCACAATATAGGTTGATTATCCCGCCCCAAAGATAATTCAACATTGTGCAATGCAGCACGTTTTATCAATAAACGAAAATCAAAATTAACCACGTTCCATCCAATAATAATGTCTGGGTCGATTTGGCTTACCTGAATGACAAACTGCTGTAACAAGGCTTTTTCATTATCTAACCAATGGATCCAATCATCAGATAATTGTGGCATTCCTATCATTAATACACACTTATAGGTATCGCTGACTAAGCCGATAGAAAATAACTCACCTCGTTCACTACATTCAATATCAATAGATAACAGAGCAAAATTCGGTACAAATTGGCTAGGCTTACATTGAAGAGCAGTCACTACATTAGAAGTTTGAGACAGCTTTACACCAGAAAAAGTGGCACTGCCATAAACAAAACGTTCCATTAAATAACGCTCAGTTAAACGTATATCATCTTCGAAACAATCAATGTTGTGCTGCCTTAAAAGTATTTTTGCTTTATATAGTGAGTTGTTCTTATCAAAGTAAACTCCGCCTACTGCTTGATGATCAAACGTTTTTAAAGCTAAAGGTTTGTAACTATTCTCAATCGCATTTTTTTTAAGCAGCGTCGTTGCTTGTGCTTGATCTTTTTGCTTAATAAAAAAAAGACCTTGTTGCGCTGGCGAGACACCCTTTACTACGCTATTTTCAGTGACGAACCAGCACTCAACATAGGTTTTTCCTTGTCGTTCTGTGTGGCGAGCAGTAAGTATAAATCCCTCTAAAGAGACTTGCATAAATAGTAGTTCTGTAAATTAATATGACGGCAAGGTAAGGGTAATTGAGACAGATAGCAAGTTAGAATAGGCTTCTTTAAAATAGATATTCAGGAGTATCATACACCTAAGCCTGAAGCTTAAAATAGAATTTAACAATAAAGCACGGGATACATTTCTCACTAATTTTACGAATTAAATCATCCTAACTAAGATAATTTAAACGAGCTATTTCTGTGTGTTAGCTTCATCAAATTAAGTGCTTGTTTAGAAATTTATTGTCTTAACTTTTTCACAGACAAATTAAAACCTAGAAATTTACATCATTGGATGGTTCTGATCGATTTAGACGATGGCTTATTCGACAAAAAGCTACCACTAAAACTCATCAAAAAACAACCTCAAAAAAGCCCTTCTAAAGGTAAGAAAAAAATTAAAACAACGCTTCAATCAAAGCGGCTCAAATTCTGTTGATAAGTGCAGCAGGGCGAATAAGACATTTACCACCACAAGATACATCGGTGTAATAATCTTTAAGTTTGAAATTATAATCCGATTGAACGGGTTTCATTTTTTACATAGTTCATCTT
>NZ_CAJXPA010000261.1 GCF_913058035.1 uncultured Paraglaciecola sp. | reverse complement strand
AATAATTGTGGAAAACGTGCCCATGGTGTATTTGACGTAGTGATCATTGGTGGAGGTATCAATGGCGCGGTATCAGCGGCTGCGCTAGCCGCAAAAGGGGTGAAGGTAGCACTCATTGATAAAGGTGATTTTGCTGGGTTTACTAGTTCAAATTCGTCGAATTTGGCATGGGGCGGTATCAAATATTTAGAAAGCCATGAATACGGCTTGGTAAATAAATTATGTAAAAGCAGGAATCATTTGATGCGCAGCTATCCTTCGACCGTAAAGGAAATTCGATTCTTTACCAGTATCCAGAAGGGTTTTAGATTTCCACCCTTTTTCATCTATATGGGTACATTAGTTTACTGGCTGATGGGCAGATTTTTTACGCAATTTCCTCAATATCTCAGTGCGAACAAAATTAAAGCCTCAGAAGCAGTGGTCGACACATCTAATGTTAATGCCGGGTTCGAGTACTCAGATAGCTTCTTACTTGATAATGACGCACGCTTTGTTTTTAACTTTATTCGTTCCAGTATGAGTTATGGCTGTATCGCTGCCAACTATGTCAGATCTGAAGGTTCAACTCGTGAAGGTGAGGTCTGGGTAACAAAAGCCAAAGACGAGATGTCCAACAAACAGTTTGAAGTTCGTTCTAAGGTCATCATCAATGCTGCAGGACCTTTTGTTGATCCAATTAATGTAGTCAATGAGCAAACTACAAAGCATAAACATTTGTTCTCAAAAGGCATTCATCTTATTGTCGATAAGATTACAGATAGTAATAAGGTGCTCGCTTTCTTTGCTGATGATGGCAGATTGTTTTTTGTTATTCCTATGGGACCAAAAACCTGTATTGGCACCACAGATACGCAAGTTGAAGATCCCAACACGATAGTAACCGCAGAAGATCGTCAATTTGTATTAGATAACGTCAATAAGTTACTGGTTTTAGACAAACCTCTAACCCAAGAGGATGTAATAGCAGAACGATGTGGTGTTAGACCTTTAGCCATTAAAGGCACTGGTGGCAAGGCTGATTGGGTTCAGTTATCACGAAAACATGCCATTGATACCAACAGTGAACAAAAGTATCTATCTATATTTGGTGGCAAGTTAACTGATTGTATTAATGTAGGTGATGAAGTAGCTGAATTGATTAAAGGATTCGGCATTGAACTTCCATACCAAGATTACAAGTGGTACGGCGAACCAGACGAAACGGTTAAAAATGAGTTTATGCACCGTGCACAGCTAATGAACTTTGATGACTTAACCCCTCCAACATCGACAGAACCGCTAACCAAGCGTTTTTGGCGACGTTACGGTAGAAATGCCATTAATATGTTGGAAAAAATTCGTGAAAATCCTGAAAAAGCTGAACTTCTTATCGAAAACTCTGAATATTTGCGAGTAGAAATCGAGCATGCTGCTGAACGAGAAATGGTGACTAAGTTAGAGGACTTTTTACGTCGCCGTTCAAAAATTTCATTGGTTGTACGTAGGGAAGATATTCTTGCCGCTTCTGGATTAAAGGAAGCCTGCAACATTCTATTTGGAGAAGACGAAGCGCAAGCTAAACTGCAAGAGTATATAGAGTCAACACAGCAGATTTCGCCTAACATGTAGTCGCTGAAACGAAGGTGTTTTGATAGATCTTATTGCGAGTGGGTAAGGTTAAGTTAATGAACTGATTCATAAAATTGGGATGAGCGGGGCATACAAAACAGTGTTTAAGTCACAGAGCGCTTTGCTATATTAAATAGGGGCTATCTTCACATATTCAGTGACAACAGACGGAGTTAGTAAAAGTCCGACTATTCAGTTCGGTTGGTCTGATGTGATGTGATAAGCATACTTAAGTGGCGCTTTAGCACTTTTTGCTCGGCGCTAATGTACAGCAATCACTACAGTACTTAGGTTTGGCCTCTCAGTTTGATCTTCTAAAAGGGAAGTGACGCTATGCATACGGTATTCTCGATACTTTTATTGCTCGAGATCTGCCTCAAGTAACACCAGTAGGGTGGCAATAGTTATGGCGAACCTGTGCCAAGACTTTAATATCGTTTTCAGTACCCTATTAGGGCACTGCCCATGGAATGGTTTTTGACTGTGGTGACTATTGTTAAAACCATATGACGTCTTACCATCAATAGCGACCACATCCCGCAGCAATAAAGGTTGAAATGCCAATCATTTAGTCAATGAAGCGACTCTGAAAGAAGCTGGTTAATACAGGTTATCAAAAGCACAATGATATCCTGCGCAGAAATTCTATTTTCAAACCAGCTGTTTCAGATGAGCGATTCTGGATTAGCGATTACAAAATATTCAATGACCCACCAGCCTTGGCAACAGATAATCTTAAAACAGCCGTCGACTAATAAATAGCTAATTTTTGCTGGTTAAGAAGGAGCGTTAATACCAAAAAAATGACGGGTAAAACGGCAACATGCATGTTGTTGCTGTCCAAAAAAAATATAAGATAATGATTGTTATCTTTGGTCAAATTACCACTATTGGTTAAAAAACAGGTGCTATCAAGTTCTGATTAGTCAGGTGCAAAGGATTAAACTAAATGCAGGGAAACTTTATTGTCTGTGAGGATTTTTTTTATAGGGTCAGGCGGTTCAAGATCGGTATAGAAACGGTTTGCCTGACTTATGTTTGCTAAACTGACCATCGCGCGACGACCAAATTTGGTTCCGTCAGCTGCCAATAGTACTTCTCTCGAATTTTCAATAATTGCCTGGGCAACTCGTACCTCTCGATAATCAAAATCTAACAAAGAGCCATCGGTATCAATACCACTTATTCCGATAATGCCATAATCCATTCGGAAATTTCTAATAAAGCTTTCAGTGGCTTCACCGATAACGCCCCCATCCCTATGCCGCACCTCACCGCCAGCGACGATCACCGAGAAATCTTTTTTGGAACCTAGTATTGCTGCTACATGTAGGTTATTGGTTACAATTTGCAAATCACTATGACCTAGTAAGGCTTGGGCTATAGTTTCTGTCGTCGTACCAATATTAATAAATAAAGAAGCGCCATTAGGGATATCTTGGACTAGGCGTTCAGCTATTTTTTGTTTAGCGGAAAGATCCATTATTTTTCTTGCCTGATAAGCAGTATTAGTGGTGCTAGATATCGTCCCTGCCCCCCCGTGATGGCGAACTATCTTTCGTTGCTCAGAAAGCTCGTTTAAATCCCGCCTAATGGTTTGATGAGTGACGTTAAAATGTTGTGCTAGTTTCTCAATCGAAACGAAGCTTTTTTCATTTATCATCTCCAATATTGCTTCATATCTATGGTGCTGAATCATTACATTAACCCTTTTTTTCAAAAACAGGTGTTACAAGTGAAGTGAACGCTATTGTTCACATTTATCCGTACATTAGCATATTTTGAAACGCTTCGAATCAATCTAATGTTAAAAAGTTGTCAAATGTTTGTTTTGTATGATATAAAACAAATAGTGAACATAATGCAACATTAGGCCTGTTTGATTTACATGAAAGATTATATTTTAGCGATAGATCAAGGAACATCTAGTTCTCGAGCCATCATTTTTGATAGCGAGGGCAAACCGACTGAGATTGCACAAGAAGAGTTCAGTCAACACTTCCCAAAAGATGGTTGGGTTGAACACGAACCCGAAGATATTTGGCAAACGGTACTGAGAACAGTAAAACGTGTGCTTAAAAAAACGGACTTTTCTACTTCAAAAATCAGAACAATTGGTATCACTAACCAGCGTGAAACCACCTTGATTTGGGATCGAAAAACAGGCACACCTGTATACCGAGCAATCGTGTGGCAAGACAGAAGAACCAGTACCTATTGTAAAGAACTTGCAGACGCTGGCTATGAAGAAAAAATAAGTAACAAGACAGGTTTATTGCTCGACCCCTACTTTTCTGCAACGAAGATTAAATGGATACTCGATTCGGTGGCCGGTGCAAGAGAAAAAGCAAACCGAGGCGAATTGGCTTTTGGTACAGTGGATACCTACCTTTTATGGAAGCTTACGGGTGGCAAAGAGCATAAGACAGAAGCGACTAATGCATCAAGAACGATGATATTTAACATCCATACTCAGCAGTGGGATCAAGAGCTACTTGAATTATTTGATATCCCTGCATCTCTTTTACCCGAGGTTAAAGACTCATCCGATGATTTTGGCGCAACAGAAGAACGCTTGTTTGGAACTGTAATCCCCATCAATGGTATGGCAGGTGATCAACAAGCTGCTCTTTTTGGTCAAACCTGTTTCGAAAAAGGAATGGCAAAAAGTACCTACGGTACCGGATGTTTTATGATGGTTAATACGGGGAACGTGGCATTAAAGTCCAGCCATAGATTGCTCACAACTATTGCTTACAGATTAAATGGTAAGCCAACATACGCACTAGAAGGTAGTATCTTTATTGCTGGAGCAACAATCCAATGGTTAAGAGACGGACTAAAAATAATAGCCAACGCCTCTGACGCTGAGTCTCTTGCTGAAAAACAA
>NZ_CAJXPA010000260.1 GCF_913058035.1 uncultured Paraglaciecola sp. | reverse complement strand
ACATTATGTTCTGCTGGATATTTAGCACCTCTTTGGTCAAGTTGCGATAACATTAGGTTTTTAACTTCTATTGCACACGCCCCTTTTTTTAGTATGTAATCTTGATGAAACACGTAACAGAAGAAATGCCCGTAGTAGAGTTTTTTCTCCAGATATTGCTCAATTTCAGGCCCAAAGGATTCGACCCAGTTTTGTTCATTGCGTTTCAAAGCGATATCTAAGGCTAGCATTTCGCCCACTTCTTTATCATGGATCGTTTGGTAACGAATGGCGGCACCAGCGGCAGCAAATCTATGCAAATATGCCTTTTTTGCTTCATCGGGTGTGCATTCAAAAAAATCACCTGCACCTGACGGAGCAAAATAATCTGTTAGTATTTGACGTCCTTGTTCAATAGATTCATTACTTAATTTCAATACTAGGTGATGTTCATATTGCTTCCGATAGGCTCGCATACGTTTAGGCAAATGCTCAGGGAACAAGCGACTAAAAAATTGCATTGCACGGTCACTTAAGTAAGGTGGCAACCAGCTAATTTTATTTAATGTTGCATCTACTCGTCCTTTGACAGCAAATAGTTTAGGTAAGCGTTTGGTCCCTAAATGTAATACGCTTAAAAATGTGTCTTTACCATATTGAGCGGCCACATCAAAAATATCTCGATGCATGTATTCACCGACTTCAGGTATTTGCTCTAAACCGGTCAGTAACAGTCGCCTAATGGCATACAAGTCTTCTGGGTTATTTGTGCCCACATAAAAACTTTGTTCTTTTTTCACTACAGGGTATGTATCGACTCTTACAGCGAATACGGCTAATTTACCAGCGCAACCACTGGACTCATATAAACGGCGAGGATCAGCATTAAAGCGGCTTGGCGTGCTGGCATCTACATCTTTAATTCTAGTTTGGTATTGTTGGTCGCTGGCTTTTCGTTGACCTTGTTCAAGTTTGCTGGCATCAAAGTTTCCTTGCTGCAAATTACGAATAACATTATCGGCAGTTTCACCCAAATAAACGCCTAAGTGATTCACTAACACAAGTTCACCGTGTTGATTAATCTGCGCATATATGGAGAGTTCGGTGTAGGCGGGGCCCCTTTTAACAAGCGCACCACCAGAATTATTAGCAATGCCGCCAACAACGGTGGCACCAAGAGTCGAGGAGCCAATGATGGAGTGAGGAGACCGATTAATTGCGTTAAGCGATTCTTCTAATTTATGCAGTGTCGCACCCGGCATACTGATAACTTGATGCCCTTGGTTGATAATATGCAACTCATCTAGGCTTAAAGTATTAATGACAACAACGGGTCGGTCATAGTTGTCTTTATTTGGTGTTGACCCTTCTGTTAGTCCGGTATTCGCGGCTTGCAGCACAATAAGAAGATTATTGCTGACAGCAATTTTTATACTATTCCACAGTTGTTCGAGTGTTTGTGGAAAAATGACCGCGAGTGCAGCCCCTCCACCCGAACGCCAACCCTTTCGGAAATGTTCGTTTTTGCGTGGGTCCGCACTGATATTTGTAACACCTAACGCCGTTTCAAATTCACTTAATATGTGAGCATCGGGATATAAATTCAGCTTTTTTTTAGGCTGACGAATACCTGTAGCAAATTCTAAGTCATACTTACATACTGCATTTTTGTTATCGCTAATGTTAAGTGCAGACGCAGAGTCATCAATGATTTGTTGCTTTTTAGTCGTTAATGTCGGTTCTACTGTTGTCATTTTAACTTTCCTTACAACTTAATGCATTGATGCTTTATTGACTTTTAATCAGTTTATAAATGGATATCTATTACCAGCTCACAACAATGTGCTGTAACGCTGGGGCCTCAATTCAGACAGGAGATTAATTTATGGGAAGCTTATTTAAGTTGTGATTGAAAAGTGCTTTGCGTTGTTTACTACGAAATGCCTCTTGCTCTATTATATGTTTGGCATCGACATCACCTAAAGGAAATTCAACTTCGCGGGAAAAAGCGCCATCAGCTATCAGCGACAAATAACGAGAACAACAGACTCTTAGAAAAGAGGTGAAGTTCCCAATATCATGATCAGCATCAAGCGATTCAAGGTACAGCTTAGTAATTGCCTGATTGACCGTCATATGATCACGAAATGACAACTCTTCCAAAACATCCCAAAAAAACACTTCTAATCGAATGGATGTAACAACCCCTTGAATTCGAAGTGATTTGGTTCTGCTGCTCCATAAACTACTTTCGGCATGGACAAAAAGCTGACACATAATGGCCTCTCGATGTAGATTAAGTTTAGAACAATGCCACAAACTGCATCAACATGGCAGGATGAGCAGGCCATGCAGGAGCGGTCACTAATTGACCATCCGTAATCGCGCCATCCATAGGTAAATCAATGTATTCAGCACCGGCCATTTCTACTTCTGGTTGGCAAGCAGGATAAGCCGATACTTTTTTACCTTTTAATACGCCAGCAGCAGTCAGTAATTGTGGACCATGGCAAATAGATGCGATGGGTTTATTACTATTTGCAAAGTATTGAATAATTTCAATGACCTTAGCATTTAAGCGTAAATATTCAGGTGCACGACCGCCTGGTAAATACAGAGCGTCGTAATCTGCGACATTGACATCTTCAAAAGAAGCGTTGAGCTCAAATTTATGGCCAGGTTTTTCAGTATAGGTTTGATCACCCTCGAAATCGTGTATCGCTGTTGAAATTGTTTCTCCAGATTTCTTTTCTGGACAAACCGCATCAACTTGGTGTCCCATAGCCATTAATCCTTGAAAGGGAACCATGTTTTCGTAGTCTTCTACAAAATCGCCCGTTATCATCAGCACTTTAGCCATGTTTTTACTCCAAATAATTTTACTGTTAAATAACTAATCAGCGAGAAAAGCTGATTACAAAATCAAAACATTATTCAAACATAAGCCACAGTGTTTTAGGTAACATGTGAATACTACAAAAATAAAAAATAGTCGGCACTAAAAACGAAGAATAAGCTAGCAACTTCCATACGAGCAATAATATACCCCACCCTCTTGAATATTAAACACCCAATTTTTGATTAGGGTTAATTCACTTATAGAATACCTAAAGCTATTGGCTATTGGCTATAAATAATAAAATAAAAACTTAAACTAGACACCCAAAGTAATAAAGTACTCAATCTCAACGTAACCAACAAGCCCAAATTGTTGGGTATCAACACGCTATTTATGTTTTTAAGTGACAAGTTCGACTTACTTGGAATTAAAGAAGATAAATGCTGTGAAATGTGTCGCTCAATTCAAATTGCAGACAGCAAGGTTCGACACATTTTGTGTTAGTGACTTTGACTATATATGGGGTTGTAATTCAAGCAGATTGAAGTAAAGATCTGGCCTTTGCCATCCCTCGTATACGTTGGTGGTTTGTGTGATGTTTGAATTGTTGCAACATATGCTCACTGCCAACGGCGGTGCTGAAGTGTTTTTCGAACTCGGTAGTGAGGGTCAACCATTACTCTAAGTCGAGACCGAGGCGCGCTAAAATGGGGCTATGATGTTGATATATGTAACCCGCTTTATCCTCTCGAATACAGCGGCCTGTGCAATCCACTAGTTCACAATAGTCAATCAAGCTGTAAGCCATGCCTTTAGGCATGTCTTGTCTGTGATTGCCCACAAAACGCATCAGATTTTTAGGTTGTTCGCCTTTGATGAGACAGTGTATACGTTGCTTGATACTGGTGTGTTTTGACGTTTCTGGTGTGGTCTCCATCTTGGCGCGAATAGGATTTAAGTCAACATAAGCCATACACGCTAAAACCGCACTTTCATCTAACAATGCTTGAGATTTAAACCGTCCTTCCCAGAACCTGCCTGTACATTTATCTTCTTTGTTCGCTTCACGGGCTATGTATTCATTGAGGTTTCTCATTAGCCAACTGATGTCATATAAACGTTGACGGTAAATCGTCACTGTTTCATCTAGGCTGATACATTCACCTTTACTGAGCTTATCCCCTCTTTGATACTTTTGACTTAATAACGTGCCTTGGTACATTTGGTGCCAGCGCTTTATCACTTCTTCCATCGACCAGTTATCTGCCAAGTCTTTGTCCACACACAGCACTACGTGGGTATGATTGTTCATCACAGCATAAGCACAGATATCAATAGAAAATACCGACGATAAAAATAATAATCGCTCCTCGACCCAACCTCGGCGATGTTCGTAACTCTGTCCCGTAAATTTATCTTTGCCACACAAAAACGAACGGCGAACACAGCGAGAAACACAATGGTAATAGGGAGTATCAATTAAACTGACTTGAGTTTTACGTGACTGAGGCATGACAGACCATCCTTGGTTGTTTGAGTACCTTAAAGATTAGAACATAACGGCTGTTTTGCTACTTTTTTAAAATGGGTGTCTTCTTTAGTTTTTTTGCAAAATTACTTAAGTAAAACGCTGATTATTCAATGCGCCAAATTATTAATATATAAACTTGAAAAAACTCAAAACTGTACGAGTATTAGT
>NZ_CAJXPA010000259.1 GCF_913058035.1 uncultured Paraglaciecola sp. | reverse complement strand
CATAAAACGTGGGCTAGGTCTGTTCACAACATTGATCGCAATATAGATCACAATATAGATGACAATTTGCTTTGCAATGGAGTGAGGAACGCTTCAAAAGGTTTCCATGCGTCGAGCCCTTTTGTATTGATAGGCTGTCGAACTTGTTCCGAGCTAGCCGTGTTGACCGCGCGCGCGTTGTTATAAAATTCAAGACAGTTTTGCTCAAAAGGCAAGCCACAAAAATATAATAGTTGTCTCACCTGATTTTCAAAATCGTTAACCACATCTTCGTAAGAGACAGTGAGCACCTGATGTGGAAGTACTTTTTGCCAATGATCCATTAAGTGAAGATAATCTTGGTAGTAGCGAGCAATGTTTTCTAAGTCATAACTAAAAGCCTGACCTGTGGAAAACAGTTGTTTAAAGCCACTAAAGCAGGCGGACATTGGTTGCCGACGTGCATCAATGATTTTTGCGTTAGGCAATATCAGCTTAATCAATCCGATATGAGCAAAATTATTGGGCATTTTATCAATGAAAAAAGGTGCATCACCGCGGTGGATCCTAGTTTTGTTAATATACTCGTTCCCAAGAGCAAGGCGTTGCTCCGAGGAAAGCTTAGCAATAACCTCGGGATACTTAGATATTTCGTGACGTTTTTTACGATCACTTAATTTTCGTACCATCGCAATAATATCTGGCAACTCCTTGGTGCCATCCACCAATGAATGACTTGCTAATATTTGCTCTAGCAACGTAGAGCCAGAGCGAGGAAGACCCACTATAAATATTGGATCAGCTTTACTGCACCCTTGCTCATCATTATTTTCAAAGACAGGTGATGGGCACGTTGTAATCGTTCGTTCAATTAGTGCGGTGGTTTCGTCGGCATCGTAGCGTTCAATAGTGTTTTTACATGCATTACCTAATTGATAATAATGAAATGATTGTTCAAACTCTTTGTTGTCTTCAAGTGCCTTACCTAATGCGAAACATATATTGATCTGATCCAATGCAGGGAGCTGTTCTATCTCCATCTGCTTTTTCATTAACTGTATTTCAGATTGTTCAAAACGAAAAGTCTTTAGATTAGCCAAACTCCAATAGGCTTCTCCGTAACTGGGTGCGCAAGCGATGGATTGTCTATACGAAGCAATGGCTGCTTTTTGCTCTCCGATTGTTTTGAGGGCGTGACCTCTACTGGTATAAAGGTTGGCTTGTTCAGGTAGTCTGGCAATTAACGAATCATACAGCGCAATGGCGTCTTCAAATTGCCCTAGCCTTACCAAAATAGCTGCTTTGAGTATTTGCTGTGGCGGTACATTGGGTTGATGCTTTTCTAAGGTGGCTATTTCTAATAGGGCTTGTTGGCTTTTTTCCTGTTTATTTAAAACATGTGCGTAATTTAAACGCGCCAGATGATAATCAGGTGCTAGTCCTAAACACCGCACAAGCAAATGTTCCGCATCTCCAAACACACCTAATTTGATGGCTATTTCAGCGAGTAACCTCAAGGCACTGACATCATTGGGGGATTGTTTTAGATAATCATGACAATGACGCTCACTCAACGCTAATTTTCCGTCGATGAAAGCTTGCAGCGCTTCACCTAAAAGAGGGTGCTTCGCGGAAAAGCGTAAGTAACTATTATAAGCTTGTTCAGAAGCGTGACTGTCACCTGTCGCCAGCAGTAATTCAGAAAGGCGCTTCCAACTGTGAATTAAATGAGTGTCAACGTTAACGGCATCTTTCAATGATATAATGGCCTGCCTTATTTGTTTTAAGGCATGCAATGTAAAACCCAGCTCCTGGTGCGCTAATGCAAATTTAGGTGTTTGTTTAACTAATACTTGGAAGGTTTTTCTAGCTTCACTGAAACGTGCTAAGCCTTTGAGCGAGACACCGATGATAAAAAGTGCATTAGGTTCATTAGGAAATGATTTTAAAATTTCTCGACCTTGTTGCTCAGCCGCAGCGAAAGCGTTGTGATGCAGCATTTCTTGCGCATGCTGAACGGCAACACGAATATCATGTGTACTATGGCTATTATGGTCTTCATATTGCGTCATATAAACCTCATTTTTAACATTATATTGACATGCATAATATGCTCTGACAAACTAATTTACCTTGTTCATGATTGAGATTAATTCAACTATAGATAGGTTCAAGAGGCCAAGAGGGTATTCATTTGCGTAAAAAAATCCCACCTTTAAATTCTTTGAAAAGTTTTGAAGCGGCCGCCAGACATGGTTCATTTAGAAATGCAGCCGATGAGCTGTTTGTGACTGTTTCAGCGATAAGTCATCAAATAAAGCAACTAGAACATGTGCTTAATGTCGAATTATTCATTAGAAAAACACGTTCAGTGGCACTGACTAAAATTGGCAAACAGTATTACCCTATTCTGCGCGATGCTTTTGATAAAATTGCAGAGGGCACCGACTTGATTTTAAAACCCACCCGCTCAGATGTGTTAACGATTCAGTTATATTCAACATTGGCTATTCGCTGGCTGATACCAAGACTCCCCGACTTTCAAAGCAAGTATCCTAATATCAGTGTGAGGCTAAACACCTCGCAGTTTGATGTCGATTTTGATAAAAGTGACGTGGATGCCTGTGTGATGATTGGAAATAGAGCGGCTAATGGCTTGCACTACTCATATTTATTCTCTAGCGATGTATTCCCTGTGTGCAGTCCTAATTTACTCAAAGGAAAAGATCGAATAGAGCGTCCCGAGCAACTAAATGATTTCACCATATTGCAGGTGTATCCTTCCGAAAGAGATTGGTATATTTGGCTAGATGAGGTTGGCTGTACTTCTGTTGATCCAGAGTCAGGACTACAATTTGATAGCTATGACCATTCAATTTCTACGGCTTTACAAGGTATGGGCGTCGCACTTGGTATGCAGCCCTATGTCTGCAAGGAGCTAGCATCAGGCATGTTGATCGAACCTTTTCCTGACATGCGTGTTAAACATCACAGTGATTGGTACTTTGTTTATCGTCAGGAGAAATTCGAACATAAAAAAATTCAACTATTTGAAACGTGGTTAATTGAACAAATACAAGCTGACCCAGAGCTAAGTATTTCACGAGAAAAAGCAGCCAGCGAATACGTCTCTTGATCACTATTGTCGCCAGTAATTTATCCATATTGACATTATATCTGTTCACCGCCCTGCGTTAGAATATTTTTGCGTTTTAAATAAAATATTGTGAGTATCGCTTGATTGCAATAGCTGACTTAAAAGCCTACATATCTAATGTAATAAAATACCGGCAAATTGAAATAAGGTTAAAAATTCGATAGTATTCCAGTAGAATTTCAATCATAGGAAAACGCTAGGGTTTTTAATATGTTGATTATTTACAAAATTTTCAACGGATTAATACAACTTAGGTTAACGCTAAATGAATCATAATATAATTATTTCTGCTGCAATTTCAGGCTCAGGTCCGACTGAGAACAAAACTCCTCATCTTCCTATTACACCCAAGCAGCTTGCTGATGAAGCGATTGCTGTAGCCAAAGCTGGCGCGGCCATTGCTCACATTCATGTGCGTGATCCAAAAACCGGCGCGGCCTCTCGCGACGTTCAACTATACAAAGAAGTGGTGGACAGAATAAGACAAGAGTCTACAGATGTCATCATTAACCTCACCACTGGAATGGGGGGGGATTTATTTTTAGGGCCTGACAGCAATCCAACCGAATTTAGCCAGCATACTGATTTGATTGGGCAGGTAAAACGGCAAGAGCATGTAGAGTTGCTTTTGCCTGAAATATGTTCACTTGACTGCGGCTCATTTAATTATGATGTGAATAATTATGTCTATGTGTCCACTACAGACATGCTGCGAACAGGTGCTAAACGACTGCAAAAACTTGGTGTAAAACCGGAGCTTGAAGTATTCGACCTAGGGCATATTTGGTTTGCCAAAAAAATGATAGCTGAAGGTATAATCGATGCATCACCACTTTTTCAGCTGTGCATGGGAGTCAAATGGGGCGCCGAAGGCAGTACAGCCAATATGAAAGCGATGGTTGATAATTTGCCTTCAGGAGCAAACTGGGCCGCATTTGGTTTAGGCGCGAATGAAATGCCGATGGCTGCACAAGCCGCGCTACTAGGCGGTAATATCAGGGTAGGATTAGAAGACAATATTTATCTCGAAAAAGGTGTTTTAGCCACCAACGTACAACTGGTTGAGCGTGCCCGAAAAATTGTTGAATTGATGGGCGCCAGCATTCAGTCACCCGCGCAAGCAAGAGAGAGCCTGGGCCTCAAAAAGCACGATACCTTGGTTGAGCTCGCTAACGTAGTAGATAAGTAGATTAAAAGCTAATGACTTCAGATTATAAAGGCGTTTGCCACCCTTGGCTCTGTGACTCGATGGGCCATTTGACTACCCGCCACTATATGGCAATGTTCGATGACGCCAGCTACCATTTTCTGAATCGAGTATTTGGATGGTCGGGTACAGATAGTCAAAATAATAATGTTGGATGGGCTGATGTAAAGCACACTATTGAATATTTATTAGAAGTAAGAAG
>NZ_CAJXPA010000258.1 GCF_913058035.1 uncultured Paraglaciecola sp. | reverse complement strand
GTCTTTGTATTGTTTTAATTTAGATGTTGGAGATGATAGTTGATGAATAAAGTTGTAAAACGTTTTGTTGGAACTTTTTGTATAATTGCAGCAAGCATGTCGGTTAATTTAGTGTCTCACGCTGCAATACCTTTTTTTTCAACAGATAAAAATGAGATACCTAGTCTTGCTCCTATGTTAGACGAAGCGACTCCTGCAATTGTAAGCATATCCGTGGAAGGTACGCAGGTTTCCCGCCAACGTGTACCGAAATGTTTAAGCATTTTTTCGGTGATTCAGAAGAACAAATACAAGAAAGGCCTTTTAAAGGATTGGGGTCTGGTGTCATTATTGATTCAAAAGAAGGCTACGTAGTGACAAATAATCACGTAGTTGATAATGCTGATGAAATTACGGTCAAACTGACAGATGGCCGCGAATTCAAAGCTAAAAAATTAGGTGCTGATGAACAAAGTGATATTGCCTTATTAAAAATAGAACCCGATGAGTTAACAGCAATGCCACTTTCTGACTCAGATGAGTTGAGAGTAGGCGATTTTGTCGTAGCAATTGGTAATCCTTTTGGACTAAACCAGACCGTTACCTCAGGTATTGTTAGTGCTCTGGGCCGGTCGGGATTAAATATAGGTGGTTATGAAAACTTCATTCAAACTGATGCTGCGATTAATAGAGGTAATTCAGGTGGTGCTTTGGTCAATCTTAGTGGTGAATTAGTAGGAATTAACACAGCCATCTTTGGCCCTAATGGCGGCAATGTTGGAATTGGTTTTGCTATCCCAACCAATATGATGAAAAGTCTGGTTGACCAAATTATAGAGTTTGGCGAAGTAAGACGTGGTTTGCTTGGAATTATTGGTCAAGATATTGATTCTGGCTTGGCAGATGCAATGAACCTTGATGTCAACCAAGGCGCATTTGTCAGCGCAGTATCACCAGACACAGCAGCCGAGAAAGGCGGTATTCAAGCAGGCGATATTATTACGGAAATTGATGGCAGATCTGTAGTGAGTTTCCAAGAGTTAAGGGCAAAGGTTGCCAGCAGAGGCGCTGGTGCCGAGCTAGAACTAACGATACTACGCAAGGGGAAACGCGAAAAAATCAACGTTGTACTCAGTGATGCGACACAAAATGCAGTTATAGCCAAAGAAATACACCCTGCTTTAGAAGGAGCGACCCTGGGTAATGGCGAAACAAAACAGGGCGAAAATGGTGTGGTGATTTCAAATCTACAGGCTCGCTCTCCAGCTGCTCGTATTGGCTTGCAAGATGGTGATGTAATAATAGGTATCAATCGCAGAAAGATTGATACTGTTATGCAACTACGCTCAGAGTTGGACGAGGCAAAAGGAGTTATTGCTTTGAATATAAAACGTGGAATTTCGTCTTTATATTTGGTTATACGTTCATAAAATCTATCTGTTGATAGTGGTGCTAGAACTTAGTTCTGCTATCAACTCACTGATTTCAATGTTATTATTTAACTTATCTGATGTAACATGCTAAATCCCTGTGCAAAAAACATTTTCTTTTTTACTGAAATCTATTCTTATCGGCGTGATCATTTCATCGGTCATCCTACTTCTAGTTCCTGATCTACGCCAAGGTAGTGGCCTACCCTTGACGCTATTTATTAATACTGACTCTTCTTCAAAAAAGTTAAGCTTAAATTCAGCGGTTAATGCTGCTGGCCCAGCTGTAGTAAATATATATAGTACAGGTATCGATAGTGCAGGTTACAATCGAAGACGTCCGGTAGAACGTAATAGTTTGGGTTCTGGTGTAGTTATGACATCAAGTGGTTATATTCTGACTTGCTATCACGTTATTGCTAATGCCAAACTGATTATAGTTGGATTGCAAGATGGTCGATTCGAAGAGGCACAAATTGTTGGTTATGATAAGGTAACTGATTTGGCGGTACTAAGCGTAACAGCAGAAAATCTTCACCCCATCCCTCAATTAGATGATCCTAAGACGTTAGTAGGTGACATTGTGTTGGCTTTAGGTAATCCCTACAATTTGGGACAAACGGTCACAAAAGGCATTGTTAGTCGGATCAGCAACAATGAACTCAACAACTATTTTGATTACATCCAGACAGACGCTGCGCTTAACGAAGGTAACTCTGGTGGAGCACTTATTGATAGTGAAGGTTTTTTAATTGGTATTAACAACGCGAACTTCAAAATTGGCACTAGTCGTAGTCGAGTTGAATCGGTTGATGGAGTGTCGTTTGCAGTACCTTATAAGTTAGCAAACAAAATTTTAAATGAAATAATTTCTACTGGCAAAGTCACACGCGGAGCACTAGGTTTTGTAGGTCAGGCGGGTCCAAACAGTGCTGGAATTATAGTGACAGCGATAAGTCAGGGAAGTCCAGCAGAATTAGGTGGGTTACAGGTTAGAGACCTAATTATATCTGTAAACAAAATTCCAGCTGTTAGTATTCGCGATACTCTTGATTACATTGCTGATACGGAACCAGGTAATAGTGTTACCTTCGAAGTGAACAGAAATGGGGCCATGTTAAAATTAGAAATGGTAGTGGCTGAATTGCCATAGTAATCTTAAAAGTCAAATACGTAATTAATCTTTCACACGTTTAATATTGGCACCTAGTCCGTTTAGCTTTTTCTCGATGTGTTCGTAGCCTCGGTCCAAATGGTAAATGCGATCTACTGTTGTTTGCCCTTCTGCCACTAGCCCTGCAATAACCAAGCAAGCTGAAGCCCGCAGATCAGTCGCCATGACCTGGGCACCTTTCAAAGTCGATTTACCGTGACAAACAGCAGTATTGGCTTGTAATGATATATTTGCACCCATTCGCTGTAGTTCAGGCACATGCATAAATCGGTTTTCAAAAATGTTTTCAGTCACTACGCCTGTTCCCTGTGCCAAACAATTAAGCGCAACAAATTGCGCCTGCATATCGGTCGGAAATCCTGGGTGTGGAGCCGTTTTAATATCTACACTTTTAAGCCGTCTATTGGTCATATCCAACTCAATCCAATCATCACCAACTGATAGTTTAGCGCCAGCTTTAGATAATTTATCAAGCACTGCTTCAAGGGTTTTAGGTGCCGCGTGTGCACAGCGAATTTTTCCACCTGTTACTGCCGCAGCAATTAAAAACGTACCGGTTTCAATTCTGTCCGGTAACACACGGTAACGGCATCCTGATAAGGACTCAACACCTTGAATAATAATTTTGTCGGTTCCAGCATGTGACACTTTAGCGCCCATCGCATTTAAACAATGAGCCAAGTCTACGATTTCTGGTTCTCTGGCGGCGTTTTCTAAAATAGTTTCACCTTGTGCCAAACATGCTGCCATCATCAAGTTTTCTGTAGCACCAACACTGACGACATCCATAAATATATGTGCGCCTTGCAATTTTCCATCTACGGATGCCCTGATGTAACCACTGTCCACATCAATCTTCGCACCCATTTGTTCAAGTCCTTGCAAATGCAAGTTCACTGGACGCGCACCAATAGCGCAACCACCAGGTAAGGATACATTAGCTTGTCCAAACTTAGCCAAAAGTGGCCCTAGCACCAAGATAGATGCACGCATGGTCTTGACCAACTCATAGGAGGCATTGAAATTATTTATCGAACTAGGATCAATTACTACAGATTGACCATCATGACGGTGTGCTTTTGCACCGAGTTCACTTAACAAAGATAAGCTGGTGTGAATATCTCTCAACTCAGGAACGTTATCGAAATAACAAGTCGATTCTGCCAATATGCTTGACATCAAAATGGGCAGCGCAGCATTTTTGGCGCCTGAAATAGGCACCGTTCCGTTTAAAGGCTGGCAAGCCTCAATAATTAGTTTGTCCATGATTACACTCTATTCGATATTACTGAAATGATGTTATTGCGGATATTATTGCGGAATATTAAACATTTTCTCACGCTTCCACTGACTTTCAGTGAATGTTTTAATAGAAACAGCATGCATGCTACCTTCGGAAATTTTTGCCGCTAATGGCGCATAAACAAACTGCTGTTTTTTCACCCTGCTCATATCCTCAAATTGATCACTCACAGCAATAACTTGGAAATGAGATCCATCAGCTTTAACATGTACTTCCGCTAAGCCTAATTCTTCAAGCAAAAGTGCTTCGATTTGTTTATTGTCCATGAAAAGTCCAGATTTAAAAAGTTATTCTGCTATTGTACCGACAAAAAACCCTCTACGTCGCTTATTTTTGCAAGCTTTATTAGGCTTTCTGGGATGTTTTTAAGTTTAAAATGTATATTTTGTTGTTGGTTATCTTTCAAAAAATTCATCAACCACGCTAACCCTGCAGTATCAGAATGGCTCACACCAGACATATCTAGGATAGAAACATCATTACTAGCTTGGCTTATGTCATGTTTCTTAAGGGTCGCCAAAGCAGCTGATTTAGCTATATTGTTGCGATTTAACTCGCCTTGTAAAATATAATAACCTCTACTTGACTCAATCACTTCTAATTTAGTCACTTAGAGTCCCTTCTTTTGGGCGTTAATATTAATCGGCTTATTAATGGTGTCATTCATCAAATCGATTACTTTTTGTATTCCATCATTGCGCAAAATAGATTGAAATTCACTCTGTTTACTAG
>NZ_CAJXPA010000257.1 GCF_913058035.1 uncultured Paraglaciecola sp. | reverse complement strand
GGAGGTGTACAATGTGTATAAGAGACAGTCTTTTACCCGAGGTTAAAGACTCATCCGATGATTTTGGTTCAACAGAAGAACGCTTGTTTGGAACTGTGATCCCCATCAATGGTATGGCAGGTGATCAACAAGCTGCTCTTTTTGGTCAAACCTGTTTCGAAAAGGGAATGGCAAAAAGTACCTACGGTACCGGATGTTTTATGATGGTCAATACGGGGGACGTGGCATTAAAGTCTAGCCATAGACTGCTCACAACTATTGCTTACAGACTAAATGGTAAGCCAACATACGCACTAGAAGGTAGTATCTTTATTGCTGGAGCAACAATCCAATGGTTAAGAGACGGACTAAAAATAATAGCCAACGCCTCTGATGCTGAGTCTCTTGCTGAAAAAACATCTCTTGAGCATGGTGTGTATATGGTACCTGCGTTTACTGGGTTAGGTGCTCCATATTGGGATCCAAACGCCAGAGGAGCAATTTTTGGATTAACTCGAGACACAGGTATTAAGGAAATAGTAACTGCTGGCTTACAATCGGTCTGTTATCAGTCCAAAGACCTACAAAAAGCAATGGAGAAAGATGGAACGCGGCCGAGTAAATTGCGTGTTGATGGCGGTATGGTAGCTAACAATTGGGTCATGCAGTTTTTGGCGGATATATTGGGAGCGCCGGTTGATCGTCCTATCATTACCGAAACTACAGCTTTAGGCGCTGCCTATTTAGCCGGCTTAAAAGTGGGTATTTTTGACTCGCTTGAGGCTCTGTCTGCTAAATGGGAAGTCGAGCAACGATTTACACCCGTTATGAGTAAAGAACGACGAGACACTCTTTATGCAGGGTGGAAAAATTCTGTTAAGCGTGTGCAGTCAGATAAGGAATGAGGCGAGATATTGACAGGGTGAAAGAGCTGTATAATTTTTTGCCACATTAAAAATTGACTATAAACCATGAGTTAAATGGCTTACTATTTTAGATAGTTTTTATTGATCAAGATTTGTCGTGTCTATTATTTTCGAAGATGTCAGTTTCAGTGGTAACAATGATGCACCAGTTTATAATGTAAATCTGATTTTTGAACCGGGTAGCGCTACGGTTTTACTGGGCCCCAAAGGAGGTAAAACGGGTAAGTCTACTCTGATTAAACTGATTGCCGGGTTGATAAAGCCTACTCACGGCAAGATAATTATTGATGGGATTGATTCCACTAATATTCCTGTGCAGAAAAGGAACGTGGCAATGGTTCATCAGCAAATCATCAACTACCCTCATATGAGCGTGTTCGAAAATATCGCCTCTCCTCTTCGCGTTATGAAAATCAAGAAACCTCAAATACAAAAAGAAGTGATTGAAGTCGCTACACTCCTTAGAATTGAGAACTACTTAGACCGATATCCAGCTGAATTATCAGGAGGACAACAGCAGCGAACAGCCTTAGCCAGAGCGTTGGTGAAAAGAGCAAAAGTTATTTTGCTGAACGAACCCTTTGTAAACTTGGACTACAAATTACGTGAAGAGCTAAGAAGCGAACTCAAAAGCTTACTCAAAAGCCGACATACCATCGCAATTTACGCAACACAAGAAGCACAAGAAGCCATGGCTTTAGGTGGTATATGTGTTCTTCTTCAAGAAGGAAAGGTTATTCAGCAGGGACCCGCGTCAGATATTTATCGTACTCCTTTAAATATCGATGCTGCAATGATGTTAAGTGAACCTCCATTAAGTGTGTTTTCAGGCACCATAAGTGGTCATGAAGTAAGTTTAGGTGGCTCACTTACCTTCCCTAAGACCCATGCCATGGAGGGGATAAAATCGGGGAAATACTTTTTTGCTTTAAGACCGGGGCACATTAGACTCACGCCGTTTAATGACGATGATTTGGAACTGACGATGCGTGTTGAACTGGCTGAAATTAGTGGTTCTGGAACTATTATACATACTGCAAATAGCATCTTTAAGCTCGTATTAAACTTAGCAGGGGTTCATGCGTACAAGACCGATGCAATGATTAAAGTTTATGTACCACTGCATAAACTGTTTATTTTTGATCAGGACAAATACTTAATAAAAGCGCCAGGGGGAGGGCAATAGGCCCACATTTTACTTTCGTCATCTGATTCCAGCCTCTTTCAACCTCTTGTACAATGTATTTCGGCTGACATCGAGCGCTTTAGCAGTCTTTGATACATTACCCGCAAAGTGGTTATAAGTGCCAATCATTTGGTTGATCTCATCTGATTTTTTAGTTTCAAAAGCTTCAATTGCTTTGGAGGGGGACAAGCCATTGGCAGTAAGGGTTGTTGCAGCAGTTTCAGACTGATTTTCCGATTGTATGTCTTGAAAAAAATCATCGGGAAGATGCCATGTTTGAATTTGGCCATTATCTGCCATAGCCTGTGCAATTTGTAGCACACACACCAATTGCCTAATATTGCCAGGCCAAGGGTGTTTGTGAAACAAATCCATTACTTTAGTTGATAGAGAATTTTTAACGTCGGATTGCTGATGCATTTGGTTTATTTTCTCAAACAGATGTCTGCGATCAGAACGCTCTCTAAGAGGGGGGAGTTCAATATTTAAGCCGGTGACTCGATAATACAAGTCTTGGCGAAAGCTGCCTTTCTCTACTTCATCCTTTAAACTTCTGTTCGTTGCTGAAATCAACTTAATATCAACGGAGTAGGCTTTTGATGATCCTAGAGGTGTGACAGAGCGTTCTTGCAAAACACGTAATAATCTACCTTGTACATTAAGGGGCATCTCTCCAATTTCATCAAGAAACAGCGTACCTTTATGCGCTTTTCTGATGAGCCCAATTGACCCTTTTGTATTTGCCCCAGTAAATGCGCCTTTTTCGTAGCCAAATAACTCTGATTCGACCAGTTCACTTGGGATGGCAGCACAATTAACGGCCACGAGTGGATACGATCTGCGTTCACTGTAGTGGTGAAGGCCATTGACGAACACCTCTTTGCCCACTCCGGTTTCACCGTGAATGAGTATAGGAATAGTTTTGTTGACTACCCGCTTAGCCTGGTCAATATATCGTTTGAGTTTCTCATCACCGAACCCAAAATCATCAAGAGGGATGGCAATTTTATTATCTGATTCACTGTGCTCTGAAATACCATCCATAGCAGTATCAGCCAGCTTATTGTTATCGTGAATGTGTTCATTTTTACGGAAATTCGCAGGGTAAATACCCTTGGATAATGGCTTTTTAATTAACCCATACATTTTATATTTTTCGAGCGCAACCACAGCAAACGGTATCTGTTCAGGCTGATTTTTTAAAACCGCAGCAGATATGCCAAATATATCCGCTACATTTACTAATGCAAGATCATGACTTAACAATGACTCAGCTCTGCGATTAGCAGAGATAATAATACCGTTTGAATCGAAAACTACTAAACCAGACCACTGACTGTCTATGTTGTCCATGTTGGTATTGAAACTGAGCATGAAATTCTGTTCACTATAGCTGCTAACAAGTAATCGATTTTCAATCCCTTGAGACATCAACTTAACTAAACCAAGGGTGTGAGTTTGAGGGAGATATGAATCACTTGAAATATCTAACATTCCCAAAAGGGACTGGTTTACATCGTAAATAGGCGCTGCTGAACCAATCATAAAACGATTACATTTCAGAAAATGTTCGTCACGTTGGATTTGTACTGCCTCACCACAATACAGTGCCGTGCCAATCGCATTAGTGCCGTTATACTTTTCTTTCCAATCTATACCAGCGGTGAAGTGTTCTTGGTGTATGGAAGATAAAAACCTTTTATCACCCCAACTTTTAAGTGCGATCCCTTTGTCATCTGTTAATACGATTAGGCACTGTGCATTGGAAAGAATATTTTGGTAATAAGGAAGCACTTCTGAGTCGGTTGTATGAACCAAACTAAAATACTGCTCGCTCAAAATACTTGAGTCAGCTTTGCTGACTTTTTCTATGACTGGATTGTGCGTGGTCAATAGTCCTAAAGATTTACATCTCTGCCAAGAATCTTCGATTATTTTGTCGTGTTGATGAGACATTGTTAATATGTTTTCACTTTCAATTTAATATTCATTGGATTGTACTTTCTCACTATTTTGGCATGTTTAGGGAAGTGATTTGCGAGGCACGCTAACGCTACAATTTGTTGTTTTTTTGTTATTGAACAACATTTGACCATAAAGCCATGTAATTACTGTACTTGAAATAACAGCTTTTAGCCAGTATTCGAATATAACTAAAGTTGTGTCAGTCGTCATGTTAAATAAAAACGTTATTAAATCATTAAAATCAATCACTTAAGTATTGTTTATATTTTTCTTTAGCATTATTATTTATTATCTGAGCATCTGCATACAAAATCCATTCGCCAAATAAATAAGTTTATTTAGTCATAAATTTAATAGATGAACGACTTAATGAACAAAAAATTGAACAGTAATGAACAAAAATGCTCAATTATTGTTAACAATAATGAACATATACAGTTAACAAAAATATCACACCATGTGATAATAAATTTAATTATTTAAAATAAAATCATTCAAAATCAATATCTTAATCGAAATAAAAAAATAATTAACTAATTTAATACAATTTGGCTCACAAGCTGCAACATGTGAGTCAGATTAAACCGCTATCTTGAATAAAAATGATGTGTCGGTGGGGTATAA